>JBBRWZ010000004.1:0-61494 GCA_038248895.1 Candidatus Limnocylindria bacterium | reverse complement strand
TGATGGTGGTGCACACCAGGACATCGGTCGAACCCTCGCTGAAGTCGACCATCACCCGCTCCAGCATCCCCTCCGCCATCTGGCCATGACCGATGGCGACGCGCGCCCGCGGCACCAGGCGTCGCACCCGCTCGGCGGCGGCCTCGATGTTCTCGACCCGGTTGTGAACATAGAAGACCTGGCCGCCGCGGTCGAGCTCGCGGTTGATGGCGTCCCGCACCAGGCCGTCGTCGTCCTCCGCGATCCTCGTCTGGATGGGGAGGCGCGCCTCGGGCGGCGTCTCGATCACCGAAAGGTCACGGATGCCCACCAGCGACAGGTGCAGCGTGCGCGGGATGGGCGTGGCCGACAGCGTCAGGACGTCGACCTCGGTGCGCAGCTGCTTGAGGCGCTCCTTGTGCGCCACGCCGAAGCGCTGCTCCTCGTCGACGATGAGCAGCCTCAGGTCGGCGAAGCGGATGTCGCGGCTGAGCATGCGATGCGTCCCGATCAGGATGTCGACGCTCCCATCCTCCACGTCGCCGAGGATCCGCTCCTGCTCGCGCTTCGGCACGAAACGGCTGAGCATCGCGACGCGCACCGGGAATGCGGCGAGGCGGCGCTGGAACGTGTGCAGGTGCTGCTGCGCCAGCACCGTGGTCGGCACGAGGACCGCGACCTGGCGCCCGTCCTGCACCGCCTTGAACGCGGCGCGCAGCGCCACCTCCGTCTTGCCGTAGCCAACATCGCCGACGACGAGCCGATCCATCGGCCGCCGGCGCAGCATGTCCGCCTTCACCTCTTCGATACTGCGTGCCTGGTCGGGCGTCTCGGTGTACGGGAAGCTCTCCTCCAGCTCGCGCTGCCAGGTGGAGTCGGCGCTGAACGCGAAGCCCGGCGCGTCCTCGCGCGCCGCATAGATCGCGAGCAGCTCGCGCGCGAGATCGTCGACGGCACGCCGCACGCGCCGCTTCGTCCGCTCCCAGTCACCGCCGCCCAGCTTCGAGAGCGCCGGTCCCGCGCCGCCCGAGTAGCGGGTGATCCGCCCGATCTGATCCGCCGGCAGAAAGATCTTGTCGTCGCCGTCGAAGTCGAGCTGGAGATACTCCTTGATGGCGCCGCTGAACGCGCGCTGCGTCATCCCGACGTAGCGCGCAATCCCATGGTCGACATGCACGACGAGGTCACCGGGCGCCAGCTTCCCGATGAGATCGCGCGTCACCACCTTCTTGGCCGAAGCCAGGCGGCGGATGCGCGTGGCACCGAACAGCTCGCGATCGCTGAGCAGCAGCAGGCCGCTGGCCGGGTGGCTGAGGCCGCCGGTCAGCGAGCCATGGACGAGACCGATGGCGCCGCGCGGCGGCGCCTCCCGCAGCTCCGCCGCCGGTGCCACCGTTCGTCCTGCCGCCTCGAGCAGCTCGCCGATGCGGCTCGCCTGGTCGGTGGTGATGACCGTCGCCGCGTCCGCCCCCACCTCGTCGATCAGCCACGCCGCGATGTGGTCGGCGCGGCCGGGAAGGATGGGCGCGGCTCGGTAGCCGGCGTCGCCCCCTTCCTGCTCGTCGACCCGCTCGGCGGCGCGCCCACCGAGCGCCGCAAGGGTCGCGGCGGCGTCATACGGGAGTGGCCACGCCGCCGGCAGCTCGCCGGCGCTGACGAGGCCGTCGCGCCGCTCCAGCGCCTGCCCATCGAGATCCGTGGCGAGCGCCGCCAGCTCGGCCGGATCGGTGAGCACCACATACGCCCCGATCGGCAGATGGTCGGCGGCAGGACCGGCGGTGAGCAGCGCCGCCCAGGTCTCGGCCGCCTCGGCGACGTCGCCCTGCTCGAGTCGCACGAGGTCCGCCGCGATCTGCTCCGTCCGAGCGGGCACGGAGCTGGCGATCGATGCCCAGCCGCCGGCCGGGAGGAACTCACTCGCCGGCAGCAGGGTGACCTCGGTGACGCGACGACGGCTGCCCTGCGTCATCGGGTCGAAGGCGCGAATGGACTCAACCTCGTCGCCAAAGAGGTCGATGCGCAGCGGCTCCCTCGCACCCGGCGGCCACACGTCGACGATCCCGCCCCGGCTTGCGAACTCCCCGACCCCGCTGACCTCCACGGCCGCCTCGTAGCCGCCGTCAACGAGCGCGGTGAGGAGGCCGCGCTGATCGATCCGCGCCCCGACCGTCACCACCGTCCTGGCGGCGCGCAGCTGCTCCACGCCCAGGGTCCGCTGAACGAGCGCCAGGAGCGGCGCCACGATCACCATCCGCTGACGATGCCCGGCCAGCGCGGCCAGCGCCTCGAGCCGATCCGCCGACTCGTCGTGCTCGGGCAGCGCTCGCTCGAGCGGCAGCGCCGCGCGCTCGGCCAGCGTTCGGACATGATCGGCGCCGATCCACGCCGTCAGGTCGTCGGCGAGCCGGTGGGCCTCGTCGTCGTTGCGTGCCACGACGACGAGCGGCGTCGCGGGCGGCAGCGTGGCGCGACGCGCCGCGAAATGGGCCGGGCGAGCGGCGGCGGGCACGCGCAGCACGCCCGGCGACGGCAGGTGCGGCACCAGGTCATCGACGAGCGTCGCAAGGCGGCGGTCACCGCCGCGAGGAGAGGTCATGGCTGCGGCATCATGGTACGGGGATGGGGCGTGGTGCGCGGAGCCGGCCGGCCGCTCCTCAGCCGGTTGCCAGGTCGATGCCGTTGAATCGGTTCATCGCCGTCTCCAGGCCGTCCCGCAGCCACGTCTCGACGGCGTCGGCACCGACGGCGACCATCTCGTCGGCGAGCTCGCGCTCGCTGCCGCGGAATGTCGCCAGGACGTGGCCCACGAGCGGCCCGGAGCGGCCGACGCCGATCCGCAGCCGCGGATAGGCGTTCGTGCCCAGCGCGGCAATGATGTCGCGCATTCCGTTGTGCCCCCCGGCCGAGCCATCGGCACGCAGTCGGACGCGTCCGAGCTCCAGGTCGGCGTCGTCGTACACGACCAGCAGCTCCGTCCCGACCTGGACGTCGGTCTGGCGCAGTGCAGCGCGCAGGGGGCCGCCGGAGGCGTTCATGAAGCGCATCGGCTTGACGAGCAGCACGCGTCCGAGCGGGTCGGGTCGCCGGGCCTCGAGCACCGCCGCGCCCTCGCGCACGCGACCCTGGCCGGTCAACGACCAGCGGTCGGCGAGCAGGTCGACCACCCGGAAGCCGACGTTGTGGCGGGTCAGCCGGAAGCGATCGCCCGGGTTGCCGAGCCCACACACCACGCGCATCACGCGGCCGATGGTAGCTGCCGCGCTATCCTCGCGAGGATGTCCCCAGCGCCTCCCCGTCACGAGCCATGCGCCGGCGGCCGCGGCCCCGCCGCATGACGGACCTCGCGATCATCGGCGGCGGCATCATCGGCTGCGCGGCCGCGGCGATGGCAGCGGAGCGCGGCGCATCGGTGTCGCTCTACGAAGCGGCGGATCTCGGGGCCGGGGCATCGGGACGCAACCTGGGCGCCATCCAGCATCCGTACGACGCCGTGTTGGCGCCGCTGCACGCCGAATCACTGCGTCACTACCGCGCGCTGCCCGGCTTCACGCTGCCCGCGGATCCGGCCGGCATCCTCCTCCTCGCGACCGACCTCGACGCGCTGGCCGACCATGCCGCTGCGCTCCGCGCCGTCGCACCTGAGCTCGAGCCCCGCCTCGTGCGCGCCGACGAGCTCGCCGAGCTGGAGCCCGCGCTCGCCACCGATGTCGCCGCGGTGCGCATCGCCACCGGCTACCCGGTGCCGCCGCACGCCGCGGTGGCCGCCTACGCCGCGCTCGCCACCAGTCGCGGCACGCGGATCGAGCGGGGACGGGCCGCCGAGCCGTGGATCGACGCCGGCCGCTGCCGCGGCGTCCGGCTCTCGAACGGGACGCGACATCCGGCCGACCGCGTCCTCCTCGCCGCCGGACCGTGGTCGCCGGAGCTCCTCCCGCCGCAGCTCGCATCGCCGCTGCGGATTCGCCGCACCTGGGGCGTCACCCTGCAGCTCGAGCTGCCGGATGCGCCCCGGCACGTGCTCGAGGAAGAGGAGATCGGGGGGACGCAGGTTGCCGGCGAGTTCCGGTTCGGCATCCCGGAACGCGGGCACGTCGTCTTCAGCCTCGCCACGGCCGGCGGACGCAGCGCCCTCGGCTCCACGTTCCTGGTCGATGCGCCCGACCCGGCGGCCGTGGCGCCGTCGATCCTCGAGCGCGGGGCGCGCTTCCTGCCTGGCGTCGCGGCGGCGCGGGTGCTCGAGCTGCGTCGCTGTGCGCGGCCGCAGTCGGCCGACGGACGCCCGTTCATCGGCCCGCTGCCCGGCGCCGAGGGCCTCGTCATCTGCGCCGGCCACGGTCCGTGGGGCATCAGCACCGGGCCTGCGTCGGCACGGATCGCCGTCGATGCGGCGCTCGACGGCGGCGGCGTTCCCCCGCCCCTGAGCTCCGCACGCTTCGCCGGCTGAGCGTCGCGGTCAGACGCCGCCGGTCACGGCATGGCCGGCGCGGTCGAACAGTGATCCCGGCTGCCACGCCACCTCGTGATGGCGCCGGTGCATGGTGCCGAGGACGGTGTGCTCCACGGCGCGCATCGCCGCCTCCTCGTCGAGGTCGGCGTGGTCGTGCCCGACCAGGTGCAGCGTCCCGTGAATCGCGAGCAGGACCAGCTCCTCGACCACCGACCACGAGCCCTCGGCCGCCTGCCGCAGCGCCTGGTCGAGATCGACGACGACGTCACCGAGGAGGATCGGTCCGGGCGGGCGGACGGCGTCGTCGTCGGTGAGATGGGAGGCACCACCCTCCACGACCCACTCGTGCAGCGGGAACGAGAGGACGTCGGTCGGTCCGCGCTCCCCCATGTGATCGAAGTTGAGGTGCGTCATCTCGGCGTCGCCGGTGAGGGTCAGCTCAACCTCGGACGGCCGTGCGCCGAGCGCCGTCCGGGCCGTGACTGAAACAGCCGCCTCGAGCAGCGAGGCAGCCTGGTCGGCCGTCAGCGGCTCGACCGCCGAGGCGAGTCGCTCGCTGCCGACCCGATCATGGATCGTGACCCTGCAGTCCATCGGAAGTCATCCTAGGCGACGGACCACGCCCGCTCAAGACGTCGCGCCACCCCGTGTGCCATGTGCACATAGGAGGACACGCCGGCGACGGCGCTCGGGCTGGTCACACCGATGTTCGGGGTTCAGGCTGTCTGCACATCCCCACCGCCCAACCACGGAGCCCTCTTGCCATCGATCGACACCAATAGTCCACGTACAGGAGACAGACCGATGGTCATCGCCGCACTCTTCGTCGCCTGGATCGTCGCACCGTCCGGCACCCCCACCGGCCGCGGCCGCGGCCGCCGAGTGACCACCAGCCGCGCCGGGCGCCGAGGACGTCGGAATGCGCCGAGCCCCTTCCGTTCGATTTATCGAATGGATCGCTCGGGAAGGCCCCGTGCTGATGGGTTTGTTCGATATATCGGTCCGCAGGGAGCGTGAGCCGTACCCGTCGGCACGCCTCGTGCGCAGCCGTGTTCGATATATCGATCAACCTCGACGGGCCGGATCGGTCCCGCTCAGTTCGGGCGATATATCGAACAAGAGCGGTGGAGCGACCTCGTCCCCCAGGCGCGGTGAGCAGCCCACCCGAACCGTGCCCCGCGCCGGTCGGGCGGTGGCGGTCCAGGTCGCCGACCGCAGCGCGACGCGCATCGTGTCGCCGAGATCTACCGTCACGCGGTCGAGGAGACGATCGCGTCCCTCGAGGCCACCGCGCCAACCACGCGGACCATGGCCGCACGGATGGCGGCAACGCTGGCCCGTCACCCGTGGCTGGTGGCGATCGACGAGATGCACGACGTCGTCGGGTACGCCTACGCCGGCCCACATCGTGAACGCGCCGGCTATCGCTGGTCGGTCGACATCAGCGTGTACGTCGATCCAGGACGGCATCGGCGCGGGATCGGCCGCCGCCTCTACGCCGCGCTGCTGCCGCTCCTGCGCCGGCTGCGCCTCGTCAACGCGTGCGCCGGCATTGCGCTGCCGAACGCGGGCAGCGAGGCGCTTCATCGGGCGATCGGGATGGAGGAGCTCGGCCTCTACCGCCGCGTGGGCTGGAAGGCCGGCCGCTGGATCGGCGTGGCGTGGTACGGGATGGGCCTCATGGAACGAGGCGAGCCGCCCGACGAGCCACTTCCATTTTCGGACCTGGGCTCGGCCTGAGCGCCCGCAGGGCGGGCGCATCGGTCCAGCATCAGGCGCGGTCGCGCTGCTCCATCGGCACGACGTTGTCGGGGTACTTGATGCGCGAGTGGTACATGCCCAGCAGCTGCTGGACGAACGCCTCCTTGATGGAGGTGATGTCCTTGAGCGTCAGGTCGGCGTCCTCGAGCTGGCCGTCGGCGACGCGCTCGTCGACGATACGGTCGACCATGCCGCGGATCGATTCGGGGTCCTTGCGGTCGAGCGACCGGACCGATGCCTCCACGCCGTCGGAGAGCATGAGGATCGCCGCCTCGCGACTCTGCGGCCGCGGGCCCGGATAGCGGAACCGCTCCGCGTCGACGAGCTCCTCATTGCCCCCGACCTCGCGGAGCGCCTTGCCGTAGAAGTAGCTCATCTTGCTCGTCCCGTGGTGCTGCGGGATGAAGCCGATGATCTGCACCGGCAGCCCGTGCTCGTAGCCGAGGTCGATGCCGTCCCGGATATGGCTGGCGATGATGCGCGCGCTCGTCTCCGCCTCCAGGTCGTCGTGGATGTTGCGCGCCCCGGCCTGGTTCTCGATGAAGGCAAGCGGGTTCCGCATCTTGCCGATGTCGTGGTAGTAGGCGGCGACGCGTGCCAGCAGCGGGTCCGCCCCGATGGTCTCCGCGGCGCGCTCGGCGAGATTGCCGACCATCACGGCGTGGTGGTAGGTGCCCGGCGTCTCGAGCAGCAGCCGGCGGAGCAGGCGGTTCGAGGGGTTCGCCAGCTCGAGCAGCTGGAAGACGGTCATGATGCCGAACACGTTGCCCAGCGTGGCAAACGAGCCGACGGCGAGGATGACCGACAAGCCGGCGTTGACGAGCCCCGCCAGCACCGCCTGGAGGACGGTCGAGACGTCCTGCTGGTCGATCAGGTTGAACGCGACGAGGACCACGACGTTGGTGACGGCGACCATCGCGCCGGTGCGCACGAAGGCGTTGAGTCGCTCCGCACGCACGATGGTGATGAGTGCGGCGGCGCCGCTGGCGAGGATGTACAGGGCTGGCTGGAGCCCGTCCTGGTTGGCGATGCCGGCCATCGCCGCCAACCCCACCGCCAGTGCCGCTCCCGACGAAGCGTTGAGGAGGATGCCGATGAGGAGCACCGCCGCGCTGGTCGGGACGACGTAGGTCCACACCTGGCGGTCGGCGGAGATGCGGATCGCGATGGCGCTGACGAGGAAGGCGAGAACGAAGAGGAGGAGGGAGCGGTTGCGATGCCAGATCTCCGGTTCGAACCGCCACAGGAAGCCGGTGAGCAGCGCGGCCAGCACGATCGAGAGCAGCCCCTGGCCGGCGAACGTGCCGGCGGCGACGGTGGGCCGGGTGAGACCAAGCTCCTGGAGCGCCTCGACATCGGTGTCGCTGACGCGGTCGCCCTTTTGGATGATGCGCTGCGTGGGCAGGATCGAGATGACGACCGGGTCGACGGCGCTGCTCGCCTCGTTGCGCGCCTGCTGCGTGGCGATCTCGTCGATGCGCTGGTTGGCGGCGATGTACATGGCCACGAGGTCGCCCGCGAGCGTCCGGTCAGCATCGGACAGGTCGGCCGTGACGTTGGCCCGCGCCGCGGTCTTCGCCTGCTCCAGCTCACCCTGCCGGATGGCGCTTCCCTGGGCGGTGGCCAGCGCCGAGCTCGCGGCGCCGGCGATGGCGCGCCACCGGGTCGAGCTCATCGAGGCGATCATCGAGACCTGCTCGGGGCTCAGCTGCGGAGCGACGTCACGGATGGCGGCCGGCACCTCCTCGGGGTCGATGCCTCCCTGCGCCTCCTGGGTGAGCACCGCGCCGATGGCGGCCGTCAGGTCGTCGAGCGCGGTGCCCTGCTGCTGCGCGATGTCCGGAATCGGGCGGATGTTGACGTACTGCGTCTCCACCGCGTCAGCGGCCGCCTGCGCCTTCGCAGCGGTGAGGATGGTCGACTGGTAGGTGACCGCCTGGGGGGCGATGATGTCGGCCGGGGCGATGTCGTCGACGGCCAGGTCGACCTGGGACCCGCCGAGGCTGACGGTGAGCACCGCAAAGGTGGCGAGCGCCAGGATCGCCACCACTGCCGCGGCGCGCAGCGTCGCCGCGCGACCCGGTCCGCCCGCCTCGAGCTCGGCGAGGGTGCGCGGGATGAAGGCACCCGAGCGTCGCGCGCGCCCGCCCCGTGTCACGGGGCCGACTCCGCCAGGAGGCGACGTACCGTGTCGGAGACCATCCGCCCGTCGGCACGGCCGCGCGTCTCCTTCGTGAGCGCGCCCATGACGCGTCCCATGTCGGCCGGGCCGCTCGCACCGCTGGTGGCGATTGCGGCGCGCGCCAGCGCCTCGACCTCATTGGCGGTGAGCTGTCGCGGCAGGAATTCGGTGAGGACGATGACCTCCGCCTCCTCGGGCGCGGCGCGATCCTCACGTCCGGCGTTGCGGTAGATCGCGATGCTCTCTCGGCGCGTCTTCACCCCCTTGCCGAGGATGTCCAGCATCTCCTCGTCGCTGAGGTCGCGCCCGAGCTCGATCTTCCGATTGTGGGCAGCCGCCATCGCGCTGCGCAGCGTGATCGTGCGTCGCTCGTCGCGCGCGCGCATCGCGTCACGCATCGCCGACTCGATCCGCTCGAGGAGCGTCATGGGTCGAGTGCCGGGTAGGGCGCGTGGAGGAGGGGCCTGTGCATCGGTCCTGCCTCCTTCGCGCCTCGAATGCCGTGTTGGGGTGAGCGTCTGGCCTAGGGGCGGGAAGCCTTGCGCTTCTTGGCTTCCTTTCGCTTCCGCTTCACGCTGGGCTTCTCGTAGTGCTCGCGACGTCGCGCCTCAGCCAGGATCCCGGACTGCTGGATCTTCTTGTTGAAGCGACGCAGCGCGCTCTCGAACGTCTCGTTCTCGCCCACGCGGACTTCTGCCAAACAACTCGCCTCCCTTCCGCTTCGAATTTGTGCCGCACATGGACCGATGTCGCCGACGGCGCGCCCATGATCGTGGCGCTCAGAAGCCGCCGGCGTGCTCGTCGATGGGGCACGCAAGCCGACCGAGGGTAGCAGCGGGCCGGGTGACGGTCAATTGCGCGCGGTCCGACGACGACCCCCTGCCGCCTTCAGCCCGGCGGCCAGCCCAGCGGACGGCCGCCGAGCAGGTGGAGATGCAGGTGGAAGACGCTCTGCCCGGCGCCGGGGCCCACGTTCGAGACGATCCGATAGTCGCTGAGACCGGCATCGGCGGCGACGCGCCGCAGCGCACCGAAGAGGGCGACCAGCAGCGGCCCATCGTCGTCGCCGAGCTCGGCCGCGGACACCACGTGGCGTCGCGGGATGACGAGGACGTGCGTCGGCGCGCGCGGGGCGATGTCGCGGAAGGCGATCACGTCGTCGTCCTCGAAGAGACGGTCAGCGGGGATCTCGCCGTCCACGATCCGGCAGAAGAGGCAATCGGTATCGGGCATGCCGGGAGCCTAGGCGAAATCGCCGCTGCGCGACAGGACGATGGCAGCGGCGACGGGAGCGACCGAAGCCGCACGCAGGATGCGCGGCCCCAGTCCGTCGAGCGTCGCACCGGCGCGTTCGGCGGCGGCAACCTCGGCGGCGGTGAAGCCACCCTCCGGACCGATGACGATGCTGCGTGGCGCGTCGACCGCCGAGAGGCGCGGCTGGTCGGGCGCGCCTCTCTCCCACAGCACGACGCTCTCCGGACCGATCGCGCCGGTCAACGGCTCCGGCGGCGCCACCGCCGGGATGACGCCCCGCTCCGACTGCTCCGCCGCTTCGCGTGCGACGGCACGCAGTCGCTCCAGCTTTCGCGGGCTGAGCTCGCGCGCGATCGTCCGCTCAGTGACGACGAGCCGGAAGGCGGCGACGCCGACCTCGGTCGCGGCCCGAATCGCCTCCTCGAGGCCGTCGCCCTTGAGGAGTGCCTGCACCACGGTCAGGCGGTGCCGGGGCTCGCCGCTCGCCGGCCGGCGGCCGATGACCACGAGCTCGTCCCCGTCCAACCGGCAGCGATGTTCGTCCCCGTCGCCCTCGAGGAGAACGACCTCCGCCCCGTCGTGCAGCCGCAGGACGCGGCGCACCTGGTGATCCAGCTCTGCGGGGAGCTCCAGCCTGGTGCGCGCCGTCACCGTGGCCGGCGCCACGAAGAAGCGGTGCACAGTGCCGCTCATCCGGCTCGCTCCATGGCCAGGCTGACCCACTCCCCGGCGTGGCGCTCCGTGATGGGCATGAACCCCACTTCCGCCAGCGCGGCCCGCACCTCGTCCCCACGTCCCTCGATGATCCCGCTGGCCAGCAGCGCGCCGCCTGTGGCGGTGTGGGCGGCGAGCGGCCGCGCGAGCCGCACCAGCACCGCCGCCACGAGGTTGGCCAGGACGAGCGGATACGGCTCGGTGGCCGGCACGGCGGGGAGGGTGCCCTCCCACGCCACGAGGCGGCCCGCGAGGCCGTTGGCGGCGGCATTGGCACGTGTCGCGGTGACCGCCAGCGGGTCGGTGTCGCAGGCATCGGCCCGGCCGGCGCCGAGTTGCAGGGCGGCAAGCGCGAGGATGCCCGATCCGCAGCCGACATCGAGGATGCGCTCGGGCATCGGTCCGTGCGCCTGGAGCAGCTCCAGACAGCCGCGCGTCGTCGGGTGCAGCCCCGTTCCGAATGCCATCCCCGGGTCCATGCGGATCGCGACCTCACCGGGCCGGAGCGGCTCGTCGAGCCAGGTCGGGACGACAACCACGCGCCCGATGCGCTGCGTGACGTAGTGCTCCTTCCAGGCATCGGTCCAGTCGGCGGCGTCGACGCGGGTGACGCTCAGTCCGCTCACCGGCCGCAGACCGAACGCCTGGAGGTGCCAGAGGGCACGCTCGGTGGCCTCGATGGCGGCCGGCGCGGCCTCGTCATCGGGTACGTGGGCGGTCACCACGAAGGGGGCATCGGTGTCCTCGCGAACAGCAAGCTCGTCGTGCGGGTCGCGAATGAGCCGGGTGGGCCGGACAGCCGTGCCACCGCCCGGTGCGACGCGGCCAAGGATCTCGCTGACCGGCTCAACCGCCTCGGCATCGACCTCGACCTCGAGCTGGAGCCAGCGGCCCTCAGTGGAAGATGTCACGCAGGCGATCGAACATGCCGCCGCCGCGCGGCAGCTTCGCCGGCCCGCTCACGGCCCCGAGCTCCTCGAGCAGCTCCCGCTCACGACGGCCGACCTTGCTCGGGACCACAACTGTGACGACGACGTGCAGGTCGCCGGCGCCACCGCCGCGCAGCCGCGGCACACCCTTCCCGCGCAGGCGCAGCTCGGTGCCGCTCTGCGTGCCGGCCGGAACCTCGAGCGGGGCAGTGCCGTCGATGGTCGGCACCTCCACGGTCGCACCCAGCGCAGCCTGGACGAAGGTGAGGGCCGCCTCGTGGTACAGCTCGGTACCGCGGCGAACGAGCTCGGGGTGGGCGGCGACGGTCACCGCCACGTAGAGGTCGCCGGACGGACCACCTCGCGGTCCGGCCTCGCCCTCGCCCTCGAGCGCGATGCGCTGGCCGGAGTCGATGCCGGCCGGGATGGCCACCTCGATCGTGCGCTGCTCCCGCACCCGCCCCTCGCCGGCGCAGTGCTCGCACGGCGCGGTGACGACACGCCCCTCGCCGCCACAGCGCGGACAAGCGACGATGTTCACCATCTGGCCCAGGATCGTCTGCGCGACGCGACGCTTCTCACCGCTGCCGTTGCAGTCGGGACACCGCTCCGGCTCGGTGCCCGGAGCCCCGCCGGCGCCATGGCAGACCGCGCAGGTCACGAGGGTCGGGAAGCTGATCTCCCTGATGACGCCGGCCATCGCCGCGGCGAACTCGATCCGCAGGTCGTAGCGCAGGTCCGAGCCGGCGACGACGCGCGTCCGCTGTCGCGCGCCCGGCTGCCCGCCGAAGAACGCATCGAAGATGTCGCCGAACGGCCCGAATCCACCGCCGAAGCCGTCAAACCCACCCCCCGCCGTCGAGGCGTCCACGCCCGCGTGCCCGAACATGTCGTACGCGGTTCGCCGCTGGCGATCGGAGAGGATGCGGTACGCCTCGTTGACCTCCTTGAACCGTTGCTCGGCGCCGTCGCTGCCATCCACGTCGGGGTGGTGGCGCTGCGCCAGCCGCCGGAAGGCCCGCTTGATGTCGTCGTCGCTCGCCCCCCGGGCAACGCCCAGGACTTCGTAGTAGTCACGCTTGATGGCCATCGGTCGGCGATTATAGCGGCTGGCACTCACTGTCTCCGAGTGCCAGCCCGGTGGACACCGTCCGGAGGCCATCCACAACTGTTCAGGAATCCTGAACAGTTGTGCGCGTGGGGGCCCGAAGACTGACGCCGCTTGTCAGGCTCATCCCGCAGCATGCATCCACGCCGATGACCACCGTTCTCCGCATCTCCGCGGGTCACGCCCGCCGCTTCCTCGTTCGTCGCCACCTGCTGTCTCCGCCGCGGGCGCTGCCGGCCGACACGTCGTCGGTGCTGACCGTCATCGATCGGCTCGGGAGCATCCAGTTCGATCCGATCGAGGTGCCCGGCGCCCGCAACCACGACCTGGTGCTGCACGCGCGGATCGCCGACTACCGGCGGGAGTGGTGCGAGCAGTGGCTCTACGGGCCGGACCGCCGGCTGATCGAGATGTACAACAAGATGCTCTCGATCGTGCCGATGAGCGAGCTCCCCCACTACGCCGCCGCATGGACGCACGCGGCGGCCGAGTACAACGACCGATTCCTGGCCGAGGAGCGCGCGGTCGCCGATGCGATCGTGGAGCGCATCCGGACCGACGGGCCGCTCACGACGTCGGCGTTTCGTGAGCACAATCACAGCATCGACTGGTGGTGGGCGCCGACGCCGGCAGCGCGCGCCGTGATGGAAGCCCTCTTCGTGACCGGACGGCTCGGGATCGCGCGGCGCGAGGGAAGCCGCCGCTTCTACGACCTCATCGAACGGCTCGTTCCCGCCGCCTTGCTCACCGAGCGTGAGCCGCCGGAGGAGCAGGATCGGCACCGGCTGCTGTCACGCTTCCGCGGAGTCGGTCTCATGGGCGCGACCGGGCAGGCCGAGCTCTTCTCCGCCACCGGCGAGGCGAGGGATCGGCCGGCGCACATCGCTGCGCTCGTCGACCAGGGTGTGATCGTGCCCGTGGAGGTGGAGGGCCAGCGGACGCTCCGCTTCGTGCTCGCCGACGAGCTGCCCATCCTTGCCGCGGCGGAGCGCGAGCCGGTGCCGCCGCACGTGACGTTCGTGGCGCCGCTCGACCCGCTCATCTGGGATCGGCGTTTGATGCGGACGCTCTTCGAGTTCGACTACATCTGGGAGATCTATACCCCGGCCGCCAAACGACGCTTCGGCTACTACGCCCTGCCGATCCTCTTCGGGGATCGGCTCGTCGGACGGATCGAACCACGTCGTGAGCGTGCCTCCGCCGACCTCCGGATCCGGGGCATCTGGTTCGAGGCGGGCTTCAGGCCGATGGAGGAGCCGGATTTCCTTCCCACCCTGGCGATCGCGGTGGAGGCATATCGGCGCTTCGTGGGCGGGCGACGCGTCACCTGGCCGCGCACGAGGGTCGGACGCGAGATCGCCGGCGCCGTGCGCCGGCTCGGGTGAATCTGCCGCCGGGTCAGTCCGCGAAGTCGACGACGAGGGGCGCGTGGTCCGAGGGGATGCCCGGATAGGTCGACGGCTTGCGCGCGTCGCGGTCGCGTTCCGCGGCCACCGCCCGTGCGGCAAGCGGCGGCGAGGCGTAGACATGGTCGATCCGCATCCCGAAGTTCTTGTGGAAGTGCCCGGCACGGTAGTCCCACCACGAGAAGAAGCCGGGCTCGGGGTGGAAGCGGCGGATGACGTCCTCCATCCCCCACGCGCGAAGGCGCGCCACCGCGGCGCGCTCGCGGGGCGAGACGTGCGTCGCACCATGCACCGCGTTGGCGTCCCACACGTCGATGTCCTCCGGCGCGACGTTGTAGTCGCCACAGATCGCGAGCTGCGTGGCGGGATCGGTGCCGTCGAGCCAGGTCGAGAGGTGCGCCAGCCAATCGAGCTTGGCGAGATAGAACTCGGAGTCCACGACACGGCCGTTCGGGACGTAGATGCTGGCCACGCGGATGCCGCCGCAGGTGGCGGCCAGGAAGCGACCGCCGTCATCGGTCCAGCCATCCGTGGCCGGCAGGCCGGCGGTCACGTCATCGAGCCCGCGGCGAGATGCGATGGCGACTCCATTCCACTGCCCGAGCCCGTGGTGCGCGACGTCGTAGCCGAGCGCCTTGAAGTCGAGCAGCGGGACGGCGTCGTCAGCCAGCTTCGTCTCCTGCAGGCAGAGGATGTCGGGCGCATGCCGCTCCGTCCACGCCAGGACGCGGTCGAGCCGGGCCTTCAGCGAGTTGACGTTCCAGGTCGCGAGTCGCATCGCCACCACCATACCGATCGGGACCGCTCCCTATACTCGGCGCCCAACGCCCGCCCGCGGAGAGGTCCTCGATGATCCAGGGATTCAAGGAATTCATCATGAAGGGCAACGTTGTCGATCTTGCCGTGGCGGTCGTCATCGGCGCAGCGTTCGGCGCGCTCGTCAGCTCGTTTGTCGAGAACATCCTGACGCCGCTGCTCGGCCTCATCGGTGTGCCCGACTTCGCCTCCGTCACGACGGAGCTGCCCTCGGGCGCGACCATCAACTGGGGCATCTTCCTGAACGCCATCATCAGCTTCGTGCTGATTGCCCTCGCCATCTACGTGTTCGTGGTCAGCCCGATGAACGCGCTCGAGGCGCGACGCCAGCGCGGCATCGAGGAGACGCCCACGACGAAGGCGTGCACCGAATGCGCCTCGGAGATCCCGCTTGCGGCCCGGCGCTGCCCGATGTGCACGCAGCCGCAGGGCTGACGCTGGCCGGAGCGGGTCCGCACACCACGGCGCCCGCCCCGGCCCGATCGCCGGTGGGAGGCGGTCAGACCTCCTTGTACTCGCCCTCGATCGTCTCGCCCTCGTCCTCGGTGGCATCCGGCGCGGCGTCACCCTCGGGAGTGGTGCCGTTGTCCCCGCCCGCTGCCGCTCCATCGGTCGGATCCGCGTCGGCGTACGCCTTGGCACCAACCCGTTGCAGCGCCTCGGTGAGCTGCTGCTTCGTCGAGTCGATGGCGCCCGCATCGGTTCCCTTGAGGGCCTCGCGGACCGCATCGGTCTTGTTCCCGACCTCGGTCTTCTCGTCGTCGGCGAGCTTCTCACCGAGGTCCGCCACCAGCCGCTCGGCCTGGAAGACGAGCGCATCGGCCTCGTTGCGCGACTCGGCCTGACGACGCTTCTCTGAATCCTCCGACGCGTGCTCGGCGGCCTCGCGCACCATGCGGTCGACGTCGTCCTTGGAGAGCATCGAGGACGCGGTGATCGTGACCTTCTGCTCCTTGCCGGTCGCCTTGTCCTTGGCCGCCACGTTGAGGATGCCGTTCGCGTCGATGTCGAACGTCACCTCGACCTGCGGCACGCCACGGGGAGCCGGGGGAATGCCGTCGAGGCGGAACGTCGCCAGCTTCTTGTTGTCGGATGCCATCTCACGCTCGCCCTGGAGCACGACGATGTCGACACTCGGCTGGTTTTCCGACGCGGTCGAGAAGATCTGGGTGTGGGAAGTGGGAATGGTCGTGTTGCGCGCGATCATCTTGGTCGCCACGCCGCCGAGCGTCTCGATCCCCAGGGTGAGCGGCGTGACGTCGAGGAGGAGGACGTCCTTCACCTCGCCGCCGAGCACACCGGCCTGGATGGCGGCGCCCACGGCGACCACCTCGTCCGGATTGACGCCCTTGTGCGGCTCCTTGCCGCCGAACATCTTCTTCACCGCCTCGATGACGGTCGGCATGCGCGTCATGCCGCCGACGAGGATCACCTCGTCGATGTCACCGGGCTTCAGGTTGGCGTCGGCGAGGGCCTTGCGCACCGGGTCCTCGGTGCGCTTCACGAGGTCGGCGACGAGATCCTCGAGCTTGGCCCGGGTCAGATTCATGACCAGGTGCTTGGGCGTGCCCGACGCATCGGCGCTGATGAACGGCAGGTTGACCTCCGTCGAGGTCGTGCTCGACAGCTCGATCTTCGCCTTCTCGGCGGCCTCCTTGAGGCGCTGCAGGACGATTCGATCCTTGGAGAGGTCGATGCCCTGGTCCTTCTTGAACTCCTCCATCAGCCATTCCATGACGCGCTGGTCGAAGTCGTCGCCGCCGAGGCGCGTGTCACCATTCGTGCTGCGGACCTCGAAGACGCCCTCCGAGAGCTCGAGGATGCTGATGTCGAACGTGCCGCCGCCCAGATCGTAGACGGCGATCTTCTCGTCCTTCTGCTTGTCGAGCCCGTACGCCAGCGCCGATGCCGTCGGCTCGTTGACGATCCGCTTGACGTCGAGACCGGCGATGCGGCCCGCGTCCTTGGTCGCCTGCCGCTGCGTGTCGTCAAAGTAGGCAGGGACGGTGATGACCGCCTCGGTGACCTTCTCGCCGAGGAACGCCTCCGCATCCGCCTTCAGCTTCTGGAGGATCATGGCGCTGATCTCCGGCGGGCTGTACTCCTTGCCGTTGGCGAGCTTGACGATGATGCCGTCGGACTTCGGGTCCTTGGCGACGTCGTACGGCACCAGGTCCTTGCTGCGCTGGACCTCGGGGTCGTCCCAGCGGCGACCCATGAAGCGCTTGATGGAGAAGACGGTGTTCTCCGGGTTGGTGATTGCCTGCCGCTTGGCCACCTGCCCAACCAGCCGCTCGCCGCTCTTGGCGACGGCCACGACCGAGGGGGTGATGCGTCCGCCTTCGGCGTTGGTGATCACCTGGGGCTCGCCGCCCTCCATGGCGGCGACCACCGAGTTGGTGGTCCCCAGATCGATGCCGATGATCTTGCTCATGCTGCCTGTTCTCCTCGCGACGCCCCGGAGGGCCTCGTCAGCTGGTTGGTTGCGTTCTACTCGCGGCCGGGATTGTTGGCGACCTTCACCATGGACGGCCGCAGGACACGATCGTGGAGCCGGTAGCCGCGCTGCAGCTCCTCGATCACCGTGTTGTTCGGATGCTCGGTCGTCGGCTCGTGGACGACCGCCTCGTGGACGTTCGGGTCGAACGGCTCGCCGAGCGCGTCGATGGGCGTCACGCCCTCCGACTCGATCACCGATCGCAGTTTCCGTTCCACCAGGCGCACGCCCTCGACCCAGCCCTCGTGGGCATCGGATGGGACGCTGGCCATGGCGCGATCGAGGTCGTCGAGCACGCTCAGCAGCTTGCCGACGAGCAGCGTCGTCCCGACCTGGGACATCACCGTGCGCTCCTCGTCGGTCCGCCGCTTGAAGTTCGCGAAATCGGCAGCCGAGCGCTGCCACTTGTAGGTGGCCTCATCGGCCCGCGCCTGGTGCTCGTCGCGCTCGCGCGTCGCCTGCTCCAGCAGCTCCAGCAGCTCGAGCCGCGTCGGCACCGGCACGCTGTCGGCCCGCTCCTCGGCACGTGTCCGGGCGCGGCTGCGGCGTGGTCCGCCGTTTGTCGGTTCGTCAGTCATGGGTCTCGTTCGGGTGAGTGCTCACGAGCTCGTTCATGAGCGTGGACAGGTATCGGACGGTGGGAATCGCCCGTGGGTAGGGCATCCGCGTCGGACCGAGCACGCCCAGCAGACCGAGCGCGCTGTCGGTGGCGCCATAGGGCGCGAAGACGAGGCTCACCTCGTGCATCGCGTCGTTGCTGTTCTCGCGCCCGATGATGACGTGCACGCCGCCGCGCCGCGTGATCAGCGGGAAGAGCTGCTCCAGGAAGTCGCTGCGCTGGACCACCTCGAGGATCGCGCGCAGCTTGCCGCCGTGGGCGAACTCGGGCTGCTCCAGCACGTTCATCACGCCATCGGTGAAGACATCCCCGAGAGCGACGCCGTCCGACTCCTCGAGCAGCGCGGCGACGGTGTCCCCGACGTGGGCGGCGAGCGGCGCGAGCCTGGGGAGGCGCCGGCGCGCCAGCGGCGCGGTCAGGCCGGCCAGCTCCGCGTTGAGCACCATCGCGGCCGCGTCGAGCTCGCGCTGTCCGGGCCGCTCGTCGCCGAGGCGGTCGATGGTCGCGCGGTCGAGGCGGCGCTGGGCCACCTTGCCGTCGGCGAGGACGAGGACGGCGAGCCGCGCCCCGTCGGCGAGCTGGACGAGCTGCACGTGGCCGAATCGAGCACGGCGCGAGCGGGCTGGCGTCACGACCGCGGCGGAGCGGGTCGTCGCCGCCAGGATCGAGGCGGCAAGGCGCAGCCACTCGTCGGTGGTCAGCTGCACCTGCGCGAACTGGTGGCGGATCATGAGCTGGTCCGCCTGGTCGAGTGACGTCTCGCGCATGAGCGACTCGACGTAGACCCGGTAGCCAAGGTCGGACGGCACGCGCCCGGCACTCGTGTGGGGATGCCAGAGCAGGCCCATCGCCTCCAGCTCGGCCATCGCGCTGCGGACCGTGGCCGAGCTGACCGGCAGCCCGTAGCGGGCGACGAGGGCCTTCGAGCCGACGGGCACGGCCGTCAGCAGATAGTCCTCGACGACGGCGCGCAGGACGCTGCGCTGACGCTCGGTCAGCTCGATATGTTCGTTGTGGCGCTCGCTGCGCTGGACCATGAAATCCTCCGGTTGGCACTCTATCGCGGAGAGTGCCAACATGCGGTGGGGGGATGGTACCGCCCGCGTCAGACCGATGTCAACGCACCCTCGGCGCCTCGGGCGCGAAGGGCAGCAACGCCTCGTTGGCAAGCAGCCGCCCCTCCGCCGAGAGGCTGATCCGATCGTGGCTGGCGGTGAGCAGGCCGCGTTCGATGCCCACCGTCAGCGCCGCGTCGAACGCTGCCGTTCGATCTGCCCCGAGCTCCGCGCGCACGCCGGCACGCGAGATGCCCGTCACGCGCCGCAGCCCGAGCGCGACGGCCTCGAAACCGAGCGCCGCGTCGTCGAGGTCCTCCGCACCGGCGAGCGGTCGCTCCCCCGCCGCGACGCGTGCGAGATACACGTCGAGGTTGCGCTCGTTCCACGATCGGCGGCGCGCCCCGTCATACGAGTGCGCGCCGGCCCCGATGCCGGTGTACGCGCGACGGTCCCAGTAGGCGCCGTTGTGCCGCGACGCACGCCCGGGCCGCGCCCACGAGCTGAGCTCGTAGTGCTCGTAGCCGCCGGCCTCGAGCAGCTCCTCCGCGAGCTGGTACTGCCTCGCCCCGAGGTCATCGTCCTGCCGCGCCCCGAGCCGCTGGCGCCAGCGCAGCGCGCCGGGGCGCGGCGGTGCGGCCCACTCGTCCGGCGCCAGGGCCAGCTGGAGCGCATAGAGGCTGAGGTGGTCCGGCGGCGGATCGAGCGCAAGTGCCGTTCCGAGGTCGTCGCGCCAGGCGGCGAGGGACTGGCCGGGAACGCCGTAGATGAGGTCGATGCTGACGTTATCGAAGCCGGCGGCACGTGCCGCCGCGTAGGCCGAGCGCGCCTCGGCCACGGTGTGCCCGCGCGCCAGCGTGCCGAGCGTCTCGTCGCGCAGCGACTGCACTCCCAGGCTGAGCCGCGTCACGCCGGCGGAACGCAGCGCCGCCCAGTCCGGCCGCTCACGCTGGCTCGGATTCGCCTCGAGCGTCACCTCCTCGACCGCGGCCCCACTCCATCCACCCACGGCCGTCGCCACGATGCGCCCGACGGCGTCCGCCGGCAGCAGCGACGGCGTGCCGCCGCCAAAATAGATCGTGCGCAGCGTCCCGGGCCGGGGACGCGCCGCGATCTCGGCGAGGAGCGCCTCCACGTAGCGGGGAATCGCCTCGCCGCGCCCGCCTACCGTGACGAAGTCGCAGTAGGCGCAGACGAGGCGGCAGAACGGGACATGGACGTAGAGATGATGGGACGGCATCAGCCAGGCAGCCTATCGGTTCGCGACCGCCGCGGGCATGCGGCGCCGGGTAAGCGCTAGATCGGGCGCTGGCGGAGACGCCCGCCGGCGAAGGCGAAGAAGGCCATGCTGACGGCGAAGTGGCCGACGATGGCCGGGATCACCGACCCGGTGTGGAGCGTCGCGAGGCCCGCGGCGTAGCCGAGGATCACCGAGCCCGCGAGGAAGTACCAGTCGCGTTCCTGCCACAGGCGGCGGTGCGCCAGGCCGTAGACAAGCGCCTGGAGGATCAGCGCCAGGCCGGTCGGCAGGCCGGCGAAGATGAGCATGCCGAAGACGACCGACCGGAACTGGATCTCCTCCGCTACGGCATTCATCAGCGCGCCCAGGATGCGGTCCGGCAGGAGTGCCGACGGCAGCGGGAGGATGCCCCCGTAGCGGAGGTAGGCCAGCGCCGCGGCGTTGATCAGCGCCACCGCCAGGAAGAGGAACATGATCGGCAGCGCACGGTCCGGGTCACCGCCGGCCAGGAACAGCTGCCGTCGTCCGTCGGGGAGGATGAAGGCGATGCCGATCGCGAAGATCAGCACCAGCGCGTAGTAGCTGGCCGGTCCGAGCCAATTCGATCGGTAGCGGAAGTAGTCGGAGCGGACGATACGATCCGAGTCGAAGCGGAGCAGCACCAGGAACAGCGTCAGGCCCAGTGCGATCGCCAGCCGCAGCGACTCGAAGAAGCTCACGAGCTCGTCTCGTTCATGCGCAGCACGGCGAGGAAAGCCTCCTGCGGGATCTCGACCGATCCGATGCGCTTCATGCGGGCTTTGCCCTCCTTCTGCTTCTCGAGCAGCTTGCGCTTGCGCGTGATGTCGCCGCCGTAGCACTTGGCGAGCACGTTCTTGCGCATCGCTCGAATCGTCTCGCGGGCGATGATATGCGAGCCGACGGCGGCCTGGACCGGCACTTCGAACATCTGGCGCGGGATGAGCTCCTTCAGCTTGTCCACCAGCGCCTTGCCGGACCGAAACGCGTTGGACCGATGGACGATCAGCGAGAGGGCATCGACCGGCTCGCCGGCGACGAGGACGTCCAGCTTGACGAGGTCGCCGGGCCGATAGCCGAGGTAGCTGTAGTCGAGGCTGGCGTACCCGGACGATCGGCTCTTCAGCAGGTCGTGGAAGTCGATGATCAGCTCGCCGAGCGGCATCTCGAAGTGGAGGTTGACCCGCCGCTCGTCGAGGTACTCCATGTGGACGAACGTGCCGCGACGCGTCGTGGCGAGCTCCATGATCGAGCCGATGTAGTCGGTGGGGCTCACGATCTGCGCGCTCACCCAGGGCTCGCTGATGGTCGCGATCTCGCCGGCGTTCGGCATCGCCGCCGGGTTGTCGACCACCAGCTCATCGGTCCCGTGCTCGACGCGCACCCGGTACTCCACCGACGGCGCGCTCGCGATGAGGTCGAGGTCGAACTCGCGTTCGAGCCGTTGCTGGACGATCTCCATGTGGAGCAGGCCCAGGAAGCCGCAGCGGAAGCCGAACCCGAGCGCCACGCTCGACTCCGGCTCGTAGGCGAACCCGGCGTCGTTGAGGTGGAGCCGATCGAGGGCATCACGCAGCAGCGGGTAGTCATCGCCGCGGACCGGGTAGATGCCGGCGAAGACGAGCGGCAGCGGCTCCTTGTAACCGGGCAGCGGCGTCGGTGCCGGATGCGCGGCGGTGGTGAGCGTGTCCCCCACGCGGACCTCGCGGATGCTCTTGAGGCCGGTGGCGACGTAGCCCACCTCGCCGGCGGTGAGCGTCCGGGTGGCAACCGGACCGGGCCGAAAATAGCCGAGCTCGCCGATCTCGCCCTCCGCCTCGGTGGCCATGAAGCGAATGCGCTCGTGGTCGTGGAGCGTCCCGTTCGCCACGCGAACGTAGGCGATGACGCCCTTGTACGGGTCGTAGTGGCTATCGAAGACGAGCGCGCCGAGCGCGCCGGCCGGGTCGCCCGGCGGGGGCGGCACGCGACTCACGATCGCCTCGAGGATCTCCGGCACACCGGTGCCCTCCTTGGCCGACGCCAGCAGCACCTCCTCGCGCGGGATCGCGAGCGCGTCCTCCAGCTCGTCCATCACCATCTCCGGCTCCGCGCCGGGGAGGTCGATCTTGTTGATGACCGGCACGATGACCAGGTGCTGCGCCAGCGCGAGGTGGACGTTGGCGAGTGTCTGCGCCTCGATGCCCTGGCTCGCGTCGACGACGAGGATCGCGCCTTCGCAGGCCTGCAGCGAGCGGCTCACCTCGTACGTGAAGTCGACATGGCCCGGCGTGTCGATGAGGTTCAGCGCATACGTCTGGCCGTCGGCGGCGTCGTAGTGCAGGCGCACGGCGCGCGCCTTGATGGTGATCCCCTTCTCGCGCTCGAGGTCCATCGAGTCCAGCACCTGCGAGGTCATCTGGCGCGGGTCGATGGTGTGCGTCGCCTCCAGCAGCCGGTCGGCGAGCGTCGACTTCCCATGGTCGATGTGCGCGACGATGCTGAAGTTGCGAATGCGGCTGGGGGGAATCACGAGGCGGAAGTCTACGCGACCGCGGTAGCATCCGCGGGATGCAGGGATTGACTGTCTGGACCGATCCGCGCTGGCGCGCGAACTTCGAGGCATGGGTTGCACACGCGTTGACCGAGGCTGGGGAGACGGTCGTTGGCGCGCTCGAGGAGGTCCACCTGCGACCGTGGTCGGTGGTGCTGCGCGCGGAGACGGATCGGGGCGTGCGGTTCGCCAAGGCGGGCGCCGGCTCGCAGCGCTTCGAGCCCGCGCTGCTGGCCCACCTGCTGCGCTTCGACGACACGCTGCTCCCCGGGCTCATCGCCCGTGACGAGGCGCAGGGCTGGTCGATCACCGCCGACGGCGGCCGTCGCGCCCGCGACATCGAGGACCGTGACGAGGTGCTGGCCATCCTGACCACTGTCCTGCCGCGATTCGCGCGACTCCAGCGCGCGGCGGCGGACAGCGTGCCGCAGATGCTCGCCCTGGGCGTGCCGGACGCGCGACCATCGACGCTCGTCGGGTCGCTCGAGGCGCTGCTCGCCGCCCCCGAGCGCCTCACCGGCGGCGACGAGGCGCTGACGGACGCCGAGCGGCTGGAGCTCGTGGCGCTGCTGCCGGCCTTCGACGAGGCGGTGCGTGCCGTCGAAGCCGGGCCGATCCCCGCCTCGGTCGACCACGGAGACCTCCACGACGCGAATGTCTACGTGGATGGCGGCGGCCGCGTCCTCGACTGGGGCGACGCGGCCGTGGCGCACCCGTTCATGTCGCTGCTGGTGGTCGACGTGGCGCTCGAGAATCGGTTCGAGCTGATGCCGGACAGCGACGAGGTGCGGCGCGTCCATCGCGCGTACCTCGCGCCGTGGTCGGAGATCGCCGCCATCGACGAGCTGGAGCCACTTGCCGATCGCGTGCTGCGCCTCGGCGGAGCGCAGAAGGCGCTCGGCTGGCTGCGAATGCTGGAGCTGATGCCGAGCGACGAGGTCACCGAATGGCGCGACGCGCCCTCGAACTGGCTGCGCGAGCTGCTCGGGACGCTGCGCGGTGACCCGCCGCGCACCTGATCAGGTCGTCGGCGGATCGTCCGGGGGCGGCGGATCTTCGGGCGGCGGCGGCGCGGGAGCCGGCCCGACACGGGTGATGCCGGTGACCGCCTTGTACGGGCTGAAGTACGTCTCCCGGTGGATGAGCGTTCCACCCCCGTCGTAGACCCAGCGGGTGACCGAGACGTCCATCCCGTCGTGCGCCGTCTCGTCACGCACCGCCGTCCCGGGGGCGAGGGTCGTATCGATCACGGTGACGTCACTGGCAGCCCGTCGGTTGCTGACGACCGGCTGGCTGAAGCTGACGGTGCGACCGGTGGGCACGCCCCACAGGTCGAAGCGCACGTAGCCGGCCGCGGCGTAGGAGCGGATCAGGATCGGGCTCGACGTGTCGTTCTGGAAGGTCATGTCGATCGCGTACGAATCGGTCCGGAAGACGGTTGCGTCGAGGCCGAGCGGGTACCGCGAGATGTAGTAGTAGTGGTTCTGCCGCTCCCCCATGTTGAGGCCGGCCCGCAGGGCGGCGTTGAAGATGGTGGTCGAGGTGGAGCAGATCCCACCTGCGAGCGCCCCGGTCGGCTGGCTGCGACCGTTGATGATCGCGCCGCCTTCCCCGTACCCGCGCGCCGTGGTCACCGGGCCGATGCTGTTCCAGAAGCTGAACCACTCGCCCGGCGCCAGCGTGCGACCGTCGATGTCCCAGGCCGGGATGCTGATGTTGGCCCCATAGAAGTTCGAGATGCCCGGCACGTACTTCGTGGTCCAGCTGCTGATGCGCTGCATCTTCCCCAGGGCGCTCTGCGCGACATCGGTGGTGAGCGCCGGCGCCGTCTGGCTGGTGACGATTGCCAGCGACGGGATGCTGGCGCCCGCGGCCCGGCCGGCGAGCGCGTCGCGGACGGCGGCGACGGTGCCCTCGACGTCGAGCTCACGTCCGATGACGCCGGCGATGACGCCGCTGGGGCCTCCGGCGCCGTAGGCGAAGCGTGCGCTCACCGGGTCGCGATCCACCGCCTCGGCGAGCGACACGACGAGCGCGTCGGCACCGGCCCGGTCGACGACGACGTCGTAGCCGGTGCCGTGGGTCGCGAAGGTGAGCAGCCCGCGGAGCTGCTCGACGGTGAAGCTGAGCGCCTCCTCGTCGTCACCCAGCGTGAGCTCGAGCGGGGCGGCCGTGATGCCGTTCGCGGCGGCGGCAGCAGCGGCGGCCGTCTCGGTGCTGACCGTCGCGGGCCGCGTCGTGGTGCTCAGCGCGATCGATGCGTCGGCCGGGTCGGAGGTGGCGACGACGGCAGCGAGCGCCGAGCTGATCGCCCGCGGGTCGAGGCGGGTCCCGGCGATGGCCGGCGACACCGCGTATGAGCCATTCAGCAGGGACACGCGCGCATCGACCGGGGCGTGCGCGAAGCGGAGCGCGAGCTGGACCGATACATCCTGCATGGCGCCGAGGTCGTAGGGATGGACCACCACCGGCAGCGCGGTTGGCCCGAGCAGGCTGCGGAACCGCTCGCCGCTGACGGTGAGGGGATCGCCGTCCCGGCCGACGGCCATCGCCGCGTCGACCATCTGCTCGGTCTCGTAGCTCCGGCCCAGCGTGCCGTACGCCACGACGGTCGTCGCGCCGTCAATCGTGACGCTGGCGTGGCCGCTGGAGAGTGATGGAAGCCGCGATGACACCAGCTCGATGGCGGCAGCGCGATCCAGGCCGCCAATCTCGACGCCCCCGACGGTCACCCCGGGCAGCACGCGTCCGGCACTCGTGATGCCGATGGCGGTGGCGGTGCCCGCGAGCAGGGCAATGCCCACGCCGAGGGTGACGAGGAAGCCGATGAGAGCGTTGCGCGGCGCGCCTGCATGGCGGATGAGCGCGCGAGGGGAGCGAAGGGCGGTGGTGGTCATTCGATCGCGATTTCCAGCTCCGGTGGCGGACGCGTGAGCGTCGGAGCTCCTCCCTGCCTGCGACGCCGCACGGCGGCGTTCCGTTACCGTGGCGGAGGAGGGCACGCGCCGCCATCGCGTGAGCGGAGTATCGGCCATCCGGGGTGCGATGTCGAGCCTGCCCGCGGTTGGCCGCTCGGGGCGCCGGTGCTATACTCCGCGACTCCCGTCACGTGCTCGTGGCGTGGTTGTCGTGCTCGCCGTTTCGCGGGCAGCAACAGAGTCTCGATCGAGGAATTTCGTGGCCAGAACATCTCGAACCTGGAAGGGCGCGCGCACGCCGCAGTCCCTCAAGCGCGTCCGACAGGAGCTTCGCCGCAGCGCGGTCAACCAGCGCACGCGAAGTGAGGCGAAGACGCTCGTCCAGCGCGCCACGAACATCGCCCTGGGACGCAACGACGGAGACGCCCCGGCGGCCGTCGGCGCGGCGATCAGCGCGCTCGACAAGGCCGCCGAGAAGGGCCAGATCCACCCGAACAATGCGGCGCGCCGCAAGAGCCGGCTGATGGCGAAGATCAACGCCGCGCACCTGCTGGATGGCGTCGCTGCCGAGGCGCCCGCCGCGCAGAAGCGGAAGACGACGGCGAGCAAGACCGCGCAACGCAAGAAGGTCCAGGCCGCGAAGGCGTCGAAGGCCGCCGCCGCGAAGGCGACGGATCGCCCGCGCACCGCCGCAGGCAAGGCCAAGGTTGCCGTCACCCGCGCGCAGCGCGAGTCGGCAGCCGCGCGTCGGCGGAAGCAGCAGGACGGCGAGGGCTGACCGCCCGCGACCAGCGCAGCGCATCATCATTCGACCCCGGCTCATCGGCCGGGGTCGAACCGCACCCAGGAGCATTCGCATGACAGCCTTCCGCAGCGGACGCGTCGCATCGATCAACGTCTCCGCCGGCGGCGTCCCGAAGGTGCCGGTCGCCGAGACGTGGATCGGCACGCTCGGGCTGCGGGATGACGCCCACACCGAGCCTCCTCCCTCACATGGCGGCCCGGACAAGGCGGTCAGCCTCTATTCGGTCGCTTCGATCGCCCGGGTCGTCGCCGATGGCCACACGGCATTCCCCGGTGCCTTCGGCGAGAACCTCACCCTGGACGGGATCGAGATGGGCGACCTCGCGCCGGGAACGCGCCTCGCCATCGGTCGCGAGGGACCGGTGATCGAGGTCACCGAGGTGGCACAACCGTGCCAGACGATCGCCCACTACTTCGTGGACCGTCACATCGCACGGATCAGCGGCACGACCAATCCCGCGGATGCCCGCTGGTACGCCCGCGTCCTCCGCGAGGGAACGGTGCGCGAGGGTGACGAGGTCCGGCCGGTCGAGGCGTAGCGGCTCAGCGGGGACGACGGCGCAGGCGCCAGATGTGCTCGAGTGGCCAGCGGCGAGCCCACTCGCGTGACACATCGGTCCGATAGGTGCTCGTGGCGTCGGCGGCGGGGCGGAGCTCGACCAGGTCCAGGATCTCGAAGCCATTGCGGACGAAGCAGCGGATCCAGTCGCCGTACGTGAGCTGGAACTCGACGTGGGGCGACGCGCCAACGTCGACAACGCGCAGGCCGAAGTAGTCGTTGGCGAGACGATCGATCGGCTCGTCCTCCGTCGCCGGCCAGCAGACCTCGGCCAGTGGGGTGTGCATGCTGAATGCGAGGAGGCCACCGTCGCGCAGCAGTCGCGCCGCTTCGGGGATCGTGCGATCCGGATCGCTGAAGATCAGCGCGCCGTGGTCGCAGAAGGCGATGTCGAACGCCGCATCCGGCAGCGGCACCGCCTCCGCGCTGGCTTGCAGCAGCGTCACCTGCGTGCGCGACGCGTCCACGAGCCGGTGCGCGTGCTCGAGCTGGCGTTCGGAGATGTCGATTGCCACGGCCCGCGCGCCGCGCCGCGCCAGCGCGATCGACCACTGCGCCGCACCGCAGCCGAGCTCGATGGTGTCGCGGCCCGCCACCTCGCCGAGCGCGCGGACCTCGTCCTCGGGGATCTGCCAGACGCCCCACGCGGCACCATGGATGGCGAGCTGCGGCCCCTGGGTCGCCTGGTAGCTATCGGCGAGGTCGTTCCAGAAGGCGCGGTTACGCTCCGCGTGCGGGGTCAGCTCCACCGCTGGCTCAGCGGCGATTCGCGACGAACGCGCGGCGCCCCGCGAACACGGCCGAGGCATCCAGCTCCTCCTCGATCCGCAGCAGCCGGTTGTACTTGGCAATCCGCTCCGAGCGGCTCATCGACCCGGTCTTGATCTGGCCGCTGTTCATGGCGACAACCAGGTCCGCGACGGTGGTGTCCTCCGTCTCGCCGGATCGATGGCTGATCACCGCCGTCCAGCCGGAGCGCTGCGCCAGCTCGACCGCCTCGATCGTCTCGGTCAGCGTGCCGATCTGGTTGAGCTTGACGAGGATGCTGTTCGCGCTGTGCTCGTCGATGGCGCGCTGCAGGCGGCGCGTGTTCGTCACCAGCAGGTCGTCACCGACGAGCTGGAGCCGCTCGCCCAGCCGCTCGGTCAGCGCCGCCCACCCGTCCCAGTCATCCTCGGCGAGGCCGTCCTCGAGGCTCACGATCGGGAAGCGATCCGCCCACTCCGCCCAGAAGCCGACGAGCTCGTCGGAGGTGAGAGTTCGACGCTCGCGGGCAAGCGTGTACGTGCCGTCCGCGTACAGCTCGGTGGTCGCGGGGTCGAGCGCGATGGCGATCTGCTCGCCGGGCGCGTACCCGGCGCGCTCGATCGCCTCCAGCACCACCGCGACCGCCGCCTCGTTGCTGTCGAGACTCGGGGCGTACCCGCCCTCGTCGCCGACGGTGGTGGCGAAGCCGCGCTCATGGAGCAGGTCGCCGAGCACGTGGAACGTCTCGGCCGCCCAGCGGACCGCCTCGCGGAACGTGGGGGCACCGAGCGGCGCGATCATGAACTCCTGGAAGTCGGTCGAGTCGATGGCGTGCTTGCCACCGTTGAGGATGTTCACCAGCGGAACCGGCAGCGTGCGCGCGCCAGCTCCGCCAAGGTACCGATAGAGCGGCAGGTCCACCGACTCGGCGGCCGCGTTCGCCACCGCGAGGCTCACGCCCAGCGTCGCATTGGCGCCGAGCTTGGACTTGTTCTCAGTGCCGTCCAGCTCGACGAGGAGCCGGTCGATCCCGACCTGGTCGATCGCGTCGGCGCCGATGAGCTGCGGGCGAATCGTCTCGTTGACGTTGCGCACGGCGTTGAGCACGCCCTTGCCGCCATAGCGGGCGGGATCGCCGTCCCGCAGCTCGACCGCCTCGTGGGCACCGGTCGAGGCGCCGGACGGCACGAGCGCGGTGCCGAGCGCTCCCCCGTCCAGGAACACGTCGACCTCGACGGTGGGATTGCCACGCGAGTCGAGCGCCTCGCGCGCTATGAGATCCTCGATGCGGCCGCTCATGCTCCCCGCACCTCGCCCGGCAGCGGCGCATCTGCGTCGAGCAGCGCCTCCACGCCCGGCAGCGTCTTGCCCTCCACGAATTCCAGTGACGCGCCGCCGCCCGTCGACACGTGGCTCAGCTTCCCCGCCAGGTCGAGCTTCTCGACCGCCGCCACCGAGTCGCCGCCGCCGACGATGGTGATGACGCCGCGCCGCGTGCGACCGGCGATGAAGCGCGCCATGGCGTTCGTCCCCTCGGCGAACGAGGCGATCTCGAACACGCCCATCGGTCCATTCCAGAAGATGGTGCGCGCCTTCGCGAGGTGCGTCGTGTACGCCGCCACGGTATCGGGACCGATGTCCACCACCATCTGGTCCTTCGGCACGTCGCGGGTCCGCACCACCCGCTTCTGGGCACGATGATGGATCTGCGGTGCGATGACGACATCGGTCGGGAGCATCAGTCGCACCCGCTTCCGACGCGCCTCGACCATGATCCGCGCCGCGTTCACAAGCTGCTCCACCTCGACGAGGCTCTTGCCGAGCTCGAAACCCTTGGCGGCGAGGAAGGTGTTGGCCATGCCGCCGCCGACGAGGATCGCCTGGCAGCGCCCGAGCAGCGCCTCGAGCACCTCGAGCTTGCCCGAGATCTTCGCGCCGCCGATGACGGTGTGGAACGGCTTCGGAGGCCGGTGCAGCAGCCGCGCCAGCGCCGTGACCTCGCGTTCGAGGAGCAGGCCGGCCACCGCGGGCAGGTGGTGCGTGATGCCCTCGGTGCTGGCGTGGGCGCGATGCGCGCTGCCGAAGGCATCGTCCACGTAGAGGTCGGCGAAGCCGGCCAACGCCTCCGCGAACGCGGGGTCGTTCTCCTCCTCGGCCGCGTGGAAGCGGAGATTCTCGAGCAGCAGCAGGTCGCCCGGCCGCAGCTTGTCGACCGCGACCCGGACCCCCGGACCCAGGGCATCGCCGGTCATGCGCACCGGGCGCCCGAGCAGCTGGCTGAGCCGATCCGCGACGGGCTTGAGACGGAGCGCGTCACTGACCTTGCCCTTCGGCCGCCCGAGATGGCTCGCCAGGATCACCGACGCGCCGCGTTCCAGCAGGTTGACGATCGTCGGCAGGCTGGCCCGGATCCGCGTGTCATCGGTGATCCGCCCGTCGTCGATGGGGACGTTGAGGTCGGCGCGCAGGAAGACACGCTTGCCGCTGACGTCGACGTCGCGGACCGTCTTCTTCGCGAAGGCGTCGACCTTCGTCACAGGCCCGCCTTACCCATGAACGCCGCCAGGTCGGAGACGCGACAGCTGTAGCCCCACTCGTTGTCGTACCAGGCGATCACCTTCACCATGCGGTCGCCGGTGACCATCGTCGACGCGGCATCGACGATCGAGCTGCGCTCGTCGCCCTTGAAGTCCATGCTGACCAGCTCCTCCTCGGTGTACCCGAGGAGCCCCACCATCGGCCCATCCGCGGCTGCCTTCAGCGCGGCGTTGGCGCTCTCCGCGGTGACCGGGCGCTCGGTGATGGCCACAAAGTCGATGATGCTCACCGTCGGCGTCGGGACACGCAGGGCGAAGCCGTCGAAGCGGCCCTTCAGCTCCGGGATCACGAGCGCCACCGCCTTGGCGGCGCCGGTGGTGGTGGGGATGATGTTCTGGCCGGCGCTGCGAGCGCGCCGCAGGTCCTTGTGGAACACGTCGAGCACGTTCTGGTCATTCGTGTAGCTGTGCACCGTCGTCATCAGGCCATGCTCGATGCCGAAGCTGTCGAAGATCACCTTGGCCGGGAGCGCCAGGCCGTTGGTGGTGCAGCTCGCGTTGCTGACGATATGGTGCTGCTCCGGGTCGTAGCGGTCCTCGTTGACGCCCAGGACCAGCGTGATGTCCTCGTTCTTGGCCGGCGCCGAGATGATCACCTTCTTCGCGCCGGCGTCGCGATGCGCCTGCGCCTTCATCGCATCGGTGAAGATGCCGGTCGACTCGATCACGATGTCGACGTCGAGGTCACCCCACGGAAGGGCCGCCGGATCGCGTTCGCTGAAGGCGCGCACCTCGTGGCCGTCGATGGTGATGGACCCGTCGCCGGACGTGACCTCGCCATCGAAACGGCCGTAGGTCGAGTCGTAGCGGAACAGGTGCGCGTTGGTGGCGGTATCGGCCAGGTCGTTGAGGGCGACCACCTCCAGCTCGTCCGCGTGGCGTTCGAGGATCGCCTTCAGCGTCTGGCGACCGATGCGGCCGAAGCCATTGATCCCGATCCGGGTCGTCACGGCGTGAATCTCCTCTCCGCGGGGCCCCCGGTGGCGGCGACCCCGATCAACTGAGCCCGCCCGGCGGCGGGAGCGGTGCGCTTCGGGTGTGCTCCGAGGTCCGGCCGCGGCGCGTTCCCGATCGACGGGATTCGGACGAGGCAGCCGCCTCCTCGGCGGCCACGATTCTACCCGTCACCGGCAATGAACGCCCTCCGTGAGGCAGCAAAACGGCCGCCCGCGGCGCCGTGCGGCGTCGTCGAGCGGCCGTTTGCCGTTGGTCAGGACGGCGGATCAGCCGCCGATCTTGAACATCTTGGTGCCGCACACCGGGCACTTGCCCTGCGTGGCGGCCTTGCCGTTCTTCATCGTGATCTTCTGCTCGTCAGACATGTCACGCTTCGCCTTGCACTTGACACAGTAGGCATTGGTCGCCATCGGTCAGTCTGCCTCCTTGGGTCCCTGCGGTCAGTTGTCGCCGCCGGGTTGCGGTGGTTGGCTCCTGCCCTGCCGCTCGCTCGAGCGGCGGGAGTGGAAGTCGCCCCCCTGTTCGGTGTCGATCTTCCAGAGCAGGTGGATGCCGGAGAGTCCGGCCTCGATACAACGTGCCTCCGCGGCCTCCTTCTCGGCTCCCTCCAAAAAGGTGCCGTCGACGCGCTGAGCGTAGGCGGCGCAGATGGTCCCCGACCGGAGCCCTGCCAGGCCCGCCAGCACGAACAGTGCCGACGACTCCATCTCGAGGTTCACGACGCGCTGGCGCCGCAGCTCCTCGGCGAGCTCAGGATAGCGAACCGGGAGCGTGCGCATGGCACGTCCCTGCGGAGCGTAGAACCCGCTCGCGGTGGCGGTGATCCCCACGTGGTGCGCATACCCGAGCTCCCGACAGGCCGCCTCCAGCGCCCAGACGACGTCGCGATGGGCGATCGCCGGGTAGCCGGGATGGACGTAGAAGTCGGTCGTGTTCTCGAGGCGTACCGCACCGATGGAGATGATGAGGTCGCCCAGGGCGATCTCCGGCTGGAGCGCACCCGACGATCCGACGCGGATGAGCGTGGGGGCGTCGGCGATCTCCATCACCTCCGCCAGCACGATCTCGACGTTGTCGGTTCCCATGCCGGTCGACATGCAGCTGATGGGCATCCCACGGTAGCTGCCGGTCGCCGTCGTGATCTCGCGATTGCTGCGTTCCAGCCGCACGTCGTCCCAGTCCGCCGCCACCTTCGCCACGCGCCCGGGGTCGCCGACCAGCAGCACGTACTCCGCGAGCTCTCCCCGCTCGAGGGCGATGTGGTACTGGCGGCCCCCCGTCCGTGGGGCATCCGCGGTCGACTGCTGGGTCACGCGACCTCGTTTCGAGCTGCGGCAGGTCGGCCGGCGGCCGAGACGGCGGGAGTATACGCGCCACGCTCAGGCTGAGCGTGGCGTTCTGCGCCACCCGGGCGGTCTCGCCGCCCCGCGGGGAGTCACGTGCCGGGCCCGCCGATGACCGTGAGCCGCAGCCGCGTGTCATCCTCCGCAGCCGCCTCGTCCGCCGTCGCGGACGGTTCGAGGTCCGCGGTGGCGGAGGCGCGCCACCCCCGAAGGCGGCCGGCCGCCCCGGTGCGCCAGCTCACCGCCGCGGCGGCCATGAGCCCGGCGAGGCCGAGCAGGAGCACGGCGGTCCCCAGGCCGCGACCAGCCGCGCCGCCCACGAGCGCCGCGGCCGCCGCCGCTCCCGGCTGCGCCGCCGCAGAGCTGCGGGCACCGACGGCCAACCCCGGCGCCGACGTGCCAGTCTCCGTCCCATGGGCACCGCCGCCACCGCCGCCGAGCGACGGCGCGCGACCTGGCGCCCCAGCGGATCCATTGGCGCCGCTGCCGCCCGGTCCGGCCGGCGTCCCTCCATCGGCGCCTGACGACGCACTGCCCACAAAGCCTGCGGCGGTGGAAGCGGCGACGACGGTGACGTCAGGCGCGCCGCGCGGCCAGAGTCGATAGCCGCGCAGCGGCTGCGAGCCGGTCGTCTCCTGACCGACGGCGGCCCGCACCTCGATCCACGTTCCGGTGGCCGGCGCGCCCCCCAGCCTGGCGGCCGCCAGGAAGGCGACGCGGAGCGGACCGGAGCCGTCGTCGATCTCGAACGAGACACCGCCACCACTGAGCTTGGCGGTGTGTCCGGTGACCTGCCCACGCACGATGACGAGCTGCGCCTCGCGCTCCTCACCCACGGCGCCGGTCGCCACGCGCGGGGCGCTGGGATCCGCCGCCTGCCCGAGCCGGACCGCGGGCTGGGTGACCCGCATGGTCAGCATGCCGGACTTCGTCGATCGCGTCCCCGTCAGCTCCACCGCCTCTCCGAGCGCGAGCGCGCCGACCTCGTCACCGATGCGCACGACGATGGCGCCTGACGCATCCTGGAGCACCGCGCTCACCGGATCGACCAATCCACTGGGGACGGTGACGGTGCCGCTCACCCGGAGCCGGGTATGCGTGTTCGCAGCCCTGGCAGTCGCGATGCTGACCAGCGGAACCGCCTCGTCCGACCCGCCGGGTGTCGCGCTCGGCCCGGCGCTGCCCGATGGGAGCGGCGATGCGGTCACTGCGGGAGTGGGGCTGGGCGTGGGGCTGGGCGATGGCGTGACGGCGGCGTATGAACCGATATCGATAGGATCACGGGGCTGCACGCGGTAGCCAGCCGTCCCGGTGCCGGAGGCGTCTCGCTGGCCGACGACCCCCACCACGGCCAGGCGGCCGCCGGACGCCCAGGCGCTGGTGTCGATGCCGGTGGCACTGCCGACGAAGACGCGGACGACACCCGACCCATCGTCGAGGTCGTAGGCGACGCCGCCCGACAGCGCGGTGGCACTCCCGTGGAGCGATCCTTCGACCTGGACGAGCTGGCCCTCGGCCGCCTCGTCCACCGCGCCGCTGGCAAGGACGATCGGCGCCGGCTCGGCGGCCGTGCCCAGGTGGCGCACCCCATCGGTCCCCGGACGAATCGTGCGCTGAGCGTACCGATCGTCGAGCTCGCCGCTGAGCTCCACGACATCGCCACGTTCGAACGCTCCGTCGCCGAGGATGACTGCAATGCCGCCGGTCGCATCGACGACATACCCACCGCCATCACCGAAGGCGGACCCGGTGACCGCCGTGCCGACGATGGTCACCGTCACGCCCTCCGGGAGCGCCCGCGCAGCCGCGATCGTGATCGCCTCGCTGCCCGGTGGGGTCGGGAGCGGCGTGGGGAGGGGCGTGGCGACGGGCGTCGGTGCCGGCGTCACAACGGCCGTGGGCGTCGGGACCGGCGTCGGCGTCGGGACCGGCGTCGGCGTGGCATCGGGATCGGGCACCGGCGCGGAGGTCCGGTTCTGCGGCGCCGGCGCGTCGTTGCCGGCGAAGTCGACCAGGTTGTCATCGGTGTCCTGGGTGGAGCCGGCGGATCCGCCGGGGAGACGCTCGAGGCTCGAGCCGGCTGTCGGCGCGGGCGCCGCCGTGCCCTCGAGCCACGCCGTCGCGCTACCCCAGCCGACCGCATCGATGGCGGTCGATGCGCCCTGAATCCTGAGTGCCCAGGCACCACCGGTCGCCGCCACGCCACCGGCGTAGCGCTCGTCGCCGATGGCGGCGTAGGTTCCGGCGTCGTTGACGACAAGGAGGTGCGAGCGCGCTCCCACCCCGGTGGCGCCCACCTCCCATGACGCCTTGCGTGTCACGGTGCTCCCGCTGGCGGTCACGTAGACGAGCTCCAACCCCTCGAGCGGCAGCTCGCCGTCGGATGGGTTGTACAGCTCGACGAACTCGTCGGACGCCGAGGCGCCGCCGGTCTCGATCTCCGAGATGACGAGGTGCGCCGGGCTCGTTTCGTCCGGCGCCTCGGTCGCTGGCGTGAGGGTCGCGACCGCGGGCATCGTCGCCAGCAGCAGCGCGCTCAGGGCGGTCAGGAGAGCGGCGAGACGACCGCCGCGGAAGAGGATGGGCACGCGATGGACCTCCAGCTGGAGGCGAGCCGTCGCCGATCGTGGCGCCAATGGCTTAGCGCCGGGTTAGCGGCCGCTTAGCAGAGCGCGGCACCGGTCGCGTACAATCGGCCGCCCATGACTTCCGAGAGCCGACGCACCACCTCGTCCCGCGCCGACGCACGCCGCCGAGCACGCCTCGCCAAGCAGGGCATCGAAACCGACGACAACGTGGAGGAGCAGCCGCCCGCGGAGGCGGCGACTCCGAGCGGAGGCATGCTCGGCCGCATCTTCCCGCCGGCGCGACCGCTGCCCGGCAAGCCGGACCCACTCATCGGATTCACGTACGACGGCCCGCTGCGGCCGGTCGTCCGGACGCTCTGGCTCCTGGGTCGGAGCCCGCTGGTCTGGATCGGGCTCGGCGTCCTGTGGGCGGTCTCCTACATCGTCAGCACGTTCTACCAGGACTCGATCGTGGCGGTCGTGACATCGCTCGGGACCTTCGGATCGCTCGTCGCCGCGGGCTGGTTCGGCTGGCAGCGACCGTGGGCCTACGGTGCGGCGGCCGCGGTGGTCGGCCAGCTCGGATATGCGGCCGTGCTCGGCGGCCTGGCGCTGACCGGTACCGATATCGACGGCCCGCGGGCGCAGCTGCCGCTCGTCCAGGTGGCGGTGTCGCTGTTCGTCACCGGCATCTTCATGGTGGCGATCGGCGCCCTTGCCGGCTTCTACGGCGGCTACCTCCGACGCCGCATGGCCGAGCCGCGACCAGCGTCACCCCGGGGCCGCCGCCGGTAGCCTGTACTGGCGAGCAGACTGGCACGCAGATTGCTCTCACCCTTCGCCTAGGCGCACGACCTACAGGATGCTGAACGATGGACGGTACGGGCCGCCATCAACGGAAGCTCGGGCCAGCGGTGGCATCTAGCGTCCGCATCACCCATCGAGCAGGATTCGGCCGTCGTCTGAACGAGAACCGTCGTCGCTCCGGCACCCTCCGTACTGGACGGCGACGGTTTTCGCCTGCCCTATTGGTGCGCGGCGAGCGCCTCGTCGGCGGAACGATTGGCCACCTCGAAGGTCGTGGCCAGGCCGAGCACCTCGCCGGTCGAACGCATCTCGGGGCCCAGCGTGGGGTCGACGCCGGGTAGGCGCCACAGCGAGCCGATCGGCGCCTTGACGGCGACCATCGGTCCATCCATTGCCAGCCCCGGCGAAAGGCCCGCCTCGGCGAGCGTGCCTCCCAGCGCGCAGCGCACCGCTGCCGCCACCACGTCCCGGCCGGTCGCCTTGGCGACGATCGGGATGGTACGGCTCGCCCGCGGGTTGGCCTCGATGACGACGACGCGCTCCCCCGCCACGATCATCTGGACGTTGAGCACGCCGCGCAGGCCGAGGGACGTGGCGATCCGTCCCGCCGCCGCGGCGACCCGCTCCTGGATGACGCGCGGGAGCGTCTGCGGCGGGAGGACGGCACGGCTGTCACCGGAATGGATGCCGGGGGGATCGAGCTGCTCCAGGATGCCCGGCACGCACCAGTCGCGGCCGTCGCTGATGACGTCGACATCGAGCTCGATGCCGGCGACGAGCTCGTCGACGCGGAGCGGCCACCCAACCTCCGTCCGAAGATAGGCGGCGATCTCCGCCTCGTCGTGCAGCACCGCGATCCCCCGTCCGCCGATCACCCACGAGGGTCGCACGATGACCGGCAGCCCCAGCGCCCCGACCTAGGCACGCAGCTCGCCCGCGTCGCCGGCCAGCTGCCCGCGCGGACCATCGACGCCGAGCTCGTCGAGGAGCGTCGCGAAGCGCTCGCGATCTTCGGTCACCTCGATCGCATCGGCGGTGAGCCCGGCGACCGGCACGTCGGCGTAGGCAAGGTCACGCGCCAGGTCGATCGCCGTCTGGCCGCCGAAGGTGAGGAGCACGATCGGCGGTTCCCCGGTCAGCGCCCGCTCGTGGTCGATGACGTCGAGCACGCTCTCCGTGTCGAGCGGCTCGAAGTAGAGGCGGCTGCAGGCGTCGTAGTCGGTCGAGACGGTCTCGGGGTTGTTGTTGATCACCACCGCGTCGTAGCCGAGCTCGCGGATCGCCCACGCGGCACGTACCGAGCAGTAGTCGAACTCGATCCCCTGACCGATACGGATCGGGCCGGAGCCCACGACGATCACCGAGCGCCGATCGGACGGCGGCGGCACCTCGGGGAGCGCGTACGACGAATAGAAATACGGCGTCTCGGCGGGGAACTCGCCGGCGCATGTATCGACGCGGCGGTAGCTCGGGGTGATGCCGGCACGCACACGCGCGCGCCGCACCGCGATCGGCGGCACGCCGGTGATCGCCGCGATCTCCGCGTCACCGAAGCCGGCGCGCTTGGCGGCGGCGAGCGGCGCGCCCTCCAGCGCCCGCTCGGCCCGCACCAGCTCGGCGACCCGCTCGGTGAACCACGGCGCGATGCCGGTCACGCTGCTGATCCCCGCCGCATCGGTCCAGCCGTGGCGGAGCAGCGCGACCATCCGCCACAGGCGCGAGTCGGTCGGCGCCAGGAACGCGGCCAGGTCGTCGGGCGCGGCGACGCGCAGGCCCCACGCCGCGTCCTCCCACAGCCAGCCGCGGCCGCGCGGCTCGAGGGAGCGGAGCGCCTTGAGCAGCGCCGGCCCGAATTCGCGGTCGATGGCCATCGCCTCGCCCGTCGCCTTCATCTGCACGCCGAGCGAGCGATCCGCATCGGGGAACTTGTCGAATGGCCAGCGCGGCAGCTTGACGACCACGTAGTCGACCGCCGGCTCGAACGCGGCCGAGTTGCCGCCGGTGGCGGGATTGGGCAGCTCGTGGAGGCGCTTGCCGAGCGCGATCATCGCCGCCACGCGGGCGATCGGATAGCCGGTCGCCTTGCTGGCGAGGGCGCTCGAGCGGCTCACCCGCGGGTTGACCTCGATGACGCGGTAGTCGCTGCCGTCCGGCGTGACGGCCAGCTGCACGTTGCAACCACCCTCGAGCTTCAGGGAGCGGACGATCTTCAGGGCGCAGCGCCGCAGCCGCTGGACGACCGGGTCGGGCAGCGTCTGGATGGGCGCCACCACGATGCTGTCGCCGGTGTGCACGCCCATCGGGTCGAGGTTCTCCATGCCGCAGATCGCGATCGTGGTGTCCGCCGCGTCGCGCAGCACCTCGAACTCGATCTCGTACCAGCCGAGGAGCGAGCGCTCCACCAGGACCTGGTGGATCGGACTGGCGCCGAGGCCCGTGGCGATCCGCACGCGTGCCTCGTCCGGCGTATGCGCAAAGCCGCCACCGCCGCCGCCCAGCGTGAAGGCGGGCCGGATCACGACCGATGCACCCAGGGCATGGACGAACCGCATGCCGTCCTCGACCGACTCACAGACCGCGCTCTCCGGCACCGGCTCGCCAATGCCGGTAACGAGGTCGCGAAAGCCGCCACGATCCTCGGCTGCCCGGACGGCGTCGAGTGGCGTGCCGAGGACGCGCACGCCGCAGCGATCGAGCACGCCGGCGTCGTCCAGCGCCACCGCCAGGTTCAATCCTGTCTGTCCGCCGAGCGTCGGCAGCAGCGCGTCCGGCCGGTGCTCCTCGATGACCCGCGTGACGTGCTCGAGCGTCAGCGGACCGATGATCACCGTCCCGCCCACGTCGGGGTCCGTCATGACGGTCGCGGGGTTCGAGTTGACGAGGATCGTCTCGACGCCGGCGCTGCGCAGGGCGAGACAGGCCTGCACCCCGGCATAGTCGAACTCGGCCGCCTGACCGATGAGGATCGGTCCCGACCCGATGACGAGGACCCGCCGCGGCGCGGTCATGCGATGGCGTTGCCGACGGCGAGATCGAAGACGCGCGACGCGTCGATCGGACCCGGAGCACCCTCCGGGTGGAACTGCACCGATGCGACACGACCGCTCGCGTGTACGAGGCCCTCCACCGTGCCGTCGTTGAGGTCGCGGTGGCTGACGCGGTACCCGGCCGCGGCCAGCGCCGGGCCATCGAGCACCTCCACCTCGTGGTTGTGCGCACCGATGTCGACGCGCCCGGTGGCGAGGTCGCGCACGGCGTGGTTGCCACCGTGGTGGCCGACGCCGAGGCGGCGCGTCCGCGCGCCGGCGGTGAGCGCGATGACCTGGTGGCCGAGACAGATGCCGAGGATCGGCGGGCCGCCGTCGATCGCATTGGCCGCGAGCCGCGCCGCCACACCGATCTGCTGCGCCATCCGCGCCGGGTCGCCCGGCCCGGGCGACAGGACGACCAGGTCGGGACCGGCACCCAGGATCGCGTCCGCGGTCGCCGTGGGCGGCAGGCCCAGCACCTCGAGGCCGCGCGCCGTCAGGGCGCGGAGCAACGAGCGCTTGACGCCGTAGTCGACCAGGACCGCGCGCCCGCGCCGCTCTCCGTCTGGCGCGAGGTGAAACGGCGCTCGCGTCGCCACCTCACCGACGTAGTCGACCGCTTCCCATGCCGGCGCGGCCTCGGCACGGCGCACCGCGCGCTCGCCGTCGATGACGCCGCTGCCGGGGACGATGGCCGCCCGACGGCTGGCTCCTCGTCGGAGCGCGAGGGTGAGGGCGCGGGTGTCGATGCCGGTGATGGCGGGGATGCCGGCGTCGCGCAGCAGCTCGTCGAGGGCGATCCCCGGGCCGGGCGGCGGATCGACGAGGCGTGTCACGACCAGGCCGCGCGCATGGACCCGGGACGACTCGAGGTCATTGACGTCGATGCGGTAGTTCCCCGCCATCGGATGCGTCAGCACCACGATCTGGCCGGCATACGACGGGTCGGTGAGGATCTCGCCCCAGCCAGTCGCCGCCGTGGTGAAGACGAGGTCACCGGTGACGGACACCGATGCGCCGGCGAGCGTGCCAGCGTGCAGCGCACCATCGTCATGGGCCAGGAGCGCGGGTGCCAGGTCGAGGCCGGTGCCGGCGACGGGAACCAGCGGAGCGGCGATGCGCTCGTCGCTGATGGAGCGCGGCGCGGATCGCGGGCTGGGCGGGGCAAGGTGCATGTTCGAACTCCTTCCCGGCATCACGGTACCGGCTTAAAGGTCGAGCGCAGGATAGCGCAACCGCCCACGGCGAGCGGCCTCGGGCTGCACGGTCGAACGAAGCGCATTGCATGAATATACAGGCTTGTCGTATATTTAGCCGATGCGAACCAGTCCGACCGCCCTCTGGAGCGGCCGCTTCGACCGCCCCGCCGCCGATCTGGCGCTCGAGCTGTCGAGCAGTGCCGACGTGGACCGTCCCCTCGCCGAGCATGACGTCGCCGCATCGCGGGCGCATGTCACCGAGCTGGCGCGGCTTGGCCTGGTCGACGCGGACGGTGCGGCGGCGCTCGACGATGCACTGCGCAGCGCCGGGTCGGCCCTGTCCGACGGATCGTTCCCTTGGCGCGACGAGCACGAGGACGTGCACATGAACGTCGAGGCCTGGGTCGCGGATCGCGTTGGCGCGGAGCTGGCCGGTCATCTGCAGGCCGGTCGCAGCCGGAACGAGGAGGTCGTCAACGACGAGCGGCGCTGGCTGGCGGTGGCCGCCGCCGAACTGGATCGACTCGCCGCGACCCTGGAGACGACGCTCGTCGACCACGCCGAGCGCGAGCTGGCGACGATTCTCCCGGCACATACGCACACGCAGCCGGCGCAACCGGTGCTGCTGGCCCACCACCTGCTCGCGTATGTCGTCATGCTGGAGCGGGACCGCGGCCGGCTCACCGATGCGGCACGTCGGGCCGACGTGGCACCGGTCGGGGCCGCGGCGGTGGCGGGCAGCAGCCTGGCGCTCGACCGCGAGCGCATTGCCGCCGCGCTCGGCTACGGTGCGCTCGCCGAGAACAGCATCGATGCCGTCGCGGACCGCGACTTCGAGGTCGAGTTCGCCGCGGCGTGCGCCACGGCGCTCATGCACCTCTCCCGGCTCGCCGGCGAGCTGGTCTTATGGTCGACGCCCTACCTCGGCTTCGTCCGACTCCCCGACGAGTTCAGCTCCGGCAGCTCGCTGCTGCCGCAGAAGCGGAACCCGGACGCCGCCGAGCTGGTGCGGGCCCGAGCGGCACGCGGCGAGGCGGCGGTGACGCACCTGCTCGCGCTGGGTCGTGGGCTCCCGCTCGCCTATCATCGCGACCTCCAGGAGGGACGCCGCAGCCTCTACGATGTCGCCGACAGCTTGGGCCTCTGCCTGCGCGTGACCGATGCGCTGCTCGCCGGCACCACGTTCCGGCGCGAGGCGATGCGGGCAGCGGCATCCGGCGGGCATACGCGTGCCATCGCGCTGGCCGAGCGGCTCGCCGCCAGCGGCGTCCCGTTCCGAACGGCGCATCAGCGGATCGGACGGCTCGTGGCGCACGCCGACGAGCGCGGCATCGACATCGCAGAGCTGCCGGAGGCGGAGCTGGCGGCGGCATTGCCCGAGCTCGCGGAGCGAACGACGATCATGCCCACTCTCGAGGAGGCGGTCGCGGCGGCGGACATCGGTGGCGGGACGGCACCAACCCGCGTCGCGGCGGCCATCGCCGCCGCTCGGGCACGCCTCGCCACGGGCGCCGCGCGATGACCGATCCTCCGCTCCGCGTCGCCGTCATCGGTGCCACCGGCTACGCCGGCGGCGAGCTCATCCGGCTGCTCGCGACGCATCCATCAGTGGAGATCGCATCGGTCCACGCGCGCGATCGGGACGGCATGCCACTCGGCGACGAGGTGCCGCAACTCGCTCCGCTGGGGCTGACGCTGAGCAGCGCGGACCCGTGCGACGACATCGACGTCGCGTTCCTCGCCCTGCCGTCCGGGGCGTCGGCCCCGGTGGCCGAACGGCTCGCGGCGGCCGGCACGACGGTGATCGACATCGGCAGCGACCTTCGACTGCGCGACCCGGCGGCCTACCCCGCCTGGTACGGGATCGAGCATCCACGCCCGGCCCTGCTGGCCCGCTCGGTGTACGGCCTGACCGAGCTCGCCCGCGATCGTCTCGCCGGCGCGGAACTCATTGCCAATCCGGGCTGCTACCCCACCGCCGCGCTCCTGGCGCTCGCCCCGCTCGCGGAGGCCGGACTGCTCGTCGGCGAGGTGATCGTGGACGCGAAGTCGGGCGTGAGCGGCGCCGGGAAGTCGGCCGGTCCGGCTTTCGCCTTCACCGAGCTCGTCGGCGCGACCGCCGCCTACGGAATCGGCGGCCACCGCCACACGCCGGAGATCAGCCAGGGCCTGGCCGCTGCGGGGGCAGCCGACCTGCGACTCACATTCGTCCCCCACCTCGTCCCGCAGGCGCGCGGCATCCTCGCCACCTGCTACGTGCAGCTGGCGGACGACCTCGGCCCCGACGAGCTCACCGCGGTGTACGAAGAGCGCTACGGCGACGAGCCGTTCGTCCACGTCACCGCGCGGCCGCCGGCCACCAAGCACGCGTGGGGCACGAATCACGCGTTCGTGCACGCCGTCCGCACCAATGAACGTCGCGCCGTGGTGGTATCGGTCATCGACAACATGGGCAAGGGCGCGGCGGGCCAGGCGATCCAGAACATGAACGTGGCGCGCGGGCTGCCCGAGACGACGGGGCTGCTCGGGACGGCGGTCTTCCCATGACCGAGGTCGAGATGATCGGTGGCGGCATCCTCGCGCCGGCCGGATTCCGTGGTGCAGCGACCCGGGTCGGGATGCGGATCGCGGACGGCGACGACCTGGCGCTCATCGTGGCCGACGGCCCGGCGACCGCGGCCGCGACATTCACGACGAGCCGCTTCCGCGCGGCGCCGGTCGACATCTCGGCGGCCACCGTGGCGACCGGCGCTGCGGTGCGCGGGATCGTCGTCAACGCGGGGTGTGCCAACTGTGGCACCGGCAGCGGCGGCGTCGACGACGCGCGGCGCATGGTCGCCGCCGCGGCCCGACGCGTCGGGTGCCCGGAGTCGGAGATGCTCGTCGCCTCGACCGGTCTCATCGGCTCGCGGCTCGACATCGCGGGCATCGAGGCCGGCCTCGCCGGCATCCACCCCGAGCGCGGCGCGCGCGTCGCCGAATCCGTGGCGCGGGCGATCATGACCACCGACACGAGGCCGAAGCAGGCGGCGGCACGGGTCACCCTGCCGAGCGGCGCGGCACTCACCGTCGGCGGCACCGCCAAGGGATCCGGGATGATCCATCCGCAGATGGCGACGATGCTCGCCTTCCTGACCACCGATGCGGCGATCGACGCCGTGGGGCTGCAGGCACTGCTGCGAGATGTCGTCGAGCGGACGTTCAACCAGGTCACCGTCGACGGTGACGGCTCCACCAACGATTCGGTGATGCTCCTCGCCGCGGGCCTCGTCACGCTCGACGGCCCCGACGACCGCGCGGCGTTCGCCGCCGCGCTCGAGGCCGTCGCACGCTCGCTCGCCCAGCAGATCGCCGCCGACGGGGAGGGTGCCACGCGGCGCATCGACGTCACGGTCACCGGCGCCGAGGACAACCGGGCCGCGCGGCGCGCGGCGCGCACCGTCGCAGGCTCGCAGCTCGTCAAGGCGGCGGTGCATGGCGCGGATCCCAACTGGGGCCGCATCGCGGCCGCCATCGGCCGCGCCGAGGTCGCCATCGACCCGTGGTCGCTGCGGATCTGGATCGGCGACGAGCTGACCTTCGCCGGCGACCCGGTCGCGTTCGACGAGGAGGCGGCGAGCCGCGTCCTGCGCGGCGCGACAGTGCTGCTGCGGGTTGATCTCGGCGTGGGCGACGCGAGCGGCGAGGCGTGGGGATGCGACCTCTCCGCGGAGTATGTGGTCATCAACAGCGAGTACTCGACGTGACGGCCGCGCTGACCATCAAGCTCGGCGGCGTCGCGGCGGATGCGCGGGAGGCGCTGGCGGTGGTGGCCGCTCACGCTCATCCCTCCTGCGTCCTCGTCCACGGCGGTGGACGCGAGGTGGATGCATGGTCGGCACGGCTGGGCCTGCGGCCAGCCACGCACGAGGGCCTGCGGGTCACCGACCCCGCGACGCTCGAGGTCGTCACCGCCGTGCTCGCCGGCGTCGTCAACACGCGCCTGGTGACGATGCTCGGGACGCTGAAGCGCCCCGCCGTGGGCCTCACCGGGGCCGATGCCGGCCTGCTGCGGATCGACCCCGCCGCCGAGGCGCTCGGCGCGGTGGGCGTGCCACGCACCGCCGATGCAACGCTCCTCGAGGTCCTGCTCGCCGCCGGCTTCCTGCCGGTGGTGGCGTCGCTCGCGGCCGACGACGCGGGCCAGCTGCGAAACGTGAACGCGGACGACGTGGCGGCGGCCATCGCTGCGGCCCGCGGCGGTCGGCTCCTCCTCGGGACCGACGTGGCCGCCGTCATGCGTGACGGCGCACCGATCGCCGAGCTCTCCGTCCGCGACGCCGAGTCGATGCTCGCCAGCGGCGAGGCGAGTGCCGGCATGCGGCCCAAGTTGCGCGCCGCGCTGCGCGCAGCCGCCGCCGGGTGCGAGGTGCTCATCCTCGACGGCCGCTCGCCGGCCGCCATCGCCGAGGCGCTCGCCGGCGGCACGCCCGGCACCCGCATCGGGGCGGCCGCGGCCGCAGCCCCCGCACGGAGTGCCTCATGAGCGGCCGCGAGCGACGCCAGGCAATCCGGCGCCTGATCGCCGGCGGCCGCATCGGCTCACAGGCGGATCTCATCGCCGCCCTGGCGGAGCAGGGCGTGGCAGTGACGCAGGCGACAGTGTCGCGCGACCTCGCGACGCTGGGCGTGGTGCGGGCAACGCGCGACGGTCACCCGCGCTATCTGCTGCCCGACGACCTGGTGGGAGGCGAAGACGGTGCGGCGGCGCTCCGGCTGCGCCGGCTGCTGCGCGACCTGCCGCTCGATATCGACGTCGCGCCGCCGCTGCTCATCCTGCGCACCGCGCCCGGTGCCGCCAACGCCATCGCCTCGGCCATCGACGCCTCGCGCATGGACGGCGCGGTGGGGACGGTGGCCGGCGATGACACGATCTTCGTCGCCTGCCGGTCAGCGCCGGCCCTGCGGCGCCTGCGTGCCGCACTCGAATCGATCCGTGACGCGACCGTCGAGGCGGTCGCCGCGTCCCCCACCCCACCCCAGGAGATCCCGACATGACCGAGACCGTGGTGCTCGCCTATTCCGGCGGGCTCGACACCTCAGTCGCCGTCCCGTGGCTGCGCGAGACGCATGGCCACGAGGTGGTGACCCTGACCGCCGACGTTGGCGCCGCCGGCGACATGCGCCCCATCCGCGACCGCGCCCTGGCTGCCGGCGCACGACGCGCGATCACGGTCGACGCCCGTGCCGTCTTCCTGTCCGATTACGTCTGGCCGATGCTCCAGGCCGGTGCGCGCTACCAGGGGGTCTACCCGCTCGCCACCGCCATCGCCCGGCCGCTCATCGCTCGACTCCTCGTCGAGGCGGCGCACGAGACCGATGCGACGCTCGTCGCACACGGCTGCACCGGCAAGGGCAACGACCAGGTGCGCTTCGACGTCGCGGTGGGCGCGCTCGATCCGGCGCTGCGCGTGATCGCTCCGATGCGGGTCGGAATGGGGATGAACCGCGACGAGGAAGTCGCCTACGCCCGCCAGCGCGGCATCGACATCGACATCGACGACGGTCCGGCCTCCCCGTTCAGCATCGACGTCAACCTGTGGGGACGCTCGATCGAGGCGGGCGTGCTCGAGGATCCGTGGACCGCGCCACCGCCCGAGGCCTATGCCTGGACGAGCGACCCCGCCGCCGACGCGGCCGCACCGACCGAGGTGACGATCACGTTCGTCGGTGGCATCCCGGTGGCGCTGGATGGCGAGGCGCTCGATCCGGTGCCACTCGTCGAACGGCTGAACGCGCTCGCCGGCGCCCATGGCGTGGGGCGCATCGACCACCTCGAGGATCGCCTGGTCGGGATCAAGAGCCGCGAGATCTACGAGGCACCGGCGGCGGTGACGCTGCTCGCCGCCCACGATGCGCTCGAGGGCCTGACCCTCTCCCGCGAGCTCCTCGCCTTCAAGCACGGCGTCGCGGATCGGCTGGCGTCGCTCGTGTACGACGGGCTCTGGTTCAGCGAGCTGGCCGGCGCGCTGCGTGGCTTCGTGGCATCGACGCAGGCGCACGTCGCCGGCGAGGTGCGCCTGCGCCTCTCGCGCGGCCAGGCCACCGTGGTCGGTCGCCGCTCGCCGTACTCGCTCTACGACATGGGGCTCGCCAGCTACGGGGCGGCCGATCGCTTCGATCACGCCGCTTCCGTCGGCTTCATCTCGATCTGGGGCCTGCCGGCACGGACCGAGGCATCGCTGCACGGCTTTCCCTTTGCCGGCGAGGCATCGCTCCTGGAGCGCCTCGGGGCCGACATGGCCGACGCAGCTGCGGCCGACGCCGATGCGGCCGACGCCGAGCGGCCGGTGGGGGCGGCTGCGCGATGACGCAGCGGCATCACCCTCTCACCCCGGGCGGCACCATCGCCGCCCTCACGGCCGGCGCGTCGTTCGCGCGCCGGGCACGGCCGGCTGACGCGGCGGCCATCGTCCGGATCATCGAGGGCTACGCCGGAGAGGGAATCCTTCTCCCCCGGCCGATTGACGAGGTCACCGAGCAGATCGGCACGTTCCGGGTCGCCGAGCTCGATGGCGAGGTGGTCGGCCTGGCGGCCCTGCGCGAGTTCGGCGACGGCATCGGCGAGCTGCGCTCGCTGTCGGTGGAGCCATCGGTCCACGGACATGGCTTCGGCGAGATGCTGGTGCGCTCCGTCGTCCGCGACGCGAAGCGCGCCGGCATTCGCGAGCTCTACGCCCTCACCGCGTCGCCGGGCTACTTCGCGCTCTTCGGCTTCCGCGAGGTGCCGTGGGACGAGCTGCCTGCCATCCTTGAGAAGGATCGCGGCCCCGAGTACCCGCAGCGCCAGTGGAACACCGCCATGGTGCTGACGCCATGACCGGGGCGCAGACCACCACGCCGACCCTCGCCGAGCGCGAGGCGCGGGTCCATCTCGGGACGTATGCCCGGCAGCCGCTCACCCTCGTGCGCGGCGCCGGAAGCTGGGTCTGGGACGACGACGACAACCGCTACCTCGACCTCGTGGCGGGCATCGCCGTCAACGTGCTCGGGCACGCCAACCCGGTCGTCGCCGATGCAATCGCGACCCAGGCGCGGACGCTGCTCCAGGTCTCGAACCTCTACTACACCATCCCGCAGGTGGAGCTCGCCGAGGCGCTCGCGGCACGATCGGCGTTCGACCGGGCCTTCTTCACCAACTCCGGCACCGAGGCCAACGAGGCCGCCATCAAGCTGGCGCGCCGTCACGGGCACGACCGCGGCGCGTTCGAGATCGTCAGCCTTGTCGGCTCGTTCCACGGACGTACGCTCGGTTCGCTGGCCGCGACGGGCCAGCCGAAGTACCAGGCGCCGTTCGCGCCGCTGCCGGCGGGCTTCCTCCACGTCGCTCCAAACGATACCGATGCGCTGCGCGCCGCCGTCACCGACCGCACGTGCGCCGTCCTGCTCGAGCCGATCCTCGGCGAGGGCGGCATCCGGCCGCTCGACGATGCCTTCCTCGTGGCGGCACGCGAAACGTGCGACGCCGTGGGGGCGCTGCTCGTCTTCGACGAGGTGCAGACCGGGATCGGTCGCACCGGGACGTTCTTCGCGTTCGAGTCGACGCCGGTGGTGCCCGACGCGGTCACCCTCGCCAAGGGCCTCGGCGGTGGCGTCCCCATCGGCGCGCTGCTCGTCCGCAACGGGGCAGCCGATTTCCACGTCGGCGACCACGGGACGACCCTGGGCGGCAACCCGCTGGCTGCCGCCGCCGCCCTGGCGACCCTGCGCGTCATCGACGACGAGGGGCTGCTCGGCAAGGCCACCGAGCGCGGGGCCCAGCTCGCCGCCGGCCTGCGCACCTTCGTCACCGATGGTCTCGGAACCGAGGTTCGCGGGCGCGGCCTCATGCTCGGCCTCGAGACGGCCGGCCCGTGGGCGAAGGCGGCGGTCACCGCGGCGCGCGAGCACGGACTTCTCATCAACGCCACCGGCGACACGACGCTGCGCATGGTCCCACCGCTCACCATCAGCGCCGACGAGGTCGATGAGGCGCTGGCGCGGCTGCGTCCGGCACTCGAGCAGGCGGCCGCGGCGTGACAGGCGTGCGTGCGACGGTCGGGACGCGGACCCCATCCGCGGCGGTGCCGCATGCCCTGACCATGGCGGACCTCGGCGAGCTCGGTATCGAACGGCTTCTGCACCGCGCCGAGGCGCTGCGCGAAGCCCGCCGCCACAACGCGCTGCCACGACCGCTTGCCGGTCGCCAGGTGGCGCTGCTGTTCGAGAAGCCGAGCCTCCGCACCCGCGTCACGTTCGACGCCGGGATCGCGGCCCTGGGCGGCCACCCGGTCTTTCTCTCGCCCGACGAGGTGCGGATCGGGGTGCGGGAGAAGGCCTCCGACATCGGCGCCAACCTGTCGCGCTGGGTAGACGCGATCGTCCTGCGCACCTTCACGCACGCGACGCTCGTCGAGGTCGCCGCCACCGCATCGGTCCCGGTGGTCAACGCGCTCACGGATCGGGAGCACCCGTGCCAGGCCCTCGCCGACCTGCTCACGTTGCGACAGCGCTTCGGCTCCCTTGCCGGGCGCCGCGTCAGCTTCATCGGTGCCGGCAACAACGTCAGCCAGTCATTCATCTGGGCCGCCGCGCTGGCCGGCATCCACGTCCGGGTGGCGACGCCGCCGGGGTACGAGCTGAACGCCGCGCTGGTGCGCGACGCCGCGTGGGTCGCTCGCCGCACCGGGGCGACCATCGAGATCGGCAACGACCCGGCGGCGGCGGTGCGCGATGCCGAGGCCGTCTACACCGATGTCTGGACGAGCATGGGCGAGGAGGCGGAGGCGAGCGAGCGCCGCCGCCGGTTCGCCGGTTTCCGGGTCGACGAGGAGCTCCTCGCCGGCGCGCCCGACGCGATCGTGATGCACTGCCTGCCGGCCCACCGCGGCGAGGAGATCAGCGCCGAGGTGCTCGATGGGCCACGTTCGGTGGCGCTCGACCAGGCCGAGAACCGGCTCTACGTCCAGCAGGCGCTGCTGGTGGAGCTGCTCGACGTCGCCGATCGCTAGAATCGGGCTCTCGCAGCAGCCCAGCAGGAGTCAGCCGTGTCCGTGACCGCCATCCCGCAGCGCTCGCCGACGCTCGGCGAGGCGCTGGCACCCAACGTCGCGCCGTGGGCGCGTGCCGCCCTCCTCGTCGCCGCCGGGGTGGCGCTCACCGCCCTGGCCGCGCAGATCAGCTTCAGCGTGCCGTGGACGCCGGTCCCATTCACCGCCCAGACCGCGGCGGTGCTCCTCACCGGGGCCGCGCTCGGGTGGAGGCTCGGCGGGCTCAGCATGCTCCTCTACCTTGCCTTCGGCGCCATCGGCGCACCGATCTACAGCGACGGTGACGCCGGCATCGCGCGCCTCCTGGGCGTCACCGGCGGCTACCTCGTCGGATTCGTGGTGGCGGCCCTTCTCGTCGGGTGGCTGGCGGAGCGTGGCTGGGACCGCAGCGTGCCCCGCGCCGCGGTCCTGATGGTGCTCGGCAACCTCGTCATCTACGCCATCGGCGTGCCGGTGCTGGCGCTCGTCGCCGGCTTCGGGCCGGTCGAGGCCGTGCAGAAGGGCGCCCTCCCCTTCCTCTGGTCGGACGCCCTGAAGATCGTCGTGGCGGCAGGGCTGCTCCCCCTTGCCTGGCGCCTGGCTGGGCGGCGCGCCGGGTAACCTCTCACCCGTCGCGCGGCGCCGCTCCGGCGGCCGCGCCGCGACGGATCATGCCGCGCAGCCACAGGCCCACCAGGAGCAGCAGCACGCCGACGGCGACGACCGGCAGCCCCACGATCGCCAGCCAGATTCCCACCGCCGCCAACCACTGGCCGATGGCGAGCAGGGCCGCCACTGCCTCTCCGGCCTGCGCGCCGGCATCCCAGCCCGCTGTCTGGGTCTCGACCGGGGCCGCCACCGGGACAAGCGTGACGGTCAGTGTCGAGAGCGCGGCACGATCGGACAGGTTGTCCAGCTGCGCCTGCATCTGCTCGATCTCGCCGCGCACCTCGTCGAGGCGCGCCTGCACCTTCAGCACGTCGTCCACCGCCGTCGCCTGCGCGGCGAGCGTCCGGTACGACGCCTCCGAGGCGTCCAGGTTGTCGATGCGCGCGCGCAGGTCCACGACATTGGCGGTGACATCCTCCTCCCGGGTCGCCTCGTTGAGGACCTTCGCGTCAAGCTCATGGAGCCGCGACAGGACCTCGTCGAAGCGGTCGGCGGGGATCCGGAGCGTCAGCGTGGCGGTATCGTCGAGCGTCCCCGCCTGCGATCCGCCGACGTACCCGCCAACGGCGTCGCTGATCGAGCGCACGGCCGCCAGCGCAGCGGCAACGTCATCGACTTCGAGGGCCACTTCGCCGGTCTTGATCACGTTGCGCGCCGCCGGTGCCGCCAGCGGAGCCCGGCTCTCTGCAGCGACCCCACCCGGCTCACCCGCGGCCGCGCTGGCGGCCGCCCGGGCGGGATCGTCGTTGGGTGCGGCCGTGGCAGCGCCCCCACTGGCGCACGCCACGAGACCGATGCTGACGATGGCGATGCAGAGGACACGGCGCATGGTGCTCCCTCCCTGGGCGTGTCCGTGCCGGAGCGCACGACTCCGTCCGTCGATCATCGCGCGACACGGTTCCGGCTCGGCTAGCATCACTACCGCATGAGCGATCCCGTGGTTCACCTGCTCGATGACGAAGACAGCCGTGCCGGCATGGCCGCGCACGAGTTCAGCGACGAGTTTCTCGCCACCCACCTTGCGGAAGAGCGGCGCCGGGCCAGCCTGCTGGGCGAGGTGCGCGAAGCGATCTTCGGCGCGCAGGACGGGCTCGTCAGCACCCTCGCGGTCGTCAGCACCGTGGCCGGGGCGAGCGCGGGACGGTTCGGCGTGCTCGTCGCCGGCATCGCCTCCGCCCTGGCCGGCGTCTTCAGCATGGCCGCCGGCGAGTACCTCTCCAGCAAGAGCCAGCGCGAGATCTTCGAGGCGCAGATTGTCGACGAGCGGCGCGAGGTCCACGAGCGACCCGGCGAGGCAGAGGCGGAGATGGCCTACATGCTGACCGAGGACGGCCTGCCACGCGAGACGGCGGTCGCCGTGGCACGGGCCATGGCCGAGCATCCCGACGTGCTCCTCAAGACGATGGTCGAGAAGGAGCTAGGACTCGCCGTCGAGCCGGACGACGGATCGCCCCTCCAGGGTGCAATGGTGATGGGAGGCGCGTTCGGCCTTGGCGCCGCGGTGCCGATCGTCCCCCATCTCCTGCTGGAGGGCAGCGGCGCCGTCGTCGTGTCGACCCTGGCGACGCTCGCCGTCCTCTTCGGCGTGGGAGCTCTGAAGAGCCGCTGGACGCATCGGTCCTGGTGGTCGTCCGGCCTCGAGATCCTCGTCATCGGTGCCTTCGCGGGCATCGCGGGCTACTTCTTCGGCAGCGTTCTGCCGGGCGTGCTCGGGGCCGGCGGCATCTCCGTCTGAGCGCTGCCTAGCGCACCGTCAGCAGGCCTGTCATCCCGTACGCCTCGTGGCCGGGGAGGTGGCAGATGTACGGGTAGAGCCCCGGCGTGTCGAATGTCACCGTCGTCTCGACCGTGGTCAGGGCCGGGACCGATACCTCGGTCGGGCGCGCGTCGTGGACCATCTCGGTGCCGGTGCGATGCGCCGCGTGGACCGCCGCGTCGCCCACGATCCACTCGTGGTCGATGGGGTCGGTGTTGACGAGGACGAACGTCACCGGCACTCCGGCTGAGATGGAGATCAGCTTCGGCGCGAACGAGGTGTAGGCGATGGTGATCGTGATCCGCTCCGCGGCGGCGGCGGTGCCGCACCCACCGGCCCCGATGGCCAGCGCGAGCAGCATCACCAGCAGCGCCGCCGTGGAGCGTCGCATTACGCGCATCACGCGGGACGCAGCGGACCCCCAGCCCCGTTCCGCGCGAGCCGGTCAAAGCCGACCGGCAGGGCCACCGCCACCACCGCCGCCAGCAGCAGCAGGTATGGGACGGGCGATGCGGGAACGGGGTCCGGCGCAACCGGCGCCAGTCCGGCGTCGACCGCCGATGGTGCGCCGGCGCCGGACGCGTCGACGGCGAGATCGAAGGTGAGCTGCGGGACGGCGGCATCGATCGCGACCTGCGTCAGCCACGCGTCATCCGGCACCCAGTCCATGCCCTTGTCGGTACGAAGGTCGGCGAGCAGCCCGTCGCCGGCCGCCGCGCTGTGCGCGAGGCGCATGCCATGGCTGCTGAAGAGCCGCCCCGGCCGCGGGAGGAGCGCCGGTCGCGCATCGGTGAGGAGGAAGATGTCCGCCTCGACCCGTTCGCTGGCCTGCTTGCCCAGCCCCAGAATGCGGAGCGGCACCCACGGGTTGTCGGTGGGGATGGTCAGGTGCACCGGCGTACCGTCGCCAATCGCCTGTCCGCGTGCCGCGGCGGCATCCGCGTCGAAGGCGGCAGCCATGAAGATCGGCGAGCGGTTGGCGTAGAAGTCGAGCACCTCCGGCGCGTCGGGCGGCAGCCGGAAGCCGTGGTCCTTCGCCCACTTCCCCACGGCATCACCGCCACCGCGCAGGATCGTGATGTCGAGCGCGTCGATCCGCGTCTGGAGCAGCACCTCCGCGCCGGCCGCCGAAGGGGCAGCGTCCTCGAAGGCTAGTCGCTGCGGTGTCACCTCCCGGACCAGACGCTGGAGGGTCCAGTCGCCGCCACGCTCGACCGAGGTGGGGATGCCGGGCAGCGGCGTGATGCTGCCGAAGACCCCGCCGCCACCGGCGAAGGCGAAGGCGGTGACGTAGTGCTCCACGCCGGCGTGGTAGCCGGCGAGGGTCGTGGTGCGCAGGAGGTTGACGGCGCCGTTCGGGCCGATCAGCCCGCCGCAGGCGGCGGCCGGCGCGGCAAGCACCAGGATGGATGTGCCCGCCGCGAGCAGCGGGGCGAGAAGTCGTCGCATCGGATCGGTCTCCGTTTCGGGGATGCTGGATTCGATGCTGCGCAGCACCGTTCCGGACGCGGCACTATCCGATTCGGTTCCGCCTGCCCGTGTCGCGCGGGCGCGCCCCCGCGATGAAGTGCTGGTTTGACGCCTGGTGGCTGCGCCCGGCGTCGCCCGTTCGATTCATCGGTCCGGATGACGCCTGCCGGGGCATGGGAGGCCGTCCCGGCGCCTGGCACACCGATGAATCGGCGACCCGTCGCCCCCGCCCGCCATCTGGCGTCAAGTCGGCGATTCATCGGGGACCGCGTCAACCTGTGGCCCGTTCGCGGCGCCACGGCAGCCAGCGGAACGCCGCCCCGATCCACCCGGCAAGCCGCGGCCCGCCGACATATGCGGCGGTGGCATACGCGACGCCGCCCACGATATCGACGACGTAGTGATCGCCCAGGAACACGACCGCCCACCAGACGAGGATCGCGTACCCCAACGCGAGCCAGCCGATCCGTCCGAAGGCGCCGCGCAGGACGAGGAACGAGAGGAACGGATACCCGGCGTGGAGCGACGGGAACGCCGCGACGCCGTTCGGGTTGACGCCGTAGAAGACGTACGAGGTGAGTTCCTGCCCGTCCGGGTAGCCGAGGGCCTCGGCGATGGCGGTGAAGGCGTCAGGCTTCAGGTAGGTGAGGATCGGTCTGCCGTCCGGTCCATTCAGGAATCCCTCCTGCGCGGCCAGCCACGGCGGCGCGACCGGCAGGAAGAGGAACGTGAGGAAGCCCGCGAAGCTGAGCAGGACGAAGGCGGCGAGGTACTCGTGGTAGCGCGGGCGGCGCCACACCCAGAGCAGGAAGCCGGTCACCACCGGCAGCGCGAAGTGGAGCATGTACAGGACAGTCCCGAAGATCGCGGCCGGCCCCGGCTGCTGTGCGGCCGCGAGGTGGTCCTGCAGCCAGGCGGTTGGCAGCGTCCCGCCGAAGAGCGCGCGCTCGATGCTCGCGACGTCCTGCACGTGGACGGGGAATCCGGCATCGTCGGCGATCCCGCGCATCAGCTCATAGGCGAGGAAGATGACGACGAACGGGATCCAGTCGCGCAGGAAGAGGCGCGACCGTCCCATCAGCACGGCCGCCAGCGCGAGCGCCACCACCAGCACGTCGGGCGTGATGCGCAGGCCGGTCGTGAACATGAGCGCCACGACCACGGCGGCATAGCCGGCCAGCGCGACGAGCAGCCAGCGCTCGGTGCGCCCGCGGAGCTCGTTCTCGGTGCGCCCGCGGAGCTCGTTCTCGGTGCGGCCGCGCGGCTCCTCGTCGGTCGTCATGCGACCGATGGTAGACCGCGCCGCAGCGTCAGTGGGTCAGCGGAACATGCGCTGCTGCTTCGCCAGGTCGAGGCGTCCCGGCTCCTGCTGGAGCAGCTCGTCGACGGTGTGCAGCCGCCGCGCGATGACGTTGAGGACCGCTCCCTCCACCTGGAGCTTCCCGTCGATCACGAGCAGGGGCGACCGATGCAGCAGCGCGCGGTGCGCGGTGTAGACCTGCGGCCGCAGCGTGACGTTGATCATCCCCGACTCGTCCTCGAGCGCGATGAAAACGAAGTTCTTGGCGGTCATCGGGTGCTGGACGCTGACCCCCAGCCCGGCGATCCGGATCCTGGCCCCGTCGCGCAGCTCGGCGGCGGCCGCGACGGTGATGACGCCGCGTTCGGCGAGGCGCTCGCGGAACAGCTCGACGGCATGCAGGTGCGGGCTGACACCGGTCTCGCGGTAGTCGGCGGCGACCCGCTCGGCCACGCTCATCGGTGGCAGTGAGGCGCCCAGCGCGCGCTGGGCGTCATCGGTCAGGCCCAGCGCGGGACGCGCCGGATCCGCATCCGGCAGGGTGCTGCGCAGCTGCCAGAGGAGCTCGCGGCGGGGCACATCGGTCCAGTCGAAGGCACCGATGCTGATGAGCCGCTCCACCACCTGCTCGCCAACCTGAGTGCGGGCCACGAAGTCGCGGACGCCCGCGTATGGACCGATGGCGCGTTCACGCTCGAGCGTCTCGCGCGCCCGCTCGTCGATCCCCTTCACCTGGCGCAGCCCGAGGCGGATGACCCAGGCGGTGGCGGCATCGGGCTCGGGCTTGCCGAGGCGCGTGTCGTGCTCCCAGGCGGACTCGTTGACGTCGATCGGCAGGACGCGGATGCCGTGTCGCTTGGCGTCGTTGATGACGACCGCCGGCGAGTAGAAGCCCATCGGCTGGTTGTTCAGCACGCCCACGGTGTAGTGCGCCGGGTAGTAGTGCTTCAGCCAGGCGGTGTCGTACGTGATCTTCGCGAACGCGGCCGCGTGGGCGCGGGCGAAGCCAAACTCGGCGAAGGCGGAGCATTTCTGGAAGAGCGCCTCCGCGTCCTCCTCCGTGAGCCCGGTGCGCACGGCCCCGCCCACGAAACGGCCACGCTCCGCCTGCATCTTGGCGTGGGAGCGGTGGCTGCCCATCGCCTTGCGGAAGATGTCCGCCTCGGTGGGGCTGTAGCCGCAGACATCGATCGCGACCTGCATCACCTGCTCCTGGTAGAGGATCACGCCCAGGGTGTCCTCCAGGATGGGTTGCAGGCTCGGGTGCGCGTAGGTCACTTCCTCCTCGCCGGCGCGTCGTCGCAGGTATGGGTGGACGGCGTTGCCCTGCACTGGCCCGGGGCGAATGATCGCGACCTGGACGACGAGATCCTCGAAGCGCTCCGGCCGCGCCTTGGGGAGGCTCTGCATCTGGGCGCGCGACTCGATCTGGAACATGCCCACCGTGTCGGCCGACTGGATGGACCGATACACCTCGGGGTCGTCGTGCGCGAGCGCGTCGAGGTCGATCCTGCGTCCCGTGTCGCGCTCGATCCGGTCGAGCGCATCGCTGACGACGCCCAGCGTGCGGAGACTGAGCAGGTCGATCTTCACCAGGCCCAGCGCCTCGATGTCCTCCTTGTCGTACTGGGTCACGACCCGCTTGGGCATGGTCGCCCGCTCGATCGGGACGAGGTCGATAAGTGGGGTCCGCGTCACGAGCATCCCCCCGACGTGGATGCCGAGGTGACGTGGAAAGCCGTCGATCTCGGCGCACAGGGTGAGGAGCCACTGCCATCGGTTCTGGTTCCGTGGCACGTTCTGGTTCCGGTTCGCCGCCTCTTCCCGACCCGTTTCGTGTCCAACGGTCGTGGTGGGACCGCTAGCACCAGTCTCGGTCGCTGGGAAGCCCTGGATACGCAGATTTGCATAGCTTTCTGAGCCTGCTCGGCCCATTCGAGCCTCCGGCACCTGGCTTAGCGGTCCCGTGGCGCCAATCTGATCAAGTCGTGCGGCAACCGGCGGCATCTCCGGCACGACGCGGGGCCGACGCCGCTCCTCGATCGGCATTCCGCTCTCCGGGTCGACGCGGACGATCGCCGGGCGACTGCTCGACGGGCCGGGCGAGCCGTTGTCGCGCGGCTGTGGCAGCCGCAGGTCGCCGCCGCTCCATTCGGTGCCGCTCAGCTCGGCACCGGTGAGCTCGGCACCGGTGAGCTCGGCACCGGTCAACTCTCCGGAGCGCGCGTAGCGCTTCGTCGTCTCCGACTCGTGCTTCACGGTCGTGAATGACGCATCGAGCACGCGCGCCTTGCGCGGCGGGTACCAGCCGCCCTCGCTCACCGGGCGCGCCGCGGCCCCGTCCACGGCACCCGGGTCGAGCATCGGCCGCGGCCGATGGTTCCACGACGAATCGGAGCTGCGCCCCACCAGCCCCGGATCGGCGCGTCCGTCTCGACCCGGCGGAATGGCCGCCTCCCCCATCTCGATCCCCAGCTCATCGAAGAGCCAGGCGAACGAGCCGTCGAGGGCGAGGTCGCGGGCGACATCGGTCGCATCACGGGTGTCGAGCGCCTTCGCCAGGCGGTCGACCGCATCGGTCGGGAAGCCCAGCGCCTTCGCCACCTCGCGCACCGCCGAGCGGGCGCGGTAGGTGATGACGGTGCAGACCATGGCGGCGTGGTCCTCGCCGTAGCGGGTGTAGAGGTACTGGATCACCTCCTCGCGGCGGTGCACATCGACGTCGATGTCGATGTCCGGCAGCGCGCGCGCCTCGTTGATGAAGCGCTCGAAGAGGAGCTTGTGGGCGATCGGGTCGACCTTGGTGATGCCCAGGCAGTAGGCCACGATCGAGTCGCCGGCGCTCCCCCGCCCCTGGCCAATGATCTTCCCGCGCCGCGCGAACTCCATCAGGTCCCAGACGATGAGGAAGAACTCCGAGAGGTTGGTGCGGTCGATGATGTCGAGCTCGTGCGTCAGCTGGTTCAGGGCGCGCTTGGTAATGGGCCGATAACGGACGCGTAAGCCATCGTGGGCAAGCTGGTAGAGATATGAGAACGGCGTCTCGCCCTCGGGGACCGTGAACCCGGGAAACCGGTAACGCTCGAAGTCGAGGTCCAGCTCGCACGCCAGACCGATGTCGCCGGCGCGCGCCATCCCGTCCGCCCACGCGCGGCGGCTGCGCTGGTCGGGCAGGCCACGACCGATGCTCGCCAGCTCGGCGGCATCCTTCAACACGTGCTCGGCGTTGGGAAGCAGGAGCTCGCGCGCCTCATCGAGCGTGGCGCCGTGGCGGATGCAGACGAGCACGTCCTGGAGCCGCTTCCCGTCGCGCGTGGCGTGGTGCACCTCGTTGGTGACGACCGTCGGCAGGCCGGTCGCGTCCGCCAGCTCGGCGAGCTGCGCCACGAGCCAGTCGTCGTCGGGAGCGAGGTGGTGGCCCAGCTCAACCAGGAGATCGCCGTCGGGCAGGTGGTGCGCCAAACGCTTCGCGGCAGCCCGCGCGGCGGCGGGGTCGCCAGCCAGCAGGTGCCGTGGCACCTCCCCGTTGCGACAGCCGGTGAGCGCGACGAGATGGCCGCGCGCGTCGTCGAGCGTGGCCTCGACGAGGGCGCGTTCGAAGACGGGGAACTGCTTCTCCCCGGCGAGGTGGCCGCGCGAGGCGAGCCGCGAGAGCGCGGCGTAGCCGGTCGCGTCGCGCGCCAGCAGGACGAGGTGATCGCCGGGGATCGGTCCGGCATGCAGCTCGCCGGGCCAGCCACGGCTCGCACGCTCCCCGCGGTGCGGGTCGTTGAGCTTGCGGCCGCGGTGCGCGGCGCGGAGCTCCCCCTCGTCACGCGGGATCGCCACCTCGAGACCGATGATCGGGCGCACCGGCCGCAGCCCCGCCTCGCGAGCCGCATCGGTCCTGGTCTCGCGCGCCGCCTTCCAGAGCCGCACGGCGCCGTACATGCCGGCGTGGTCGGTGATCGCCAATGCTGGCAGGCCCAGCAACGCCGCGGTCGCCACGAGCTCCTCGGGGTGCGACGCGCCATCGAGGAAGCTGAAGTTGCTGTGGGCGTGGAGCTCGGCGTAGGGGGCGTACGAGGCGTACGAGGTGTCCGTCATGGTCATCGGACGCCGAATGATAGAACGTGCGTTCTATTTGGGGAAGGCCCGTTGCGAGCGGCGGCACTGCCAGGCGTCCACGGGTATGCTCCCTCACATGGGAGAGACGCTTCGCATCCAGTCCGCCGCCGGCGACACCGATACCCACCTCGCACCGGCACGCCCGTCACCGGGGCCGCCGGTGCTCCTCCTCCACACCTGGTGGGGCCTCAACGACGTCATCCGGGCCCTCGCCGACCGCCTCGCGGGCGACGGCTTCACCGTCATGGCACCCGACCTCTTCGACGGCCGCGTCTTCACGCGTCGCGAGGACGCAGGGGCGTGGGTGGACGCCATCGAGGGCCGCGCCGAGAACAACGGCAGCGGCCTCAGCCCGGACCGCATCGAGGGCCGCGTGAAGGACGTGCTGGCCCACCTGCTCGCCCATCCCGACGTGCGCGGCGAGCATGCCGGGATCGTCAGCCTCAGCTTCGGCGCCTGGTACGCGAATGTCGTGGCAAAGGACCACGACGACATCGCCGCCCTCGTCAACTTCTACGGCGGCGAGTTCGCGCCGCCCGATGGCATCCCGTACCTCGCCCAGTTCGCCGAAGACGACGAGTTCGGCGACGCCGACGAGCGGGCGAAGCTCGCCGCCGGCCTCGGCGACGAGGCGATCCGCGTCTATCCCGGCACGAAGCACTGGTTCTTCGAGTCGGACCGGCCGGAGTACGACCCGGATGCCGCCGAGTTGGCCTACGCCCGCACCGTCGAGTTCCTGCGTCGCCACCTCGGCTGAGGCGTGGCTCAGGCCGGCTGTGTGGCCCCCGACATCGGTCCGCGCAGGACGATGATGGCCGCGACCGGGATGACCATCGCGACCGCCACGATCGCACCGAGCGACGCGTAGCCGAACGAGCCGAGCAGCGGCCCGGCGCTGAGGCTCGCCACCGCCCCGGCACCCCAGACGAGCGTGTCCGTCGTGCCCTGCAGGCGCACCCGTGCCGCGGACTCGACGCCCCGCGCCAGGAGGCTGCTGCCGGCCACGAAGCTGAGGCTCCATCCCCAGCCGAGCAGGAAGAGGGCGAGGGCGAGCAGCGGGACCGCCTCCTGCGAGGCTGCGGCCAGCGCACCGGCGAGGGCCAGCACGCCAAAGCCGGCGAGCATGATCCGGATCGCCCCGAACCTCCCGACGAGCAGCGCCGATATGGGCGAGAGCGCAAACATGCCGAGCGTATGCGCGCTGATGACGAGGCCAACCGTACCGATGTCGTGGCCGCCCTCCTGGACGTGGAGCGGCGTCATGGTCATGAGCAGCATCATCACCGCCTGGCTCGCCACCATGCCCACCAGCGCGACCTGCACCGTCCGCTGTCCGAGCAGCTGCCAGCGCGACGCCGCCGGCGTGGCCGCCACGACCGCATCACGCACCGGGCGTCCGGCGGGGAGCGTCATCGAGAGGAGCAGCGCGCCGAGCATGGCCAGGAACGTGAGGCCGAAGGCGCCCTCGAGCCGATCGCGTCCCAGCATGCCGGCGATGGCTGCGGCGGGACCGAGCAGGTTCGGGCCGAGCACGGCACCCACCGTGCTGCCCCACACCACGAGGCCAATGACCCGCGCGCGGCGCTCCGGCACGATGCCGTCCGAGGCGGCGTAGCGCGTCAGCTGGATGGCGGCGTTGCTGACGCCGAGCGCCGCCGCGCCGACGAGGAGAATGGCGAGGGACCCTGAGAGGAGCGCGACGAGCGCCACGAACGCGCCGATGACGCCCAGCGCGAACCCGCTCACGAGCCCGGCCCGACGGCCGCGGCGGGCCATGACGATCGAGAGCACCGATGCCGCGACCGCGGTCGCGCCGATCCCGATGGCGTTGGGCAGGCCGGAGGTGGCACGCTCGCCGGAGAGCTCTGGCGCGGCCAGCGCACCGGCGGTGAACGCACCGATGTAGGCGGTGGAGGCGAACGCCACCACGCCGACGTAGCGCGCGACGAGCGCGAGGTCGGCTCGCCACCCGAGGGCCGTGGTCATGCGATTGATGATACGTGCATGATGCGAGCATGCCGCCCCAACCCACCATCGAGACCCCGCGCCTGATCCTGCGGCTGTTCGTCTACGGCATCACCCGCGAGGAGCGCGCCGCGGCCGTCGAGACGCGCTAGCGCGCGAGCGCCTCGAGGAGGGGCAGGTGCTCCGTCACACCCTCGGGCGTGAGCGGGATGATCGCCACGTGATCGGCCCCGGCGTCGACGTGCGCGGCGATCCGCGCGCGAATCGCATCGGCGTCGCCCCACGCCACCATGGCGTCGACGAGGCGGTCGCTCGCCGGCTGCTCCCAGTCCGAGGCGTCGAAGCCCTGGAGCTCCCACGCGGCCTGGTAAGCGGGCGTGCGCAAGTACGGCGCGAGATAGCCGCGCGCGGCGGCACGCGCCGCATCCGCATCGCTCTCGTGCACGGCGGGGCATGACACCGCCATGACGGGGCGGGCGCCATCGGTCCGGGCGGCGTCGATCACGCCACGCATGTGGCGCACGCGGTCGGGCGTCACGAGGTACGGGAAGGCGCCATCGGTCTCGGTCGCGGCGAGAGACAGCATCCGGTCGCGCAGCGCGGCCAGCATGATCGGCGGCTCATTCGCGACGGGCGGCCCCTTCCATGGCGCGGTGCGGTAGGCGGCGAGGTACGCGCGCATCGTCGTCAGCGGCCGCTGGTAGTCGTGGCCGCGCAGCTTGGTGACGAGGTGGGGGTGCGACACGCCCAGGCCGAGCACGAAACGGCCCCCGGTCGCCTCGCCCAGGGTGAGGGCGGCGGCCTTCGTCGCCTGCGCATCGTGGCCCCAGATGTTGACGATGCTGGTGCCGAGGTTGAGCGTCGTCGTCTCGCCCGCCAGCAGCGCCAGCAGCGTGAACGGGTGACGACCAACGGTCTCCGGCACCCACAGCGTCCCGAAGCCGAGCGCCTCCACGCGGCGCGCGTAGTCGCGCAGGTCGTCGATGGCTAGGGTGTCGAGGTGGCCCCAGACACCGGTCTGGCCGAGGTCGAGCATGGACCGATGCTAGCCGAACCGATGACGGAGGAAGAGCTCGTCCCCGTTGCGCAGCACGC
>JBBRWZ010000003.1:0-63556 GCA_038248895.1 Candidatus Limnocylindria bacterium | reverse complement strand
GGCGCCGGCGCGGAGGACGCGGTCGGACTCGATGGCGAAGGTGCAGCGCGCCTCGGCCAGCCCCAGAATGCCAATCAGCTGCTGGTCGACGTACAGCTGACGACAGGGGACGCACAGCGCCCCGGGGATCGCGAACAGCTGCCGCTCCTCGGCGACCGGATCGCGGAACGTGGCATCGAAGACGCTGGCGAGCAGCGAACCGCTGCAGAAGCGGCAGGACTCGTCCTGGTGCGCCCGTGGCGCTGCGGTGTTCATGGCCCGCAGGATGGGATCCGTCCGGCTCGCGCTCAATAGGACTGTGCGCCGGTACCCGGCCAGTACGTTGGTCCGGCCGCGCGGGATCGGTCAGACGATGCGGACGACCTGCGCGGCGTTGCTCCAGAGGCGCTCGAGGCCGTAGTACGCACGCTCCTCGGGGGCGAAGACGTGAACGATCACCGATCCGTAGTCGAGGAGGATCCAGCGCGCCGCTGCGGCGCCCTCGCGGCCCATCGGCTTGACGCCCGCATCCCGCAGCTCGTCGGCGATCGCACCGGCGAGCGCGAAGACCTGGCGCTCGGAGCGACCGGAGCAGATGACGAAGTAGTCGGCCATGGTCGTCACCTCGGCCGTCCGCAGCAGCACGACGTCCGCCGCCTTCTTGTCCGACGCGACATCGACGATCCGATGCGCCAGCTCGGCGGGATCGGTCAGGTCGACGGTCTGGGGGCTGGCGTCGGTCAGGGTGCGTCTCCGAGGTACAGGCCGCGCGCGGTGATCTCCTCTTCCACGCGTCGTGGCACAAGGTACCGGATGGCCCTGCCGGACGCCACCCGGGCGCGGATCTCGGTGGCTGCAACGTCGAGCGAGGGACCGTCGAGGAGGTGAATCCGCTCGGCGGCGGCACCGAACCGCGCACGCAGCGCCTCGCCATCCGGCCGCGCCGTTCCCGGCCGTGGACCAACCGCCCATTCGACCATTGCCAGCAGCCGCTCGGGTTCGCGCCAGGTGTCGATCCCCGCCAGCGCGTCGGCGGCCATGATCAGCACCGGCTCGTTCGCCGTCGGCAGCGTCTCCCGCAGCGCGGCGACGGTATCGACGGTGTAGCTCGGCCCATCGCGCTCGAGCTCGACGGTCGAGAGCTCGAGCGTGGGGTCGTCCGCGATCGCCGCGCGCACCAGCGCCAGGCGGTCGTCAACGGAGCTCATGGGTACGCCCAGCTTGTGCGGCGGGCGTGCCGCCGGAATGACGAGCACCCGCTCAAGCCCCAGGATGTCGCGGGCGAGGGTGGCCAGCCACAGATGGCCGATGTGCGGCGGGTCGAACGTGCCGCCCAGCAGACCGATGCGGCTCACTCGTCCTCGCCCCATTCGAGCTCCGCCGCGCCGATGCGTACGATCGTTCCCGTGGTCGCCCCGGCCTCGACGAGGGCAGCCTCCATCCCGAAGCGCTCGAGAACCCGCTGAAATCGCTCCCGCGATTCGTCGTTGGTGAAGTCGGTGCGTGCCGCGAGCGTCTCGATCCGCCGGCCGATGATCCGCAGGCCGTCACCCTCCGGCACCACGCGCCAGCCCTCGTCATCCGGCGCGTAGCGGTGGATGCGCAGCTCCTCCTGGTCCGGGCTCGGGACCGGCACCGCGGCGAGCGCTTCGGCCAGCGCTGCACGCAGCTCATCGAGCCCCGTGCCGTCGTGCGACGAGATGCCCACCACCCGGTGGCCGCGCGCACGGAGCTCGTTGGCCAGGCCCGGCCACGCGTCACGGACCGGCTCGAGGTCGAGCTTGGTGACGACCAGCATCGGCGGTCGTGCGACAAGCGCGGCGTCGTGGAGTCGCAGCTCCTCTGCCACCGCGTCCCACTCCGCGAGTGGATCGCCCGCGGCTCCGTCAATGACGCCCACCAGCAGTCGCGTACGCTCGACATGGCGCAGGAAGTGGTGCCCGAGTCCCCTCCCGGCGTGCGCGCCCTCGATCAGCCCCGGGACGTCGGCCATCACCGCGGTCAGCTCCGCATCGGCATCGAGCTCCACCACGCCGAGGTTGGGGCTGATGGTCGTGAACGGGTAGGCGCCGATCTCCGGATTCGCGGCCGTCAGCGCGCCCAGCAGCGTGCTCTTGCCCGCGTTGGGCGCACCCACCAGACCGATGTCTGCAATCGACTTCAGCTCCAGCTCTATCCACGCCTCGTCGCCGGGCGTCCCCTTTTCGTAGTGGATCGGCGCGCGGTGCGTGGCCGTGGCGAAGTGCACGTTGCCGCGGCCGCCGCGACCCCCGTGGGCCACCACGAGGCGGTCGTCACGCTCCAGCAGCTCCCCGACCCATTCGCCATCGGGGTGGGTCCGCACGACAGTGCCGGGCGGGACGCGCAGGACGCGATCCGCGCCGTTGCGACCATGCGCCTTGCGACCGGCACCCTTGCCCCCCGGCTCGGCGCGGAAATGCCGAGCGCGCCGATAGTCGCCGAGCGTGGTCATGCCCGGCTCGACGACGACGATCACCGATCCCCCGCGGCCACCGTCCCCGCCATCCGGCCCACCGCGCGGGACGTGTGCCTCGCGGCGGAACGAGGATGCGCCATCGCCGCCCTTGCCGGCGGCGACGAAGATGCGGGCGTGGTCAGCGAACATCAGGCGCGGAAATGATAAGCGCCGGCCTCGCGGCCGGCGCCATATCGGTCGAGCGTCCGCGCGCTAGAGATAGCGCAGCGGGTTGACGACGACGCCGTTGACGTAGACCTCGAAGTGCGTGTGCGGACCGGTGCAGATGCCGGTACAGCCAACGCCCGCGATGCCCTGTCCGCGACCGACCCACTGGCCCGGCGAGACCCAGATCGAGCCGAGGTGGTTGTAGACGGTCTGGATGCCGTTGCCGTGGTCGACCTGCACGACGAGGCCACCACCGTTGTTGCGCCAGCCGGCCCAGGTGACGGTGCCCGGTGCCGACGCGATGACGGTGGAGCCCGCCGGAGCGGCGATGTCGAGGGCGAGATGGCCAGCGTGGAAGTACTGCGTGATGACGCCCCCGGGGACCGGCCAGGTGAGGGTCCCGTTGTTGGACGGCGCCGGGGCGGGGGCCGCCGGGGCCCTGGCCGCAACCGACCCGGTGCCCTGCCGCGTTCCGGCGGCGGGCTCGGGCGTGGCCGACGGTGGTGCGACCGGTTCCGCGAGGGGCGTGGGAATGGGAGCTTCGCTCGGGATGAAGGCGGTCGCGGACCGCTCGAGCTTCTGCTGCAGGTCGACCTCGGCGGGGTCGACGACGATGGTCAGATCCGGCTGCCGCGTCTCTGCCACCCCGCCGGCGCGCACCGTGCCAACGAGGCTGAAGAACGGCTGATCTGCGGCGAAGCCCTCCGTCTGGGCGCTCGCCGCCGCGATTCCGAAGGCGGCCGAGAACGCCACGAGGCCCACCACGACCAGGTGTGTTGCCACACGTGACAGCGGGCGGGCAGCGGCCAGGCGGCGCATCGCGCGTCGCGGATCAGGCAATAGAGAGTCACTCCCGGCGTGTGATGGCAGAGGGCTACCCACGGCTCCCCCTACGTTCGCGCTCAGGAGGCCAACTCAGAACCGTGTTGGGACAGCCTAGCAGCCCGTTTGGCAACGGGTCAACCTGGCGAGCGTCCCTCGTTCGCGACCTGCAGCGCGGGCGAGCCGAGCTGCGTCCAGTCGCCCGCCGCGCCGCGCAACGTGACCCATACGACCTGGCGCGAGCTCCCGCCAGGGGCGGCGAGCGGGATGTCCAGCCGGATGGACTCTCCGGGGGCCAGGGCCGGGATCTCGACCGGGAGTGGATCGAGACGGTCGGGTGGACCAGGCAGATATGGAAGGTCGCTGGTCTGCCAGCCAGCCACCAGTTGTAATGACGACGGCCATGCGGCGGTGCCGCGGTTCGTGAGCGTGAGCGCTGCCGTCTCTCCGTGCAGGACGCGTGCCTCAGCCGGCGGACCGGTGCGCGGGAGCGCCACCTCGGTCGTCCCGCCGATGTCGTACCGGACCGCCGCGGGGCGGTCGGCGAGATAGGCGCGAATGCCTTCGTAGATGCCCGTGGCGGCCGCCGCCTGGCCGGCCTGGCTGGTGAGCAGCTCCTGCTCGGCGCGGAGCGTGATCGAGCCGACCTCGGTCAGGACCGCCGGCATCTGCACCGCGCGATGCGGCTTGCACCACGTGTCGCCCGGCGTCTCGCAGCTGTCGCCGTCCTCCCATTGGCGGCTGATGGCGTAGTAGGCGACCGCCTGCGTGCCGCGATCCTGGCGGTCGTAGGAGGCAAGCGGATCGAGAGCCGCCACGACATCGGTCTGGATGGCATTCGCCAGCTGAGCGCTCGCGTCCACGCCCCACGGCGTCTCGTCGTCATAGAACGACTGCGTGGCGGCGATCTCGTAGGCAACGCCGTTCTCCGTCAGCGAGTTGATGTGGATGCTGACGAGGATGTCGGCGCGGGCCAGGTTGGCGCGGTCGATCCGCGCCTGCAGCTCGTCCCGGGTGCGGACCCGTCCGCTCTCATCGAAGCCACTGCGACCATCGCCGTCCACGTCGCGCCAGGCGGGGCCGGTGCAGCCGAGCGCGGGATAATCGTCGCCGGCGAGCGCCGAGTCATCCGTCCGCATCATCACGGGGTCCACTCCCTGCGCCCGGAGGAGCTCCTGCAGCTGCAGGGCGATGCCGAGGGTCATGACCTTCTCCGAGAAGGCGACGCCGCGCTCGGCCGGATCGGGGACGCCCCAGTCGAGGCAACCGCCATGGCCGGCGTCGATGGCCACCACGATTGCAGCGGGGTCCGGCGGGTAGACGGCACTCGCCGATCCCGGAGCCGGGATCACCTCCCCCACGCCGGGCGTCGATGACGCTGACGGAACCGGCGTGGGCGACGGAGCGCCGGTCACGACTGGCCCCGCGGTCGACGACGGCACGCCGGCGGTACAGGCGCTGACGAGGATCGCGACCAGGACGGCCATCGACCCCCGCGTGGCAGCCCGCAGAGCAGTCATGGGACGGGCGCGGATCAGCTGCGCTCCGAGGCCTCGACGCTCTTGCTGAGCGAGACCAGGAACTCCGCGTTGTTCGTCGTCTTGCCGAGCCGCTGCATCAGCAGCTCGATGCCCTCGTTGGGACCGACCGCGCTGAGCATGCGACGCATCGTCCAGACCATGCGCAGCGAGTTCTCGTCGAGGAGCAGCTCCTCGCGCCGCGTCCCGGAACGCAGGACGTCGACGGCAGGGAAGATCCGCTTCTCGCTGAGCTTGCGGTCCAGGGCGAGCTCCATGTTGCCGGTACCCTTGAACTCCTCGTAGATGACGTCATCCATGCGGCTGCCGGTGTCGACCAGGCAGGTCGCGATGATCGTCATGCTGCCGCCGCCCTCGATGTTGCGGGCGGCGCCGAAGAAGCGCTTGGGCGGGTAGAGCGCGACCGGGTCCACGCCGCCGGAGAGCGTCTTGCCGCTGGCGGGGAGGGCCAGGTTGTAGGCGCGCGCCAGGCGCGTGATCGAGTCCAGCAGGATCACCACGTCGCGGCCGGTCTCCACCTGCCGCTTGGCGATCTCCAGGGTCATCTCCGCGACCCGGGTGTGGTTCTCCGTCGGCTCATCGAACGTGGAGGCGTAGATCTCGCCCTTCACGTTGCGCTGCATGTCGGTCACCTCCTCCGGCCGCTCACCGATGAGGGCGACCATGAGAAGCGCTTCGGGATAGTTGTCGGTGATCCCGGCGGCGATGTGCTTCAGCACGGTCGTCTTGCCCGCCTTGGCCGGCGAGAGGATGAGCCCGCGCTGCCCCTTGCCGATGGGGCTGATGAGGTTGACCAGGCGCTGGGTGAGGTTCTTCTGGTCCGTCTCGATGTCGAAGAGCTCGTCGGGGAAGACCGGGACGAGCTGGTCGAAGTGAGGGCGGCGGCGTGCCACGTCCGGCTCGACGCCGTTCACCGTGTCGACCTTGAGGAGTCCCCAGTACTTCTCCTGGTCCTTGGGCGGCCGCGACTGCCCCACCACCTTGTCGCCGGTGCGAAGCGCGAAGCGGCGGACCTGGCTGGAGCTCACGTAGATGTCGACCGGGGTGGGCATCACGCCGCCGACGCGGAGGAAGCCGAAGCCCTCGTCCACGATCTCGAGGACCCCGTCCGCCACACCGGGCTGGCCGTCGTGGACCGGCTCGCGCCGGCTCGGCGCCAGCTGGACGACATCGAGCAGCTTGAGGACGAGATCCGAGTGCTCCAGGTCGTCCGCGCCCTCGATGCCGTGCTCGCCGGCGATCTCGCGCAGCTCGTCAATCGGCTTGGCTTGCAGGTCGGCCAGGTTCATCCCCTGGTCGTCGTCATCGGTCGGGAAGGGGCCGGCGTAGATCGACGCATAGCCGCCGGAGGCGAAGTCGTTGCGGCGGCGCTGCGCGTACGCGGGGCGGGGTGCCTGGCGGCGGGCTCCTCCGCCGTCGTTGCGGCGGCGCGGGCGGTTGCGGCGCGGTGGTCGGGCTTCGTCGTTCATTGACGCCTCGTGGGACCGGTGGGGTTTGACACTCCGGGCGCGCTCGCCGGCCCTGCCCACGCCGCCCACACCGGCGTCGGCGAGAAGGCAATGGACGGAGGATGGGGCGTGCGGCGCGTGCCTCGCTGAAGGGGAACTGGCGACACGACCTGCGGGTCAGACCTTGCGGGTGCCGGCCCGAGTGGTGATGTTTGGTCCGCCGTATCCGCTCAACTCTCCAATGAGATGGGTGCGGACGTGCTGGAGAATCGGGCGCCAGTCCAATTGATCATACCCGAGTTGCGCAAGTACGTCCTCCGCCGTGGGGCGCTGCCCCGCACGCCACAGGCCGCGCAGCTGCTCGCCGGCCGCCCGATCGGTCCACCAGCTTGGGCCATGGGCCGATCGCAGCGCGGCCGCCAGCGACCCCTCGAGCAGCCACGCCCGCAGGTAGCGACCGGCATAGAGGTGATGGTCGAGGTCGGCGAGCCAGCTTGCCTCCGGGATGTGCACGCCGGTGAGCAGGCCCAGCATGCCGGCGTACGTGGCGCGACCGATGGCCGCGTCGGGGTCCGGCAGCATGCGCAGCTCGTACAGCAGCTTGGCCGCGTAGCGCCGAAGCATGAAGAGCCGCCGGAAGGCGCCGAAATCGGCGAAGGCGGCGATCTCCTTGTCCGGCATCCCCAGCTGCTGCGCCAGCCACGCCGGCTCGCTCAGCAGGTGCTGGAAGAGGAAGGCATAGCCCTCGCTGATACTCGTGTCGCCGACGTGGCGGTCCGCGGCCGGCAGGGCCGGATCGGTGAGCGCGAAGTGCTCGACGTGCCCCATCTCGTGCAGGGCGGTGCCGTAGTCGGCCTGGCCGCCGCGCGGCAGCATCACGAGGCGGACGTCGTCGGGGATGCGAACCGGCACGCAGAAGGCGCGCGCACTCTTGTTGGGACGCGGCTCGAGGTCGAGGTGCACGTTCGGCTGCTCCGCGATGTCGATCCCCAGCCCATGGAGCGTCTCGGCCACGACCGGCAGCAGCCGACGGGGCTCGAACCACCCATCCCAGTTCGCCCCGCGCAGGAGGTAGGCGAGATCGGCCGACGACGCGTCACCGGCCTCGATGTCGACCTCGGCCAGGAAGCGGCGCAGGGCGGCGAAGTAGACCGTCTCCGATGCGGCGATGAAGCCCTGCAGCTGCCCCGCCAGGTCGGCGGCATCGAAGCCGTTGATCGCGTTGGCGAGCGCGACGAGGTCGTCGAAGCCGAGCGCGGCCGCGGCCTCGCGCATCCCCGCGAGGCGCTCGGCCCGGAGCGGGTTGATCGCCTCCACCGCCTCGCGGTACGAGGCATCGAGGACGTTGCGCTCGCCACGTCGCGACAGCTCGGCGACGCGGATGGGGACGGACCGATACGGGATCCGCTCACCCTCCCACATGACGGCGGCACTGGCCTCGGCGGCGGCGATGCGGTCCGTCAGGCCGGAGACGGCGCGCTGCACGTGCGACTCGAGGGCGGAACGCCAGAGCCGGCGCGCCTGCCGCGCATCCTCGCCACTGCCGTCCGCGGCGCGCGCCAGCGCATCGACGGCGGCGCGATCGAAGAGGCCGGCGTGCCGCTCGTAGACCGGGGCGAGCGCCATTGCATCGGTCTGCCCGGAGAGGCCCGCGTGGTACTCGGCGCCCAGCTCAGCCACGAAGTCGTCGAGACGGCGACCGTAGTCCGCGAGGTCAACGGTCGGCGAGCGTCTGGTGCTGCTGGTCATGCGCTCTCGTGCTGCTGGCTGGTGGCAGCGGCCGGCGCGGTGGAGCTCGTCCGGGCCGAGCGCGCCGGACGCACCTCGACGGCCGATCCCTGCCCCGACCGCGCGGCGGCGGCGCCGACGAAGTCGCGGAAGAGCGGGTGCGGCCGATTCGGGCGGCTCTTTAGCTCCGGATGTGCCTGCGTGGCCACGAACCACGGGTGGTCGCGCAGCTCAATGTACTCGACCAGGCGGCCATCCGGAGAGCCGCCGCTGAACCACATCCCCGCCGCGTCGAGCTGCTCGCGATACGCGTTATTGACCTCGAACCGATGTCGGTGCCGCTCGTAGGCGATCTCGGCGCCGTACGCGTCGCGGACGTGCGATCCCTCCTCGAGACGCGCCGGGTAGAGGCCGAGCCGCATGGTGCCGCCCTTCTCGGTGACGTCCGCTTGGTCCGGCATCAGGTCGATCACCGGATGCGCGGTGAAGACGGTGAACTCGCTGCTGTTGGCGTCATCGGTATCGAGCGCCATGCGGGCGAACTCGATCACCGCACACTGCAGGCCCAGGCAGAGGCCGAGGAACGGCACGCCATGCTCGCGCGCCCAGCGAATCGCGCTGATCTTGCCCTCGACGCCGCGATAGCCGAAGCCCCCCGGGACCAGCAGCCCGGCGACGCCATCCAGCGCGGCGCCGACCTCGTCGCGCTCCATCCGCTCCAGCTGCTCCGATCGGATCCAGCGCACGCGAACGTCGACGCCGTGATGGACCGAGGCGTGCTTCAGCGCCTCGGTGACGCTGATGTACGCATCCGGCAGCTCGGTGTACTTGCCGACGATCGCGACCTCGAGCGCCGGGCGCGGGGCGCGGATGCGGCTGACGAGGCCCTGCCACTCGGCGAGGTCGGGCTCGCCACCGGGAAGCTCGAGCTCGCGCGTGATGAGCTTGCCCAGCCCGGCCCGCTCCAGCAGCAGCGGCACCTCGTAGATGCTGCCGGCGGTGCGCAGCGGCACGACCGCGTGGACGTCGACATCGGTGAAGAGGGCGACCTTGTCGAGGATCTCCTCCTCGATCGGCTCGTCGCTGCGCAGCACGATGACGTCCGGCTGGATACCGATCCCGCGCAGCTCCTTCACGCTGTGCTGCGTCGGCTTCGTCTTCAGCTCGCCGGTGGCGCCGATCTGCGGCAGCCAGGTGACGTGGACGTAGAGCACGTTGCGGCGGCCGACGTCCTTGCGCATCTGGCGGATCGCCTCCAGGAACGGCAGCGACTCGATGTCACCGACCGTGCCGCCGACCTCGACGATGACGACCCCGTGGGCGGCGAGGCCGCTGGTCGCCACGCTGCCGGTCCCCTCGCGCGCGACACGGGCGATCCGCTCCTTGATCTCGTTGGTGATGTGCGGGATGACCTGGACGGTGCCGCCGAGGTAGTCGCCGCGCCGCTCCTTGGCGATGACCGCGGAGTAGATGCGCCCGGTGGTGACGTTGCTGGCCTGCGACAGGTTCTCGTCGATGAAGCGCTCGTAATGCCCGAGATCGAGATCGGTCTCGGCGCCGTCGTCGGTGACGAATACCTCGCCGTGCTGGTACGGCGACATCGTCCCCGGATCGATGTTGATGTACGGGTCGAGCTTCAGGATCGAGACCGGGATCCCACGCGACTTGAGGATGCGGCCGATGGACGCCGCCGTGATCCCCTTGCCGAGTGAGCTGGTGACGCCGCCGGTGACAAAGATGTACTTCGGCACGATTCTCTACGATCCTCCGCGGGCGGCTCGAGCGTGGCGAAGGGCTGCGACACGCGAGCAGGGCGCCATGCCCACTCGGGACGCGATCATAGCGCAGTCGCCTCGCCCGCGTCCGACGCCGGCGGCCGGCCTTCGCGCGGCGCATCGTGCGCTCCGACACCCAGCTTCCTGATCAGGAGGTCGGTCGTGGTGCCCTGGATGAGGAGCGTGAAGAGCACCACGCCGAACGTGATCTCCTGCAGCAACGCGCGCTCGGGGAAGCCGATCGGAAGGGCGAGCGCCATGGCGACCGATACGGCGCCGCGGAGGCCCGACCAGAACATGACATGCAGCCACGCACGCGGGATCGAGCGGTGGTAGCGGTCGCTGATTAGCACGCTGGTGCCGCCGACGAGAACGTAGACGACGATGGCGCGGCCGACGAGGATGGCCAGGATGGCCCACCCGATGGGCACCGCCGCCTGCGCCAGCTGGTCGATGGAGATCGCCAGGCCCACGAGCAGGAAGACGAGGGCAGTCAGGAGAAACGCGATGAACTCCCAGACCGTGTCGAGCGCTTCCTGCGTGCGCTCGCTCATGCCGATCCGACGACCGTAGTTCCCGAACGTCAGTCCGGCGACAACGGTCGCGATGATCCCCGACTCGTGGAGCGTGTCGGCGACGAGGTAGGCGCCGTACGCGGTGGCGAGCGAGATGGTCAGCTCGAGCAGGTGGTCGTCCACGGTCGCCGCCATGCGGCTGGCCACGAAGCCGATGACGACACCGATGATCGCCGATACGACGACGATCACCACGAAGCTGCCGATCGCCTCGGCCGCGCCGACCTCGCGCCCGACCACGGTGATGGCGATGGCGAAGATGACGAGGCCGGTCCCGTCGTTGAAGAGGCTTTCGGCCTCGACGAGCGTCGCCAGCCGCTTCGGCGAGCCGAGGCGCTTGAACGTGGAAATCACCGCTGCCGGATCGGTCGCCGACACCATGGCGCCCACCACGAAGCCCAGCCCGAGCGGCAGGCCGGTGGTGAGGCTCAGCACCACTGCCACGGTGAGCGCCACGATGAGCACGCCCGGTGCGGCGAGGATGGCGACACCCCCGAACGAGCGACGCAGCTCGCCGAGGTCGAGCTGGTAGGCGGCCTCGAAGATGAGGCCGGGCAGCAGCACCGCGAGAACGAGCTCCCCGGTGATCTCGAAATCGAGCGGCGGCGCGAAGAACGCGGCGGCGAGCCCGAAGACGACGAGCGCCACGGTGTAGGGCACCGCCACGCGACGAGCCACGAGGCCCACGAGCGCCGACACCGCGACGAGCGCGACGAAGAGCTCGACCGCGTTGAGCGTGTTCTCGCCGGTCATGCCGCGCATGCTACGCGGCGCGGGCCCTCCGCCGGACGCCCCGCCGGCCGATCAGCGTTCGCTGCCCGCCACGCTGCCGGTGATCGGCCCCTGATCCCTCGTGTTCGCGACGCAGAGGATCTTGCGATCACCCTGCGGCCACGTCTGGTCCGATGGGTTGATGAACGTGCCGAACAGCTCCGAGTCGCCGTAGCTGATGCCGACATAGGCCTCGAACGCAGGGCGGCAGAACTCGTCGGCCGCGTTGCTCAGCACGTCGTCCCCCGGGTACGTCTCGTCGCCCGCCGTCTCGTAGTCGGTTGTGCCGAAGACCTCGTACGCGTGCGGGGCGTCGCAGTCGACGATCGTGACGAGGTCGACGGTGCTGATGTCGCCGGTGTCGAAGCAGTCGCCGACGATGAGGTCGAAGACGCTCGCGGCGCTGCCCGTGGATGTCGCCGCTGTCGAGGCGGGCGGTTGCGACAGCAGCACGAGGGTGCTGCTGGACGGCGACGGAGTGGCGGCCAGGGAGCAGCCGGCAACGGTGACGAGCAGGATCGCGATGGCGACAGGCAGGAAGCTGCGGCTCGAGGGCATGGGAGGCTCCAGTGCGAGACAACCGACGCGGCGGGGCGCGATGATGCACGACGCGCGCCATTGGCGCCCGCCAGCGAGGAGCCCATGCCGCCGCTCATCCGTGTCATCCACCCCGCACCGGCGGCGGCCGTGGTGCTTCTCTCGTGCGCGCTGGCGCTCATTCTCGATGCCGGCGCGGGCTTCGACGGCGGGCACATCGCGCTGGTCGTGCTCGCCGTCACCGGGTCGCAGCTCCTCACCGGCGCCCTGAACGACTGGGCGGACCGCGATCGTGATGCGGCCACCGGCCAGGCGAAGCCGATCCCGGCTGGCATGGTGACGCCCCGCACGGCACTGCGCATCGCCGGCGCCGGCGCGCTGCTGCAGTTGGCCGCGTCGCTGGCCCTGGGTCCGGCATTCCTGGCGCTCGGCGCCGTGGCGGCGACGAGCGCCGTCGCCTATGACCTGCTGCTGTCGCGCAGCCCCGCGAGCTTCGTCCCCTACCTGGTGAGCTTCGGCATCCTGCCACTCTGGATCGCGACCGGGGTCGGCGCCCCCGCGGATCGGGTGGTCGCCGCGATGCCGCTCGCCGCCGCTTTCGCCGTCGCGGCCCACCTCGCCAACACGCTGCGCGACTGGAAGCTGGACGTGGCCGCGGGGTCTCGCAGCGTGGCGCACGTGCTCGGTCGCCACCGATCGCGCCACGTCGCCTCGGCCATCACGTTCCTGGTCGGCGTGGGGGTGGGAGCAGCGGTCATCCTCGGCGAGCGCGGCAACGGACCGGCCGCAGCCGCGTGGACGGTGGGCATCGCCGCCGTGGTGATCGGCGGCACCGCCGAGCGGGCGCTCTGGCCCGGGCAGCTCATCGCGGCCGTGGCGTGGACCGTCGCCTGGGCGCTCTCCGGGGCCGGCTGAGCCGACGGGCGCCCGTCGGGGCGCCGTATCGGTCCAGGTGATGCGCGGGCCGCGCCTAGATCGTGTCCTCGAGCTCCATCTCGTCCTCGTCGGTCTCCTCGGTCAGCTTCAGCCAGACGAAGAGCCCCGCAAGGATGGTGAGCGGGATGACGATCATGGCGGCCAGCAGTGCGCCGATGCCGATCAACAGGACTTTCACTGCCTTCATAAGTGCCTCTCCAGCTACGGGGCGCGTCAGCCGGCGGGCGTCTCCGGCGTCGTGCGTTGCTGTGGTGCAGCGTCGATCATAGCCACTATCTCGTCCCGGGTGAACTCCGCCAGCTGGTGCGCCAGGCTGCCGTTGCTCGAGACGAGCAGACGCAGCACGAACGAGCCCTCCTGCTCGAGCAGGAAGAGGTCACGCGGCCGCTGGCTGTCAACGTACTTGCCGATCACGCGCAGCGCCTGCTCGTAGTAGTTGGCGATCTCGGCGTGCGGGGTGTCGGTGGTCGCGTCGCCGCGACGGCCGGCGGAATCGTCGACGAGCTTGCCGACCTCGTCCTCGACGAGCTCGTAGGTGCGCTTCGTCAGGCTGCCCGATCCCTCGGCCCAGGCACCGGTGTGCGGCGGGCCGAGGCCCTGCAGGATGAACCCCTGGTCGAGCTCCAGGAAGAGGAGCTCCTTGAGCTGCTCCTGGTCGGCGTAGGCGCCGACGCTGCGCAGCACCTCTTCCCAGTCGCTGCGCGGACTGCCCTCGTAGATCCGCATGCCACCCTCCATCGACCCCGCGCCTCGCGGCCCAGCTGTCGGCGCAGGATAGCGCACCGCCGCGGTGGGTCAGCCGGTGGCCGCGACGCGACGGTGCGCCAGCGACACGGCAATGGCCGCGGCGGTCCGGGCGTTGTTCACGATGAGCGCCACATTCACGGCGAGGGATCGGCCCCCGGACGCTGCCGCCACGTGCCCGAGCAGGTACGGCGTCACGGCGCCACCGACGATCCGCTCCCGCGTCGCTGCAGCCAGGGCGTCGGCGATCCAGCTGTCCACCTCGTCAGCGGGGATCGCCACCTCCGCCGGTGGCGGCTGGACGAAGAGGAGGCCGCCATTGCCGGCGATGGCGAGGTGCGCGTCCACCGTTGCCGCGGCCGCCGCGGGGTCGTCGACGCGATGCGGCACCCCGAGCCCGCTGTCGACGCTGAAGAAAGCGGGAAACCGATCAGTCCCGAAGCCCACCACCGGCACGCGCCGCGTCTCGAGCGCCTCCAGGGTCGCGGGCAGGTCGAGGATCGACTTCGCCCCGCTGCAGACGACGGCAACGGGTGTCGCCGCCAGCTCATCGAGGTCGCTGCTGACGTCCCAGGTCTCCCCGGCTCCGCGATGTACGCCGCCGATGCCCCCGGTCGCGAAGAGCTGGATGCCGGCGGCGGCGGCGGCGCGCATGGTGCCGCTCACCGTCGTCGCCGCCAGGCGCCCGGCGGCGAGCAGTGGCCCCAGGTCACGCGATGCCGCCTTGGCGGCGTGTCGTCGGGGATCCGCCAGGCGGGCGAGGAGAGCCTCGTCGGCGCCGACGATCACCCGCCCCGCCTCCACCGCCACCGTCGCCGGCACGGCGCCCGCCGCGCGGATCGCGGCCTCCGCCGATGCCGCGGTTTCGAGGTTATGCGGCGCGGGCAGTCCCTGGGCGATGAGGCTCGACTCGAGTGCCACCACCGGCATCCGGTCCGCCAGCGCGGCGGCGACCTCGTCGGCGACCAAGATCCAGGACGGGTGGGCGGCGGGGCGCTGCATCAGCGCAGGGTAGCGCCGGCATCGTGCCCGGCGCGCTCCAGGGCCACCCGGCCCTGCGCTCCCGCAACCCGCGCCACGGCGGCCCCGCTGCGCGCGCCGGCCTCGAGCGCCGCAGGGAGGCTCGCGCCGGCGCACCTCTGTGCGATGAACGCGGCGGCGAACGCGTCGCCGGCACCGGTGGCGTCCACGACCGGGCCAGTCGCCGCGGGGACGGGCACGGCGCTAGACCGGCCGTCTGCGGTGACCGCGGTCACGCCATTCGCGTCGGTCACCACGACCGTGGCGCCGCTCGCCTGCGCGAAGGCGGCGATCGGCTCCGCGTCGCCGGCGGGGGGTGCCAGGCGCGCCTCGTCGGCATTGACGATCACGACCGAGGGGCGTAAGCGCCGTACCCGCTCCCACCACGTGACGGCGGTGGCCGCGTGCAGCGCGCAGCCGACAACGGTGAGGTCGGTCTCGGCAGCGGCGAGCCGCTCGACCAGCGCACCGGCCTCCGCTTCCAGGAGCAGGTAGCCGGAGACCACGATCGCGTCGGCCGGCGGCAGTGCGTGCATCGCGGCAACGGCCCGTGCGAAGGGCTCGCGCTGGCTGGCCATGGCACGGTCCGCGCCGGGGAAGAGGTGGACGACCACCATGCCGGTCGCCACCGCCGGCAACGGCTGCACCATGACGCCCTCCGCGCCGACCCAGGCGGCCACCAGCTCACCGGGCGGGTCGGCGCCGATGGCACACAGCAGCCGCACGGGGTTGCCGCGCCGCGCGAGGCGCACGGCGATGTTTGCTCCCTGCCCGCCCGGACCGGCCGCGATGGCGGCCGGGACGTCGGAGCCGGGGCGAATCTCGGCGATCGGTGCGACGGTGATGTCGACCAGGGCGTCGCCGATGACGAGGACGGACGGTGCGGGTGTCACCGCGTCACCATCGACGGCGTGAGGCATATCCCTCCCGGGTGGAGTGCCACCACGCGAGCTCGGGATCGTCCAGCCGCCAGCAGAGCCAGACGCGCTCGTCGCCGCGCATCGCAGGGATGTCGCAGAGCCCCTCCTCGAGGTCGCGGACGACGACACCGAGCTGCTCGAAGTGGCGAAGCAGCGCGGTCATCCCCGACCGGATCTCGGACACCTGCCGCTCGTGGCGCGCGGTCTCCTCGGCATGGTCGGGCGAACCGTTGCCACGCAGCTGGGCATGGAGCGCCGCGTGCGCCGTGGCCAGCCGACGCTGCTCGACGGCGAGCTGCAGCAGCAGCGCCCGCAGCTGCGGGACGAGCGCCCGCGCCGCGTCGAAGGAGTACGTCAGCGAGCTGCGGCGGTCCATGGTGCCGGTGATGGTAGCGCGCTGCCTTTGCTAGGATCGGGGTCGCCCCCCGGGCCTGCTCCGCATTGCGACGGCGCTCGTCGGTGGTCGCTGGTGAGGTTCACACCACACCGATGTCCGATGATCGTGGCCGTCCTGCGCACGGCATGAACGACGAGGCCGCTCCCGGCTCCGACCCCTACACCGCCTACGATGACTTCACCCTGCCCGCCTACGTGGGCATCCCCACCTTCCAGAAGCTGCCGCTGTGCACCGATGCCGCCGCGCTCGCCGACCGCCGCCCCGACGTGGCCATCGTGGGGGCACCATTCGACGACGCGGTGAGCCACCGTCCCGGTGCGCGATTCGGTCCACGTGCCATCCGGCAGGCGAGCTATCACTCCGGCTCCCTCAACTCGCTGCAGCTCGACATCGAGCCCTTCGAATGGCTGGACGTGGTCGACGCCGGTGATGCCCCGGTGACACCGATGGACATCGAGCGCTCGCACGCGGTCATCCACCGCAAGGTGGCGGACGTGGCTGCCTCCGGCGCCGTGCCGATCGTCCTGGGCGGCGACCACTCGATTGCCTTCCCCTCGGCGGCCGCGGTGGCGCGCCACGTCGCGCCTCGCCGCCTCGGCGTCGTGCACTTCGACGCGCACGCGGATGCGGCGAACTCCACGTACGGCAACCTGCGCTCGCACGGCACGCCGATGCGCCGCCTCATCGAGGAGGGCCACGTGGACGGGCGCAACTTCGTCCAGGTCGGCTTGCGCGGCTACTGGCCCGGACCGGAGACGCTGGCGTGGATGCGCGAGCACGGCATGCGGAGCCACCTCATGACGGAGATCGAGGAGCGTGGGGCGGAGGCGGTCGTGGCCCAGGCGATCGAGGAGGCGCTCGATGGCCCCGAGGTGATTTACCTGTCGGTCGACATCGACGTCATCGACCCCGGCATGGCTCCCGGCACGGGGACCCCGGAGCCCGGCGGACTGCTGCCACGCGAGCTGCTGCGCGCCGTCCGCCAGGTGGCGAGCTCGGTCGAGCTGGCCGGCATGGACGTGGTGGAGGTGTCGCCGCCGTACGACACTGCCGAGGTGACGGCGATGGCCGCGCATCGGTGCGTCCTCGAGGTCATCAGCGCCCTTGCGGCGCGACGACGGGCCGGCGGCGGCGAGCCCAATCCCACCCGCCTTGGGACGGTCAGCCGGCGGTGAAGGTGGTCCGTGCGATCTCCGTCCCGTTGCGGGTCGCGACCGCCACCCACTCGCCCGCGGCGAGGCCACCGCGGAACGTGGACCAGGCGTAGCCGGCGCCGCCGTTCACGGCGAACGAGCCACCGTCGATCAGCTTGCCGCCGGGTCCCTCGAGGTGGATGCCGAAGGTATCGCCCCGCGACGAGGCGGCGAAATTGACCAGCACGACGAAGCCGTCGCGGACCTGTTCCAGCTCGCCTACGCATCGGCCCTCGCGACGCTCACGGCAGACCTGCACGGAGGCGCGTACCGTCGACGGCGGTGGCGGCGTGGCGGTGGGCGTGGAGGTCGGTGACGGCGTTGGGACGGCGGTCGGCGTGGCTGGCGCGTCCGATGGCGAGGTTGTCGGCGCCGCGGTCGGCGGCGACGTGGGCGCGGCCCACGCGGTGCCGCCGATGGTCAACGGTGTCGGCGTTGCCGTGCCGGAGGAGGCCGCAGCGGGGCCGTCCGACCCGCCGCTGTGACCGAGCACGACGCCGACGAGCGCGAGGAGCATGAGCGCGCCGACCGCGACGAGGGCGATCGGTGGCGTGGAACGGGTGGGTGTCGGCGTCATCTCGACGGCGCGAGGCTGCAGGACGCGGGCCAGCCGGTATCAACTGACCGTGAAATCGGCCTCAGCAGCGGGCAGGCCGTTGCGATTGATGCGAATCCTGTAGTCGCCGGCAGCGAGGCCGGTGTACGGGGTCCCGAAGCCGGGGAAGAGCAGCCAGCCGTTGCACGGGACGTCCACCGGGCAGTTGACCTGACTCAGCTCGATGCTCGCCTGTGCCACGACCGCGTCCGCCGAGTCGACGATCGTCATGCCCACGACGTCGCTGCTGCGACCCTTCTGGAAGCCGATGTAGACCCACATCCGGCCGCTGTTCGTTGTCCCGTCAGAAGCACAGCCCCGCTGGTTCGGCTGCGTCAAGCACGGTTCGGTGGTGGCCGTGAAGCCGTCGGGGAACTCGATCGGCGGTCCCTCGCTGGCATTGGCGCTCCCACTCGACGAGGGAGCGGCCGAGCTCGTCACGTCGGGGGTCGGGACGGCGGTCTCGGTGGCGACGTCGGTCGCGGATGCGGTCGGTGAGGCACTGCCCTGCGCGACACCGTTGCCGCCGAAGACGTTGGAGAAGAAGACGCCCAGCAGCAGCGCCACGACGCCGAGCGCGACGAAGCCGATGATCGGCGCCGCCGCGCCGCCGCGCCGACCGTCGTCGTCATCGGCCGGCACGTAGTACGGCTCGTCCGCCGGCCATCCCTCTTCGTCGTAGGTGGCGTACTCGGGGTCTTCGACAGCCGGGGGGGGCGGCTCAACCGAGCGCGAGGCCCATGGATCGGGTGCCGCGGTGACAGCCGCCGGTGGTGGTGCCGCGGGCGCTGGTTCGGGCGCCACCGATGCCTCCGGCGCATCTTCGACCTCCCGACCACGTCGGTAGGGAGCCGGTGCCTCACGCGCCTCCGGGCCGAGCGGCGGCGCTGCCGGGGCTGCCGGCTCCGGCTCGTGGCCCTCCGCCTGAACGGCCGGTGGGACCTCATCCGCCATGTTGTCGACGTGCTGTGGTGCCGACGCAGCGTCCGCCTCGGCATGGCGTGCCAGCTCGTCCTCCGGCTCCGGCTCGAATGGCCGATACCCCGGCGCGGCATCGTCGTCCCACTCCTCGGCGTAGCCGCCGCGGCGGTAGGGCTGGTCGACGCGCCGCGACCGAATGCGAGCATCGAGCTCGTCACGGTCCATTCCCCGCGGACGCGCGACGGCGCTCGAGGGGATCGGCGATCCGCACTGCGTGCAGAAGGCGGCCGGCGCTGTCGATCGGTGGCAGGTCGGACAGCGGATCTGCCCTGGCTTGGGGGTCGACATCGTGGGCCATTGTGCATGCCGCGGCAAGGTCGTGCACGATGTGATGGTCCGTACAATCGACCTCACACCGTGTTGACGCCTGGCAACGACCGCGCCGCGACCCCCGGCGACCGCCCGAACCGCGGCGCTGCCGCGGGGGCTCGCGGGGCGATGCGTCGGATCAATGTCATCGGCACCAGCGGCGTCGGCAAATCGACGTTCGCCGTGGCCCTCGCGGCGCGACTCGGCTACCGCTGCGTGGAGCTCGACGAGCTGCACTGGGGGCCGAACTGGACCGAGGCGGAGCCTGGGGACCTGCGCTGCAAGGTCGACGAGGCCACCGCCGGCGAGACGTGGGTCGTCGACGGCAACTACTCGGCCGTGCGCGATATCGTCTGGCCACGCGCCGACACCATTGTCTGGCTCGACCTGCACCGATCCGTGGTCACATGGCGCATCGTGATCCGATCGGTGTCACGGATTGCACGACGCACCATGCTGTGGGGCGACAACCGCGAGTCGTTGCCGATGCTGCTTGGCCGCGACTCCATCATCTGGTGGTCGGTCAGCACGTATGCCCGCCACCGGCGCGACTACCCGGCACTCATCGCCGCCCATCCGCACCTGCAGCTCATCCGCCTCCGCTCCCCGCGCGGCGCCGAGCGCTGGTTGCGCAGCCTCCCTCAGCGACCGGCCAGAGCGGCCACGACGCCGGGTGCCAGGGCGTCCGCCCAGAAGCCGTAGCCGATCGGCGAGGGATGGAACCCGTCGCTCGACGTGGCCTCGGGGACGCCATCGAAGCGCCGCGCGACGACGGAGAGGTCCACGAGGCGGGTGCCGGGGACGTCCTCCACGGCGGCGCGCTGAATCCCGCGCAGGATTGCCGAGTAGCCATCCACCATGAATCGGAGTGGCTGCGGAATGATCTTGGTCCCGATGAACCGCGGCGTGCTGCCGAGCACGACCGGGACGCCGCTGGCCGTGGCGCGCGCGAGCATCGTCCGCGTCTGCGCGTCGAAGGCGGGCCACGGCGTGGCATGCGTCGCGTCGTTGGCCCCGATGACGAGCAGCACGACGTCGTGCTCCGCCCCGATCGTCGGCAGCTGGACGTCGGTGAGGGACGCGGTTCGTGCGCCGGAGATGCCGTAGCCCACGACATGGACCGGGCGGTCGAGCGCGTCGGCCACGCGCTGTGCGACGAGGGCGGGCAGCGACTCGCCGGCCGTCGGCGCGCCGACGCCGGCCACCGTGGAGTCGCCCAGCACGGCGAGCCGCACTGGCGTCGCGTCCGCGGTGCCGTCCCGCGGCCGCAGCACGAGGTCGACCCGGTAGCCCGGGTCCGGGGGCAGGTACTCGCGCCGCGAGAGGAGCGCCATCTCGATGCCGATGACGGCGGTCAGGGCGGTGGGCACCGCGACGATGCCGGCCAGGACGGCGCGCCTCATGCGCCGGGCCGCTTCCATTCGGTGCCGTCCTCGAAGCGCTCGCGCTTCCAGATCGGCAGGCGCTCCTTGATCTGCTCGATGATGTACCGATTCGCCTCGTAGGCGGCGTCGCGGTGCGCGGCGGCGGTGACGATCGCGACCGCTCCCTCGCCGAGCGGCACCACGCCGGTGCGATGCACGACCGCCGCGGCCACGCCCCAGCGCTCCTCTGCCTCGCCGGCGATCTGCGCCAGGGTCGTCGCCGCCATCGCCGGGAACGCCTCGTACTCGAGCTCGCCCACGGCGCGGCCATCGTCGGCGTGATCGCGGGCGCGGCCGACGAACGTGACGAGCGCACCGTGGCCGCTCGCGACGGCGGCACGCTCGAGTGCGGCCACGTCGATGGGGCCGCCGGTCAGCGCCGTCGTCGCGCCACCGCTCACCGGTGGCAAAAAGGCCACCTCATCACCCTCCGCGAGCGCATCGGTCCATGCCACGTATACGCCGTTGCGGGCAGCGCGCACGAATGGGCGATGCGGCTCGATGCCGGGATAGCTGGCTTCGAGCGCCGCCCAGGCGGCCGCGACATCGGTCTCCGCGGGCAGGTCGAGATCAGCCCGCGCAACGGCGAGCTCGCGCAGCGAGGCGAAGGTCCGAACGTGGATGCGCATGAGTCCTCGACAGCCTAGACCGGCACGCCGGTCAGGTAGCTGATGCTGGCCCCGGCGATGGAGCCGGCCATGACGAGCGCCAGACCGATGTAGAGCAGGCCGGTGCTCGCCTGGAGCGAGGCGGCGCGGCTGGCGAGCCAGGCGAGGACGGTGATGCCGATCGGGAGCAGCGTGCCAACCCCGAGCCGCAGCCAGGTGAGCCAGGCGATGTCATTTCGCACCGGCTCCGAACCGACGACGAGCAGGGCCAGCCCGAACGCCGCGGCCTGCACGCCCAGCGCGCCGCCGTGAATCCACATCATCCGGCGCAGCGGCGCCGGGGAGAGGCGCGGCGTGACGAGGTACCAGTGCCCCAGCAGCATCGCGGCGTTGACGGCGCCGAGGGCGATGGCGGCGACCACGAGCTGAACTGCGAACAGCCCGGGCGCGCGCGTCCCGCCGCCGAGCGCGAGCGCCACCAGCGCGGCGAGCCCCGCTACCGCCCCGGCGATGGGGACCCATCGTCGTGGCCAGCCGGCATGCGAGGCGATGACGTACACGAGAGCGGCGAGGGCGAACAGCAGCGCCAGCGGCCGGCGCACGTCCACGGTGGCCGATGCCGCGGCATCCGGCGGCAGGTTGACGTCACTGACGACGAGGACGACGGCGCACGCCAGGACGAGCCAGGCCATGAGGAGCCGGTAGCCCCGCGTCGTGCCGCCCGTCACCTCGGCGATCCCCACCACCAGCAGCGTCCCGGCGCCCAGCGCCGTCCAGAAGATCCAGTTGACGAACGGCAGCGCCTCGATCGCCATTAGCGCCTCACCGCACCGAGCGAGCCGGTCATGCCGATCTCGACCCAGCCATCGGCACTGACGCGCACCGGGAACGTCTCGACCGGCTGGGTGGCGGGCGGCACCACCGCGGCACCGCTGCGGATGTCGAAACAGCCACCGTGCCAGGCACAGACCAGGACCTCGTCGCGCGGGTCGAACCCCGCCTCCGAGAGCGGAAAGTCGCGATGGCTGCAGTTGTTCTGCACCGCGAAGAACTCGCCGGCGTGGCGGACGAGGACGACCGGCGTGCCGTCGATCTCGACGGGGATCAGCTCACCGTCCCGAAGCTCGGCGGCGGGGAGGACCCGCGCGAAGCGCGTCGCGGTGGCGGTCACAGCGGTCTGGCGAATGCCAGCAGCCGCGGCTCCGTCATATCCTCGATGCTCCACCGCAATCCCTCCCGGCCGAGGCCCGAATCCTTGACGCCGCCATACGGCATCGGGTCGATGCGCCAGGTCGGGATGTCGTTGACGATCACGCCTCCGACCTCGAGCTCGTCGTGCGCCCGCAGGGTCCGCTCCAGCGAGGTCGTGAAGAGGCCGCACTGGAGCCCGAACTTCGAGTCGTTGATCTCGCGCAGCGCTGCGTCGTAGTCGTCCACGGCGAAGAGGTTCACGACCGGCGCGAACGCCTCCTCGCCGCAGATCCGCGCGTCGCGCGGGACGTCGACGAGCACCGTTGGCGGATAGATGCGTCCATTCGGCTCGCCGCCGGCGAGGGCGCGCGCCCCGCCCGCCAGTGCCTCGCGCACCCACTCGTGCGTGCGTGCGACCGCCTTGTCGTCCACCATCGGTCCCAGGTCGGTCCCGGGGTCCAGCGGATCCCCCACCTTCACGGCCGCGACCAGTTGGGTGAAGCGGCGCTGGAACTCGTCGAAGACGTCGCGCACCACGAAGATGCGCTGGACGCTGATGCAGACCTGACCAGCGTACGCGAAGGCGCCGTACACGAGCCGCTCGACCGCCCAATCGAGGTCGGCGGTCTCGTCGACGATGGCGCCGGCGTTCCCGCCCAGCTCGAGGACCACTTTCTTCTTGCCGGCCTCGGCCTTCATCTTCCACCCGACCGATGGCGAGCCGGTGAAGCTGAGCAGCTTGAAGCGGTCGTCACCGACCATCCGATCACCGGTGGGGCGGTCCATGGGGAGGATGCTGACCGCGCCCTTCGGCAGGTCCGTCTCGTCGATGTAGCGGGCGACGCGCAGCATCACCAGCGGGTCGACGCTGGGCGGCTTGAGGACGATGCTGCAACCGGCGGCGATGGCCGGCGCCACCTTGTGCGCGGCCAGGTTGAGCGGGAAGTTGAACGGGCTGATGCCGGCGACCGGCCCGATCGGGTAGCGCCGCACGATGCCGCTGCGACCGCGATTGGCCGCATTCCAGTCGAGCGGCAGCCACTCACCGGTGATGCGCAGCGCCTCCTCGCCGGCGGTCCGGAACGTGAGCGCGCCGCGGAGCACCTCGCCGCGGGCATCCTTGACCGGTTTCCCCGACTCGCGGCTCAGCAGGTCGGTGAGCTCCTCCGCGTCCTCGGTGATCCGGTCGGCGACGTGGGCGAGGACGTCGCGCCGCTGGTAGCTCGCCAGCCGCCGAGTCGCCTCGAAGGCATCGACCGCCGCCACGGTGGCGCGCTCCAGCTCGGCCGCACCGGCCTGGAACGTGGTCGCCACCAGCTCGTCGGTGGCCGGGTTGCGGACCTCGAGGCGTGTCGCGGTCTCCACGAAGTCGCCGGCGAGATAGATCGGTGCGGTGGGCGCTGCCACGTCGGTGGTCATGCTCGCGATTCTAGCCCGAACCCCACCGGCGACCGATGCGGGCCACTCGGCTACTGGGATGCTCGCGCCAATCCCTGATCTGTGCAACGTAACGGCGCCGGCAGATGTGGGCGCCCTCTCACCGCATCGGCTTGCTTGCACCCGCCGACAAATGACCCGCGATGGAGCACGTGTGGCGCGGGTAACGTGCACAGCGGCGAGATTGACCCACCGTCGACGGCGCGCGCTGGCGATGCGTCAGAACACGGTGAAGCAGTAGCAAGCATCAGCAGCAGCAAGGAGCGCAACACCATGGTCCTGCCATACGAGGAGCCCATGACCACCCGTGAGCCGGGCGAGCGTGCCATTCCCGAGCCGCCACGACGTGGCGAGCCGGGTGGTGAGCCGTGCGGCGTCTGCGAGGGGGGCGCCACAAGCGCCGTCTGGGGCGACGAGCACTTCACGATCCATCCGCCCGTCGGCGGGAGCCTGCCGGGCACCGTCTGGCTCGCCAGCCGGGATCACGTCGACTCGTTCGCTGACCTGGCACCGGAGGCCGCGGCCGCGTTCGGCCCACTGATCGCCCGCGTCGAACGCGCGATCCTGGCACTGGGTGACGTCGGGAGGGTCCACCTGTACCGATGGGGTGACGGCGGTGCGCACTTCCACGTGTGGCTCATGCCGCGACCGCTGGGGATGCTCGAGGCGCGCAACTACATGCTGCCGCTCTGGGAGGACGTGCTTCCCAACGTCAGTGACGCGGAGTTGCGAGCCGCGGCGGAGCGCGTGGCAGCAGCCCTGTGAGCACGTCCCCGCCCGCGTCCTCGCCCGCGACGCGCCTCGAGCGCCGCCTCGGTGTCGCGGATGCGGTGGTCATCGGCCTCGGGTCGATGATCGGCGCGGGCGTCTTTGCCTCGTTCGGCCCCGCTGCGGCGGCGGCCGGTGCGGCCCTCCTCATCGGCCTCGCGGTCGCGTCGGGCGTGGCGTACTGCAACGCCACCGCGTCGGCGCAGCTCGCGGCGCAATACCCGAGCTCGGGTGGCACGTATGTCTACGGGCGGGAGCGGCTCGGCCCGTGGTGGGGGTTCGCCGCCGGCTGGGGCTTTGTCATCGGCAAGACCGCCTCGTGTGCGGCCATGGCGCTCACCGTGGCGGCCTACGCGCTGCCGTTCGCGCCGCTGGCGCAACGTGCCGTCGCCGTGGCGGCGGTCGCGGCCGTCACCGCGGTCAACCTGCGCGGCATCACACGCACCGCCGGCGTGGCGCGCATTCTCGTCGCGGGTTCGATCACCGCGCTCGGCCTGCTCGTGGTCGTCACCTGGGCGAGTGGCGGCGCGGACCCCGCCCGGATAGCATCCGGCAGCATCCCCCACGGCGCGTACGGCGTGCTGCAGTCGGCGGGCCTGCTCTTCTTCGCGTTCGCGGGCTACGCCCGGATCGCCACGCTCGGAGAAGAGGTGCGGGACCCGGTGCGGACGATCCCGCGCGCCATTCCACTCGCCCTTGGCATCACGGTGGCGCTGTACCTCGCGGTCGCGGTGACGATCCTCGCTGCCGCCGGGCCGACCCGGATCGGCGAGAGCGCCGCCCCCCTGGCCGAGGCGGCCAGGGCGGTGGCCGCGGACTGGCTCGTGCCGGTGGTGGGCGTCGGGGCGGTGGTCGCCAGCCTGGGATCGCTGCTCGCCCTCGTGGCGGGCATCGGTCGAACGACGCTCGCCATGGCGCGCAACGTGGACCTGCCGCGCTGGCTCGCCGCCGTGGACGAGCGACGCTCCGTCCCGGCGCGCGCGGAGCTGTCGGTCGCCGCCGCCGTCATTGTCCTCGTGCTGCTCATCGACCTGCGCGGTGCAATCGGCTTCAGCTCCTTCGGCGTCCTCGTCTACTACGGCATCGCCAACGCTTCGGCATTCACCCAGACCGACCCCCACCGGCGCTGGCCGCGCGCCCTCAATGTCGCCGGCGTCATCGGCTGCGCGGTGCTCGTGGCCACGCTGCCACTCGCGTCGGTGGCCGCCGGGATCGCCATGTTCGCCGTCGGCCTCGGCGGCCGAGCGATCCTGCGGAGGCGCTCCGCCGTACCATCGGGGTGATGGATCCCCTCTACGGCGGCCTCGAGCTCGGGGTCGCCGTGTTCTTCGCCGCCTCGGCCTGGCTCGCCCTGCAGCGGGGCCGTCTGCCGCTCCTCGAGCTGGTCAGCGCAGCCACGTTCGGGCTCCTGCTCGAGGAGGGCGACCAGCTCATCTTCGAGACGTATCACTACTCGTCGCAGTTCGTGCTGAGCGTCGACCGCGCGCCGCTCGCGATCGGTCTCACCTGGGCGCTCATCATCGGCGGCGCGATGCGGATCACCGACGCGCTCGGCGTCCGACGCCGCTGGGCACCCTTCGTGGACAGCCTCCTGGCCATCAGCCTCGATCTCGCCTTCGATGCCGTGGCGATCCGCATGGGACTCTGGACGTGGCGCGACATCGGTATCGACCAGGGCTGGTTCGGGGTCCCGGCGGGCAATTTCTACGCATGGCTGTTCGTGACGCTCGCTTTCACGTTCCTCACCCGGTGGCTGCGCGAGGTCGCGGGGCGGCGCCCGGCACTGGAGTGGCTCCAGCTCGCGGTCCCGATCCCCGCCTTCGCGCTCCTGCTCCTGGCCCTCGTCCCGTTCACGATCCTCAAGCCACTCGTCGACCCGGCCCCCGGCGGTGGGCTGGGCCTCTTCGCGCTGACGCTCGCGGCATTCGGTGCCGCTGCGGCATGGGGCGTGTGGGGCCCCGATCGCGGTCATGCCCACGGGCGGCGGACCGCCATCGTCGACCTGCGCGCCGCGTTCGCGACGCGCCTCGCGATCCACCTCGTCTTCGTCGCCGCGCTCCTGGCCCTGGGCATCGCGACTACACAGCCGGTGCTGCTCGGCGTCGCACTCGCCCTGATGGCACTCGAATGGCCGCTCGCGATGCTCGTGCGGGACCGGAGCAGCCGGACCTGAGCCTGGTGGGGCCGGTATGGTGGAGCCAGTGACCGCCCTCACCGTTGACAGCGCGGACCTCGACGCCTGTGTCGAGACGCTGCGCCACCTGATCCGCATCCCGAGCGTCAACCCGCCCAACGGCGGCACGGACGCTGCCGCTGGCCGCGACCCGCGGGGCGGGGAGACGGCGGCCGCGACCTTCTGTGCCGACCTCCTCACGGCGGCGGGGATCGACGCGGAGGTGCTCGAGCCGGCGGCGGGGCGTGGCAGCTGCTTCGCGCGCCTGCCGGCCACCGTCGGCGACCCCGAACCGCCGCTCATCCTCCTCTCGCACGTCGACGTCGTGCCGGTCGACGCCGAGGCATGGACCCGCGACCCGTTCGGCGGGGACCTCGTCGACGGGGTCGTCTGGGGTCGCGGCGCTGTCGACATGAAGGAGATGCTGGCGATGGAGCTCGGCGTCCTGCTGGCACTCCATCGGTCCGGCGCGGAGCGCAGACGGGACGTCATCCTCGCCGCCGTCGCGGACGAGGAGGCGGGCGGCGAGTTCGGCGCGCTCCATTGGGCTCGCACGCGATCGGAGCTGTTCAGCGCCCGCGACGGACGTCCCGCGGCCGCCGCCCTGAACGAGGTCGGTGGCTACCCGATCCACCTCGACGGCCACCGCTACTACGCCATCCAGGTGGCGGAGAAGGGCATCATCTGGACCCGCGTCCGGGCGACGGGCACACCGGGCCACGGCAGCATGCCGCACCTCGACAACCCGACCGTGAAGCTGGCGCGGGCCATCACGCGCCTGGCGGACGCGCCGAAGCCGCCGCGTCTCATCCCGCTCGTCGCCGCCTTCCTCGAGGGGATGGGCCTCGACGACGTGGCGGCCGCGGCGGCCGCGGGGGACGAGGAACGGGTCGCCGAGGCGCTGGCGGCGCGCGTCACCGACCCGGTGATGCGGCGCTCGCTCGATGCCATGCTGCGCGACACGATCACCCCCAACGTCGTCCGCTCCGGCAAGAAGATGAACGTCATCCCCGGCTCCGGCGAGGCCGAGATCGACGTTCGGACCCTGCCGGGCACGGACCAGGAGGCGTTCGTGTCCCACCTCCAGCGCCTCGCCGGCGACGAGGTCGAGGTGAGTGCGGTGATGGCGATGCCGGCGGTGGAGTGGCCGGCCGAGGGCGCGTTCGTGGAGCTGCTGGCTGGCGCCCTGCGCCGCGCGGACCCCGAGGCCACACCATTGCCGATGATGATCACGCCCGGGACCGATGCCAAGGCGCTCGCCCTGCTCGGCACGCCCACGTACGGCTTCATGCCGCTGCGGCTCGGCGCCGATACGCCGTTCCTGGCCCTCTTCCACGGCCACGATGAGCGCGTGCCGGTGAGCGCGCTCGAGTTCGGGCTGGCGGTCCTCGCCGATGTCGTGGGCAGGTTCGTGATCGCGGAGTAGGCGGTGCGCGCACGCGACGTGCTCGCATGCGACCGATATACTCCCCGGCAGGTCCCCCACCAGCAAGATTGATGACCGATCAGACCGATCCCGTCGCGACGGCACCGGCCGTCGCGCGTCGCCACGCCTTCGTCTTCCCCGGCCAGGGCTCGCAGTACGTGGGCATGGGCGCCGACCTCGTCGCCGCCTCCCCCGCCGCTGCCGCCATCCTGGCGCGGGCCGACGCCGCGCTCGGCTTTCCGCTGTCGCGGCTCATCCTCGAGGGGCCGGCCGAGGAGCTGAACGAGACGATCAACGCGCAGCCGGCGATCCTCGCCACGAGCGTCGCCTTCCTCGAGGCGATGCGCGACGAGGCGGCCCGCGCCGGCGTCACTCTCGACCCGCGCGTCGTGGCGGGCCACTCCGCGGGCCAGTACGCGGCCGCGGTCGCCGCCGGGGCGATCGACTTCGAGACGGCGATCCGCCTCGTTCGCGAACGCGGCCGGATCATGCAGGAGCGCGGCATCGAAGGGGGCATGGGCGCCGTCATCGGTCTCACCGACGACCAGGTCGCGGAGGTCGTCGACGCGGCCCGCGAGCACGGCGAGATCAGCGTCGCCAACGCGAACGCGCCCGGCCAGATCGTCCTCTCCGGGGTCATCCCCGCGCTCGCCTTCGCCCTCGAGCTGAGCAGGACCGTCGGCGCGCGCAAGGCGGTGCGCCTGACGGTGAGCGTCGCCTCGCACTCGCCCCTCATGCGCCGGGCACGCGACGAGTTCGGCCGCATCCTGGCGATCATCCCGTTCCACGATCCGCAGGTGCCGATGCTCGGCAACGTGCATGCGACCGTGATCCACACCGCCGAGGGCCTGCGCACCGAGCTGACCGATCATCTCGTGCACGGCGTGCAGTGGACCGCGAGCGTGCGGCGCATGGTCGGCGATGGCATCACCGACTTCGTCGAGATCGGACCCGGGCGCGTCCTCTCGGGGCTCATCCGCCGCATCAGCCCCGAGGCGATCACGCACGCGGTCGACGTTCCCGGCGGCCTCGCGAAGCTGTGGCTGCCCGGCCGCGGCGAGGACGAGTCGACGCCGTGAACGGGCGCCGCGCCGTCGTCACCGGCCTCGGCATCGTCTCCCCGGTCGGCATCGGTGCGGATGCATCGTGGGACGCGCTCGTCAACGGACGGAGCGGGATCGCCGACGTCACCCTGTTCGACACGACCGGCTACGACGTCCACGTTGCCGGCGAGGTGAAGGGCTTCGACGCGCGGCAGTACATGGACGGCCCGGACGTGCGCCGCCACGACCGCAACACGCACCTCGCCGTCGCCGCGACCGGCGAGGCGCTGCGCGACGCCGGCCTGCTCGGGGACGACGGTCATGTCGTGGGCGAGGTCGATGCGGATCGCTTCGGGATGGTGCTCGGGACCGGCATCGGCGGCATCGGCATGGTCAGCGAGGGGGTCAAGACGCTGCTCGAGCGAGGCCCCGGCCGTGTCTCGCCGTTCCTGCTGCCGCACATGATCCCCGACGCCGCATCTGGCATGGTGGCGATCCAGTACGGCCTCCGCGGGCCGAACATGGCCGTCGTGTCTGCCTGTGCCACTGGCGGCCACGCGATCGGCGAAGCGATGGAGACGGTGGTGCGGGGCCAGGCGGACATCATGCTCGGCGCAGGGACGGAGGCGGTCATCGTGCCGCTCGCGTTCGCCGGCTTCCAGCAGATGCGCGCCCTCGCCACGCCCATCGACCCGGACAGCGGCGCGTACGACCCGACCGTGGCATCGCGGCCCTTCGACGCGACGCGCAACGGCTTCGTCGTGGCCGAGGGCTCGGCGGTGCTGGTGATCGAGGAGCTCGCCCATGCCCGCGCGCGGGGCGCCGCGCCGATCGCCGAGGTCATCGGCTACGGCTCTGCTGCCGACGCGTTTCACATGGCCATCCCGGCCGAACGCGGCGAAGGCAACCAGCGCGCCATGCAGGCGGCGCTCGACCGCGCCGGCATCGGTCCGGAGGCGGTCGACTACATCAACCCCCACGGGACCGGCACGCCCATCGGCGACAAGTGGGAGACGATGGCCATCCGTGCCGTCTTCGGCGCGCACGCCGACCGCATCGCGGTCAGCAGCACGAAGTCGATGACCGGCCACGCCATGGGTGCGGCCGGCGCCATCGAGGCGTTCGCCTGCGTCAAGGTGCTCGCCAGCGGCTGCATCCCGCCCACCATCAACCTGCGCCACCCCGATCCCGAGCTGACGCTCGACTATGTGCCGAACAAGGCGCGTGCAGCCGACGTCCGGGTCGCCCTCTCGAACTCGATGGGACTCGGTGGCCACAACTCGACGGTCATCTTCCGTCGCTTCGAGGACTGACCCGCCCATGACCCGCCCCCCGCCCGCGCGCGACCCTGCCCGCCGTGCCGTCGTCACCGGTCTCGGCGCGCTGACGCCCATCGGCAACGATGTCGACACGTTCTGGTCGAACCTCACCGCCGGCGTCAGCGGGGTGGCACGCATCACCGCCTATGACCCGAGCGACGAGGAGGTCCAGATCGCGGCGGAGGTGAAGGGCTTTGACCCGCGCGCCTACATCGACTTCAAGCAGGCACGCCGCATGAGCCGCTTCAGCCAGCTCGCGGTCGCGGCGGCGCGCCAGGCGATCGACGCGTCCGGCCTGGCCATCACCGATCACAACCGCGACGACATCGCGGTGGTGATGAACACCGGCGGCGGCGGCATCGGTGACGTGGCGCTCGGCGAGCAGACGTTCCTCGAGCAGGGCGGCAAGCGCGTCAGCCCGTTCATGGTGCCGATGCTCTCGCCGTCGATGGCGGCCTGTCAGATCAGCATCCAGAACGGAATCCGCGGCCCGGTGGTGACGAGCGTCGCCGCGTGCGCCTCGGGTGTCCAGGCCCTGGTCGAGGCGCAGCGCATGATCGAGCACGGCGATGTCGACGTCGTCATCGCCGGCGGCACCGAATCGGCGATCCTGCCGGTGGCGTTCGCGGCGCTCGCCAACATGGGCGCGCTGAGCAAGCGCAACGACGACCCCGAGCATGCGTCGCGCCCGTTCGAGGCGGATCGTGACGGGTTCGTCTTCGGGGAGGCGGCGGGCGTGCTCGTGATCGAGGCGCTCGAGCACGCCGAGGCGAGGGGCGCCACGATCCTGGCCGAGGTGGCCGGCGGCGCGCTCACCGGCGACGCGTTCCACATCTCGGCCCCGGACCCTTCGGGCTATGGGGCCATGCTGGCGATGCAGCGCGCGCTGCGCGACGCGCATCTCGAGATGGAGCAGGTCGACTACGTCGTCGCGCACGGCACCTCGACCCCGCTCAACGACGCGACCGAGACGAAGGCGATTCGAGCCGCCTTCGGCGACCATGCGGATCACCTGCCGGTGAGCAGCAACAAGAGCATGATCGGACACACGCTCGGCGCCGCCGGTGCGATGTCGGCGTTGGTCGCGGTGCTCAGCATCCGGGACGGCCTGGTCCCCCCCACGGTCAACTACGCGACGCCGGACCCGGCCTGCGACCTCGACTACGTGCCCAACGAGGCGCGGCGGATGGCGGTCGAGGTGGCCATCATCAACGGCTTCGGCTTCGGCGGCCAGAACGCCGTGGCCGTCTTCCGCCGGCCGGAATAGGTGCAGCGGCCGCGAGTACGGCGCGCGGCATGACCAATTGTCCGGTGCCCGTCGCAGGCGCACGGCCTACCGTCACGCCATGACCGAGGTGAACGGACTGCGCCTTGCCTACCGCGGCTTCGTGACCGGGCTCGCGGCGGCATACGTCTGGCTCGCCGTGGCGCTCCTCACCGCCGCCATCGTGAGCGGTGACGCGCTGGCCCCGCTCCGTCCGCTGGCGATGCTGCTCACCGACCAGGCAGTCCGGCCCGAGCTCGCGTTCGTCATCGGCTTCGCGCTGGTACAGGCCGCCGGGGCGGTGGTCGGCATGGTGTTCGCCTACTTCTTCGGGCGGTTCTTCACCACGCGACCCACGATGGCCACCGCGGCACCCGTGGTCGCACTGCTCGCCTGGGCCCTCATCGCCACCGGGGTCCAGTCGCTCGACGGTACCGATACGCTGGCGCTGCAGCTGGCGCCGCTGCTGGCGTCAGCGGCGTACGGGCTCATGCTCGGCGCGGGCACGCCAGTGCGGCGGGACGTCATGCGGCAGGCAGCCGCCTAGCTGTCCGCGTCGCCCTCGACGTAGAGCTCGGGCTCGAAGCGCGGCCCGCGCCCCGGCAGGCTGGCGACCCAATCGCGCAGGGCGCTCTCGGCGGTCGAAAACGCCAGCTCGTCCCACGGAATGGCATCCGGCCCGAACGCGCGCACCTCGCTCGTCTCCTCACCCGGCGCGACCGTGCCGCCCACGATGTCCGCCTCGTAGATGAGCGTCACCACGCCGGCGTGCGGACGGCTGTAGGCACCGATGAGGCGGCCGACCTGCACGAGCAGCTGCGTCTCTTCCTCGGTCTCGCGGCGGGCGCCCTCCGCGGCCGATTCGCCGAGCTCCAGGAAGCCGCCGGGGTAGCTCCAGCGTCCACTGCCGGGCTCGATGGATCTGCGCGCGAGATGGACGAGGCCGTCGCGGACCGGAAGCGTCCCGACCACGATGCGGGGGTTGCGCCACGTCACATGGCCGTTCGCGCACACCAGGCGTGGCCGATGATCCGCCTCGAGGACGCGCTCGGCGAGGGGCTCGGCGCAGGCCGGGCAGAACGCCGGCTCGGCACCGAGGGTCAGCGGGTAGGTATCGGACATGTTCCGTTCCGGCATCAGGCATCCGAGGATAGTCCTGACGTACCGGTGCCGCGCTGTCATCGCCTGCGGCTATCCTTGATCCAGATGGACGATCCGAGTTTGGCTCGCAGCGACTATGAGCACGCCTGAGTGCGCTTCACGCTCATCCATAGCAACGCGGATTACGTCACCGGAATGCGGCTCCCGCTGCTGCAGCACTTCCGCACACACGGTTCGGTGACCGCGCTGGCGCCGAACCTGACCAAGGCGCACGCCGCGGTGCTTGCCGAAAACCGCGTGGAGGGACACCGGATCAGCCTCAATCCAACGGGCCTGAATCCGATGGTCGACCTCGTCGACACGGTGCGGCTGGCCTGGGCACTGCGGCGCCTCCATCCCGACATCGTCATCAGCAACACCGCCAAGCCAGTGATTTTCGGGACCATCGCCGCGCGGCTGGCGGGCGTGCGCCGGCGTGTGACGCTCGTCAGCGGCCTCGGCTACGCCTTCACCGACGACGGGTCCCGACCAGGCCGCAAGAAGCGCATCGTGCGGGCCATGACGGCGCGTCTATATCGCCTCGCGTTCGCGCTGAGCGAACGGGTCATCTTTCAGAACGCCGACGACCTGCGCGAACTTGTGGCAGCCGGCATCTGTCCGGCCGGCAAGGCCGTCTGCATCTCGGGCTCCGGTATCGAGACGGCCAGCTATGAGCCTGGGCCTGCCCCGGCGCAACCGGCCTTCATCATGGTGAGCCGCCTGTTGACGGAGAAGGGAGTGCTCGACTACCTGGCCGCGGCACGCGAGGTACGGGCGCGCCTGCCTACGAGCCGCTTCCTGCTCGTGGGGGGGCCCGCGCCCAATCCAAGCTCCATCGACCCCGCCGATCTCGAGCCCTACCTCCGGGACGGCACCATCGAGTGGCCGGGCGAGGTGCGCGACGTGCGTCCCTGGCTGGCTCAGGCATCCGTGTTCGTGCTGCCCTCGTATCGCGAAGGCATCCCCCGCAGCACGCTGGAGGCGATGGCGATGGGATTGGCAATCTTGACCACCGATGCGCCCGGTTGCCGCGAGACCGTTGTCGACTCCACGAATGGCGAACTCGTCCCAGTGCGCGATGTCACGGCACTCTCTGGGGCGATGGAGCGCATGGCGCGCGATCCAGCGCGGGTAGCCGTTATGGGAGCCGCAAGTAGGCGCATCGCGGAGACGAGGTTTGATATCGACATCGTCCATCGCCAGCTCGATGCCATCCTGGGCCTTCCCTCTGGGCGCGAAGGGAGCGACGCTTGATTGGGATCACCGGCGGCTCCGGGTTCATAGGCTCGCGCCTCGCCGCCCGCCTTGCTGACGCGGGGCGCGACTTTCGCATCGCTGACGTCCGCGGATCGGCGTCGTATCCGGATCAGGTCCGCACAGCGGACGTCCGCGATGGGGAGGCGCTGACGCGCTCGCTCGCGGGCTGCGACGCGATCGTCCACCTCGCGGCGGTCCACCGCGACGACGTACGGCCGCTCAGCCTCTACGAGGAGGTGAACGTCGGGGGCACCACCCGCGTGTGCGAGGCAGCCGAGGCGAACGGCATCGAGCGCATTGTCTTCGCCAGCTCGGTGGCAACCTACGGGTTTGCCCCCGCGGACACGGATGAGGGCGGCACGCTCAACCCATTCAACGCGTACGGACGTACGAAGGCACGCGCCGAGGAAGTGCTGCGAGCGTGGCATGCCCGGGCTGCTGAGCGCCGATGTCTCGTGATCGTGCGGCCAACAGTCGTATTCGGGGAGCGAAACCGCGGCAACGTTTACAACCTGCTCCACCAGATCGCGTCGGGCCGCTTCGTCATGATCGGCCACGGACGCAATGTCAAGTCGATGGCCTACGTGGAGAATGTTGCGGCGTTCCTGGAGTTCGCGCTGTCAATGCCGCCGGGAACACACCTCTACAACTACATCGACAAGCCCGATCTCGAGGTCGAGCGCCTGGTCCGCCTGGCGCGCGTGGCGCTGGGGCGTGGGAGCGGCGTCGGCCCACGCCTCCCGTACTGGCTCGGCTACGCGGCGGGTACGGCGCTCGACGTGGTTGCCAATGTGACGCATCGGACGTTCCCCATTTCGGCCATCCGGGTCCGGAAGTTCGCCGCGACCACCCAATTCGCTTCCTCGGTCGCGAGCACCGGGTTCGTTGCGCCGGTCGAGCTGGAAGAGGGGCTGCGGCGCACAATTCGCTTCGAGTTCGTCGACGGCCCGACCGACGACGCGGTCTTCGTGACCGAATAATCACTACCGTCGTGCGTAGCAGGCGGATATGCTGTCGACTCACAGTTGCCGAAGAGGTGGACCGTATGGCGCGCGACGAGAAGCTCGAGCTGCTGGCGACGGTGCCGCTGTTCGTCGGCCTGAAGCCGGCGCAGCTGGAGCGCGTCGGGCAGCTCGTGGACGAAGTTGACCTCCCGGCGGGCCGGGTCCTGATGCGGCAGGGCGAGCACGGCGGCGAGCTGTTCGTCATCGTCAGCGGCGCTGCGGACGTGGAGCGCGACGGTGCCGCATTGCCCACCTGCGGCCCGGGCACGGTGCTGGGGGAGATCGCCCTCATCGACGGCGGCGCGCGAACGGCGACGGTGACGCTGAGCGAGCCATCGCGGCTGCTGGTCCTCAACCGGCGCGATTTCCGCAGCCTGATGGAGGAGTTCACCGACGTGCGGATCACGATCCTCGAGACGCTCGCCAGCCGGCTGCGGTCGCTGGAACCCACCGCCATCCACTGACCACCGCGGCGCTCGGGGTGCGCCGGATCGGTACAATCGGCGCCCATGCCCGCCCCGATCCAGCTCTACAACTCGCTGACCCGCCGCGTCGAGCCGTTCACGCCTCATGACGCGGGGCGGGTTGGCATCTACACCTGCGGCCCGACCGTGTACCGCTACGCGCACATCGGCAACGTGCGCAGCTTCCTCTTTCCCGACGTCCTGCGCCGGACCCTCGAGTACCTCGGCTACGAGGTCCGCCACGTCAAGAACGTCACCGACGTGGGGCACATGCGCGACGACACGAACGAGGATCGCATGGAGCTCGCGGCCGAGACGGAGGGCAAGTCGCCGTTCGAGATCGCCGACTTCTACACCGAGGCGTGGCTGGCCGACGAGGCCGCGATCAACATCCTGCCAGTGCACGTCTATCCGAAGGCGACCGACCACATCGGTCAGATGATCGGCATGACGCAGACGCTGCTCGATGCCGGACTGGCATACGTGAGCGATGGCAACGTCTACTTCGACGTCAGCGTCTTTCCTTCCTACGGGAAGCTGTCGGGGCAGCGCCTCGACGCGCTCCGCACCGGGCACCGCGTCGAGGCCGAGGCGGACAAGCAGGACCAGGCGGACTTCGCGCTGTGGAAGGCCGCAGGGCCGCATCGGCTCATGAGGTGGCCGTCACCATGGGGCGATGGCTTTCCCGGCTGGCACATCGAGTGCTCGGCGATGAGCCTCGAGCACCTCGGCGAGCACGTCGACATCCACACCGGTGGCATCGATAACAAGTTTCCGCACCACGAGGACGAGATCGCGCAGTCGGAGGGCGCGCTCGGGCACCAGGTGGTGAACGTCTGGATGCACGGCGAGTTCCTCACGCTCAAGGACGCGAAGATGGCGAAGTCGAGCGGCAACATCATTCGCGTCACCGAGCTGCCGGCGAAGGGGTTCGAGCCGCTCGCCTTCCGCTACCTCGCGCTCCAGGCGCACTACCGCAGCAAGCTCGACTTCACCGAGGACGCGATGCAGGCCGCCACGTCGGGCCTCGCCAGGCTGCGCCGAGCCGCGACCGTCGCTTCCGAGACCGATGCCGCCGCGGTCGACCTCGCCGCACAGCCGGTCGCCGCCTACCGCTCCCGCTTCACCGATGCCATCGCCGACGACCTGGCGACGCCGCGCGCCGTGGCGGTGGCCCACGACGTAGCCTCGGCCGGCGACCTTGATGCCGCCCAGAAGCGCGCGCTGCTCGCCGACTTCGACCGCGTCCTCGGGGTGGACCTAACGAACCTGCCAACTCTCCCTGCCGAGCTGCCCGAGTCCGCCGCCGAGCTGCTCGAGCGGCGGGCGGCAGCGCGTGCGGCGCGTGACTTTGCGGCCTCGGACGTGCTGCGCGACGAGCTCGACGCGCTCGGCGTCGAGGTGCGCGACACGCCGAAGGGCCAGGAGACGACCATCCGCGCTTGATCGGTCCAGCGGGATCTGGCGCATTATGGGTGACACCGGACAACCGACGTCGAGGGATTGTCTCGGCTTGGGAATCCCCTACGGCTTTCCGTCGGCCCCACCGCACCGCACGCGGCGCACGGTAGAATGCGCTATCGATCTCGTGGCCGGGGTGCTGGTCGGCCTCGTCGCACCAGTCGTTGTGCTGGTCGGCTCCCTCTTTGTTCGACACTTGGCTCGGAGCCTCGCCGCGTATGGGCGTCGGCTCAAGGCCGGCGTGGCGTTCTCTGGTCGTCCGCCCGACGCTCGCGTCAAAACGCGTTGGCGCCAGATCGCTGCTCGCGCGGGCTTCCGTCGGACGGCGACCCGACCTGACAGCCCCACTGATCGGATGCGGAAGAGTCGCAGGTTAGTCCGACTCTGGCGGGCTGACAGTGAGGAGAAGCGGCCGAAGCCCCGAGTCTGCCCAGAGTGCGAATACCGCATCTCAGACTCTGCTGCCCACTGCCGACGCTGCGGCGCAATGATATCGCCTGCCCGGCAGCCACCCGCCTGAGCGGCGGACATGGCGTGGTCGTGGCCCAGCGCCGAGACGATTTCGGCGTAGTCGCAGCTGTTGGCCCTGCAGCCGCAGGGTTCATCCGAGCGTATCCTCCGGCTGGATCTGACCACTGGGATCCGCCCGACCCGATCGTCGTCGGGCAGCCTTCTTGGCCTTGCCGACGATCTCCTCGTTCTCGTGGCAGCCCGTTGTGATGCGGCGTGCAAGCGGCTCGACCGCAGGCTCGGCGCATTCCGTCGAGTGCAATCGGCGTCCCGGCCACCCGCCTCTACGCGCTGGGGACAGGGCTGGGCCCGCGGCGTGCCCACCCAACGTCTTCGATCTCCTCTACCGACGGCTCCGGCGTGAACGTCCGTGATACCGATGAGCTTGGCGGGTTGTGCGATACCCTGTCTGCCTCGCCGCGACCGAGGGCAACGATCACGTGACCAACATGCCTCGCCACAGATGGACGCTGAACGTGTTCGACGGCCGGTGGCGATCAGACCCGTTGTGGTCAATCATCGCCCAACTGCGGACCAGGTGATGGTTCGATGAAGGTCGTGATCTTCTGCGGTGGGGTCCCGCTTCGCCTGAGCGAGACCGCTGCGCCAATCCCAAAGCCGATGATGATGATTGGATATCGGCCCATCTTGTGGCACGTCATGCGGGGGTACGCGCATTGGGGGATGAAGGATTTCGTTCTCTGCCTCGGCTACGGGGCCGACCTCATCAAGAACTACTTCCTCGAATACAACGAAGCGCTGTCAAACGACTTCGTGCTCTCTCGGGGGACGCGGGATGTACGCCTGCTCCAGACCGATATTCATGATTGGCGGATAACGTTCGCAGATACCGGACTGAACGCGAGCATTGCTGACCGGCTCCGAGTGGTTCGCCAATACGTGGGAGACGAGGAGATCTTCTGCGCCAATTACGGGGACATCGTGACGGATGCGCCGATCGACAGATATGTCAAGGAGTTCACGCAGGCTGACGACAAGATCGCCTCATTCATGTCGGTCCGCCAACGTGGTCCGCTACACGTCGTGCAGCAAGCCGACGACGGAAGGGTCACCGAGCTGCAGAGCGCAGCTGTCGCGGAGATCTGGGTAGACAACGGCTCGTTCATCTTTCGGCGGCAGATCTTCGACTATATCGAGCGCGGCGACAACGACCTCATCGATGAGCCGTTCCAACGACTACTGGCCGCAGGAAAGCTGATGACATATCGCCACCATGGCTTCTGGATCGCGATGACCACGCTGCGCGACGTCCAGGACCTTGTGGCGCTTGAGGAGTCGGGATCTTCCCCGTGGGCGGTCTGGCGCCAGGCGGATGGGCTGCTCCCGCAGGATACCGTCTGACCATGCAGAACCGTCCCTCACATCTCTGCACCAAATCGGCTCAGCCCTCGTAGTCCTCAAAGGTTCGGTCGCGCTCGTTCATCGCGCGCACCGGCGCGGGCCAGGCGATCTTGAATGCAGGGTCATCCCACCGTACCCCGCGAGCACTCCCGGGGGCGTGGAACTCCGACATCTGGTAGAAGACCTCGGATGCATCCTCGAGCGTCAGGAAGCCGTGGGCGAAGCCCTCAGGGACGTACAGCGTGAGGCGATTCTCGGCCGTCAGCTCCAGGCCGACCCACTGCTTGAACGTGGGTGAAGACGATCGCAGGTCGACGATACAGTCGTAGATTGCTCCCGCCGTACATCGGACCATCTTGACCTCCGCGTGCGGCACGGCCTGATAGTGCATCCCTCGCAGCGTCCCTTTCGTCCGGTTAAACGAGATGCTGCTCTCGACGATGTGCGAGCTCAACCCGAGCTCAGCGACCTGTTGCTGCGACCAGCTACGCGCGAAGAAGCCGCGCTCGTCCTGGATGAGCTCGGGCTGGATGACATAGGCGCCGACGAGCTTGGTCTCGGTGAACTTCACTGAGGTGACGTGCCCGCGGTAATTGTCGGCTCACGCACGTTCAGAGCCGAAAAAGTCTCGATACCACGCGATCGTTCGGCGCAATCCTTCATCGAGCGTCACGAGAGGCTTCCAGCCGAGGATCTCTCTGGCCTTGGCCGCGCTCAAGTATTGGTGACGGATCTCGTGAGTCGCCTCATTTCGGACCTCGGGTTCGAGGTCGGACTCCATCTGCCCCAAGATCCTATCCACCAGCTCGCGCACGGTCACCTGGATCTCGTTCGAAAAGTTGAACGCCTGACCGCCGAGGCTGGGATCCGTTGCGAGGTGTTCTGCAAGAACCATGTTCGCGGCGGCGCCATCCTCCACGTAGAAGTAGTCGCGCACGAATTCGCCGTCAGAGCGAATCACGGGACGCACGCCCCGAAGCACCGACCGAATCGTGCCGGGAATGAGTTGGCTCCAATTGAGGTCACCGCCCCCGTAAAAGTTTCCGCAGCGCGTGATCCCCACCCGCATGGCATACGTCGCGCCATACGACTGCGCGATCAGGTCAGTGCATGACTTACTCACGTCATACGGGTGACTGCCCGCCAGTGGCGCCTCTTCGCGGTACGGCAGTACCTCGTGAGCTCCGTACGCCTTGTCAGAAGACGCCACGACGATCTGTTTCACTGTCGGGCTACGGCGGCAAGCCTCGAGGAGCGCCCACGTCCCCGCTATGTTCGTCTCGAAGGTAGAGACTGGATTCCGGTTAGCGATCCCGACAATCGTCTGCGCGGCGAGGTGAAAGACGGTATCAACCTCGTACTCGCCGAGGACACGCTCAATTGTCGCCTGGTCGCGAACGTCGCCGCGCACGACCTTCACGTGGTCAAGATAACCTGCCCGAACCAGCTCTGATTGGGGAACCCAGTCCCGCACCAGACACACGAGTTCGGCGCCCGCGTCGAGCAGCCGCGGCACCAGCCAGCCGCCAACCAGCCCGGTCGCGCCTGTCACCAAGGTCGGCCGGTCGAGCCAGAATGACGTTCCAGCCCTTACCCCGATCACTGCGTCACTGCCCATGAGACATGCCGACCTCTGCGGGACCGAGACGAATGGTGTGCGAGTGTAGACGCTCCACCCAACAAGTCCCCTCGTCCGCCCACGTAGTCGTCATTGGCGCCACGTCCTACAGCAGCACTTTGCGGCACGTGAACGCTTCCGCGAGTCCGGTCGGCGAATTGGCCTCGACGCCGCGCAATCGCAGCAGCGAGTGGAACGTGTCGGCGCTGAACCATTGCCTCGCGAGTTGGGACGGAAAGTGACGACACAGGTGCTCCACTTTTCGTTGCGCGAGGTCCGCGGCGACCGAGACGTAGAGGTTCGGATGGCCGAGGTCGCCGTCATACTTCGGGATCTCATATTCAATGATCATCTCGCTGCGGAACGTCTGCCATGTGAGCTCGGACACGAGCCGATGATCCTGATGGGCGTCCTCGAGGCGGTGCGTGAACACGACGTCCGGAGCAAAGGCCTTCAGGCCCTCAAGATATCTCTTCACCTCGTCCCCCCGCCACGGTAGGAACCCGTCGGAGAACGCCTCGACTGATAGCTCGAGCGTGGTCTCTCCGGCGAGCGCGGCGGCACTGGCGCGGGCCTCGTCGGCGCGATTCGCCGTGCCGGTCAGCACGACCCATCGCAGGGCGGCCACGCTAGCATCGTCGAGAAGCCTCATGAGCGTGGCGGCGCACCCGATTTCGATGTCATCGGGATGGGCGCCCAGCGCGAGCACCCGGTATGGACTGCCGCCATTCCCGGGGAGACGGATACGCCCGGAGGTGGTCATTCCCTCGGAAGCCATGCTGCCCATGGCGCCGAGCCGGTTTCGTACTGTTCCTCGAGGGTCCGCATGTCCTTGATCGTGTCGAGCGGTGCCCAAAACCCCGAGTATCGATGGGCCACGAGGAGATCCTCGGCCGCCAGCCTCGCAAACGGCTCGACCACGAGCTCCTCGCCCGGGCGGATGTAGTCGAAAATGTCGCTTCTCAGGACGAAATAGCCACCGTTGATCCACAGGTCGGCGGCTCGCACGTCGTCGAGGCCGGCGACGAGGGAATCGTCCTTCATGCGTACGATGTGAAACGAGTAGCTGGTGGGCCGGACCGACAGGAATGAGGCGACGACCGAACGTCGTTCGAAGTCGCGGACGAGCTGATCGAGTGGCGCATCAGTGAGGACGTCAGCATAGGTGGCCAAGAACCGCTCATCGTCGCCGAGGTGCGGGCGAACGGCGCATAGCCTTTCAGCGAGGGTTGCGTTCAGTCCAGTGTCGACGAATCTGATCTCCCAATCCTGGATGTCACGTGAGAGCAGTTCGATATCGCCGTCGCCCCCGTTGAGGACGAAGTCATTGGACAACGCCTCGTTGTAGTCGAGAAAATAGCGTTTGATGACGTCCGCCTTGTAGCCGAGACATAGGATGAATTCGCGATGGCCATAGTGAGCGTAGTACCGCATCACGTGCCATAAGATCGGCCTATAGCCGATCCGGATCATCGCCTTCGGGATGCGCTCGGAGTGCTCGCGCAGGCGGAGACCCAGGCCGCCGGAGAAGATCACCACCTTCACTCGATTACCTCGAGAGTAGGGATCGGCAGGACGAAGCGGCCGCCCCAGTCACGGATGTACGCGAGCTGACTGACGATCTCTGTGCGGAGGTTCCACGGGAGGATCAGCACATAGTCGGGTCGCGTCTCGGCGATGTGTTCAGGCCGATACACCGGGATATGGGTACCAGGCAGGAATCGACCATGTTTGTATGGGTTGCGGTCGACGGTGTAGGCGACGAGATCGGAGCGGATCCCGCAGTAGTTGAGCAGCGTATTGCCCTTCCCGGGCGCCCCGTACCCAGCCACGCTGGCACCGCGCGAACGCGCGTCGATCAGGAAGCTAAGCAGGTTGCGTTTCGTTGCCTCGACGCGCTCCGCAAATCCGGCATAGCGCTCGGGGTCGTCATACCCGTGCGTGACTTCCCACGCTCTAAGGCGATCGACGCGCTCTGCCACCGTTGGCGTGGTGGCCGCTGCATGGCGAAGGTAGAAGCGCAACGACCCGCCGTGAGTGGGCAGCTCCTCGACGTCATAGACGGTGAGACCGTGCCCGCTGAAAACGCGTTCTGCGGACAGCAGCGTGTAGTACGTGAAGTGTTCGTGGTAGATCGTGTCGAACTCATTGTTCTCGATGAGCCGCGGCAGGTGCTGAACCTCAATTGTTGCGACGCCGTTCGGGGCCAGCAGCAGGCGTATGCCCTCAGCGAAGTCGTTGATGTCGGGGACATGGGCGAACACGTTATTCGCCACGACGAGATCTGCCGACCGCCCCTCCGCGACCAGGCGGCGTGCCAACGTCTCACCGAAGAACTCGACTAGCGTCGGGATCCCCCGCTGGACGGCGGCGGCCGCGACGTTCGCCGCTGGCTCGATGCCCAGGATGCCAACGTCGCGCGCTGCGAAGTGCTGGAGTAGGTAGCCGTCGTTACTGGCCAGCTCCACGACAAGGGCGTCCGCATCGAGCGAGCGGTCGGCGATGATCGCCTCGGCAAAGCGGCGTCCATGCTCGACCCAGGAGTCCGAGTACGACGAGAAGTACGCGTACTCCGTAAAGATCTCCTCCGGCGGCACATACGCCGGCAGCTGGACGAGGCGGCAGGCATCGCAGATCCGTACATGGAGCGGATAGAACGGCTCCATCTCGTCAAGCTGGTCGGCGCGAAGAATGCGCTCGCACAACGGGGACATGCCGAGGTCGACAAATGTGCGCCTGAGCGGCGCTTCACAGAAGCGGCAGGTGAGAAGCCGGGCGGCGCTTGCAACCTCCGTGGTTGCCGGCGGCACAGTGTCGGTCATCGGGGCTCTCTCATGTGGAACTTGTTGGGTGGCAGCGCGAATGCGCAATGCCGCGCACCTGCGGGCCGTAGGATGGTGGCGGTTGCGCGCGTTCGTCAAGAACCTACCGCTGGGGCGATGGTCCTTCACTTCGCGGGTTGCGTTTCGATGTCCGAGAGGATCAAATCCAGCGCCGCCCGGCCGATGCTGTGTTGGTGGTTGTCCCTATCCATGAACACTGCGAACGATCCACCGCCGGCGTCTCTCACGGCATCCTGCACCTGCGGCTCGTAGATCGACCGATGATCGCCCCCTGAGCAGCACGGATCGAATTCATTGAGGACCTGCAGTTGTCGGCGCTGATGGGCACCAAGGACGTAGAGGTCTTCGTAGTCCGCGATGGCATAGAGGGTCGGCTCATTCTGTCCTTGCAGACTCGACCCGCGTGACTGGTACCGTGCCGCTGCCACGTTCGGAACGCGGTGTCTCGACCCGGGCATGGGGACTCCTGTGATTCGGCGGGCGGTTGGCAGCATGCCGGTGCCAGGACGCGCCGGTCAAGCCCGACCACCGCGGATCAGGGCTTGACCGGTTGCGCGTGTCACCGAATACTTGCGCGACCATGACCTCGGCCCAGCCCCGCCGCTTTGATGCCTCGCGGCGCCTGTTGGACCGCCTGCACCACATCGTTCCCGGCGGTGCGCACACCTACGCGAAGGGCGACGACCAGTATCCCGAAGCGATGGCACCCGTAATCATTCGCGGCGCGGGGTGCCGGGTCGAAGACGTCGACGGCAACCGATATATCGAATACGGCATGGGCCTGCGCTCTGTGACGCTTGGCCATGCCTACAAGCCCGTCATCGATGCAGCAGCGGCCAAGATGAACGATGGCGTGAACTTCGTGCGGCCCTCGACGATCGAGCTCGAGGCTGCCGAGGAGTTCCTTGGGATCGTGCATCGCGCCGAGATGGTGAAGTTCGCGAAGAATGGCTCGGACATCACCACCGCCGCCGTTCGCCTCTCCCGCGCTGCCACCGGGCGGACCATGGTGGCCATCTGCGCCGAGCAGCCGTTCTTTTCCGTCGACGACTGGTTCATCGGTTCGACGCCCATGCCGGCCGGTATCCCGGACGAGACCCGCGAGCTCACCGTCCGCTTCCACTACAACGATCTCGATAGCGTCCGCGCCTTGTTTGACGCCCATCCGGGGCAGATCGCATGCGTCGTCCTCGAACCGGCAACCTACAACGAGCCGCGGCCGGGATTCCTGGCCGAGCTGCTCGAGCTGTGCCACGAGCGGGGCGCACTGCTGATCTTTGACGAAATGATCACCGGCTTCCGCTGGCACCTCCGCGGCGCGCAGGAGGTGTACGACGTGACGCCGGACCTCTCGGCGTTTGGCAAGGCGCTCGGAAACGGGTTCGCGGTCTCGGCGCTGGCCGGCAGGCGCGACGTGATGGAGCTGGGTGGCCTACACCACGATCGTCAGCGCGTCTTTCTGCTCTCGACTACGCACGGCGCCGAGACGCACGCGCTGGCGGCCGCCATCGCCGTGATGCAAACGTACCGGGAACGCGACGTCGTCGAGTGCCTGTACCGTCAGGGCTCACGTCTCGCGGACGGGGTCCGACAGGCGATCGGTCATCACGACCTGGATGGCCACATCGAGGTTCTCGGCCGGCCGTGCAACATGGTCTACGCGACCCGCGACCAAGACGGCCAGCCCTCGCAGCCTTTCCGGACGTTGTTCCTCCAGGAGACGATCCGGCGTGGCCTGCTCGCGCCGTCGCTGGTGATCAGCTACGCCCACGACGACGCGGCAATTGACGAAACCGTCGAGATCATCGATGAGGCTCTCGGCGTGTACCGCAGCGCCCTCGACGACGGCATCGAACGCCACCTGGTGGGTCGGCCCGTGAAGCCGGCAATGCGTCCTCGGAACTGAGGCCGCGCTAGCGGACGGACAGCTCGGGGAATGGGATCACGAATCGGCCGCCCCAACTCCGGATGTCAACGAGCTGCTGCATGACCTCCGCCGAAAGGTCCCAGGTCAGGATGAGGATTCTGTCAGGGCGATCGGCTCGGATTCGGTCAGGGGCGAGGATGGGCACGCCGGAGCCGGCCATGAGCCGTCCCTGTTTCGCAGGCGAGGCATCGACCGTATAACGCAGCAGGTCCGGCGTGATGGCGCAGGCATTGAGCAGAGTATTGCCCCGTGAAGGCGCCCCGTAACCAACCACCAGCTGTCCCTTTTCCGTTGCTCCGCGGAGGAACTCGCTAAGTTCAGTCCGGCGCTTGCTGACCGACGCCGCGAATCGTCGATAGACGGCGACATCTCCAAGGCCCGCGGCTTCCTCCTCGGATAGGAGGGCCTCGAGACCGGGATCTCGACTGCGCCCAGGCTCCCGCGCCGCCCACACGCGAACGCCGCCGCCATACGCGGGTTGTGAGGTCGCGCTTATGGCCCACAAGCCATTGCGCTCCAGCGCGCTGGACAGAGCCGTGAGCGACAGGTACGAGAAGTGCCCATGTCTGATCGCGTCGAACTGGGTGCCGCGGAGGATAGGCAGCACATGGTTGAACTCGAGGACGGCACGGCCGCCGTCCGGCAGCAGTGTCGCGATGGCCGCGAGCTGTGGATCAAGCTCGCGCTGGTGAGCTAGCAGGTAACTATCCACGATGACATCGAACGGGCCATGAGCGCGACGGATCGCCTCAGCACTCTTGCGGGTGAGCACCGCGGCCTCCGCGTCGAACCCCATCGTCCGCGCCGCGTTGACGAGCGCCTGTGACGGGTCGACGACGAGTGTGCGAACCCCTCGATCGGCGAATCGTGGTGCGAGGTGTCCACCGTGAGAGGCGACCTCGAGGATACGGCGGGGCTCCCGTTCGGCGGTGGCCAGCACCTCGTCCACGAATCTCTCCGCATGAAGAGCCATGGTCGATGAAAGGGTGCCCTGGATCGTCGTCGCCGCCGGCTCGTCCGGGGCAGGATCGAGAAGCTGAAGCAGCCAGCAGCGTCGACAGACGGCAGCGATAAGGGGCCACGCCCGGAGTGATGCTGCCTCGTCAGGCATAGGGAAGAAGCCGGCCGATGGCTGAAGACCCAGATCGAGGACCTCGACCAGATCGCTGTCACCACACGAGCGGCATCGACCCACCACGATATGCAATGGTGTCTCACGCCCCATCGCTCAGCCTTTCCTCGCGCGATTCAAGTGCGGCGAATGTAGAGCATTGTCGATGCCGGGTGATGACCCGGGCATGACGGCGTCCACTGCGGAGAAGGCGATAATGACCCGATGACGCCGACCTTCGCGCTCACCTTCGACACCGAGCTGATCTGGGGCAGTATCGACCGTGGGACGCCGGCCCAGTTCGAGCGACGATATCCCGATGTACGTGGCGCGATCGCCGGGATTGTACGGCTGCTGCAGACGTATGAGGTATCGGCAACGTGGGCAGTCGTCGGCCACCTGTTCCTCGAGCGATGCCAGCGCGACGAGAGCGGAACTGCCCACCCTTCGCTCATCTCGCCCGCGCCGGACGCAGCGGCGGCGCGGTGGTGCCAGGCCGACCCGGGTACGTCGCGAGGGCGCGACCCTCTGTTCTATGGGAATGACATCCTCGATCTCTTGGCTGCCGGCCGCACGGTGCAGGAGATCGGATGTCATTCGTTCTTCCATGTCCCGTACGATGATCCAGCGATGACGACGGACGTGGTCAGGTCCGACCTGGCCGAATGCAAGCGCGCGGCCGCAGCTCGCGGCATCAAATTGACTAGCTTCGTGTTTCCGCGGAATGAGGAGGCGCACCACGAGGCCCTGCGCGCCGAAGGCTTTACCGCGTTTCGAGGCGCGGATCCAACGTGGCACGCGGCGATCGGCAGCACGGCTGGACGGCTCGCGCACCTCGTCGATCAGGCGATGGCGATTCCGCCGCCGGTGTCGGTGCCCAAACAGACGCTGCCCGGCCTGTGGAACATTCCCGGCTCGATGCTCTTGTTGCACACCTCGGGAGTCCGCCGCGCTGTGCCGCTGGGGGCCAGGGTGGCCAAGGCCAGGGCCGGACTTCGGAAAGCCGAGCGTGACGGAGGCGTCTTTCACCTGTGGACGCACCCGTTCAACATCGCGAGCGACTCGGCCTTCATGCTCGAGGCCCTCGAGCGCATCCTGCGTGAGGCGGCCCTCATGCGTGATCGCGGCGTGCTCGACATTGAGCCGATGCGCACAATCGCCGAGCGCGCACAAGACGTCGGCCGTCGGCATACGTGACTGGATCGCGTCGCCCGTTGCGCATCGCCTACGTCGCCTCTCGCCTTGATCCAGGCGGGGCCGAGATGCAGATGCTCGCCCTAGCCGAGCGGCTCCCGCCAAACGAGTTTCGCGTCGACTTCATTTGCCTGTCAGCGCCAGGGATTCACGCACCGCGTGCGCGAGCGGCTGGAGCTCGTGTCTTCAGCATCGGCGCAAGCTCACCCGATGGTGCCTCCCGATTCGTCCGAGCGCGGCACCGCTCACGGATGATTTTTCGATACGTGAGTGTCATCCGTCGCAACCGCTACGACATCGTCGACGCCTGGATGTACCCTGCCTACGACGTCGCGGCACTCACGCGGCCCTTCACCAGAGTACCGGTTGTCCTTGCCGGGCGCCGAAACCTCGGCGAGCCCGAGACGCGATACGGGTTCGTGGAGCGGGCAGCCGATTCATTCGCACGTCGCCTCTGTGAAGTTACGGTTGCCAATTCCCAGATCGCGGCGACGCGGGCAATCGATCAGGAGCACCTGAATCCACATCGCGTGCGGGTGATCCACAACGGGGTCGACCTCCTCGAGCCTCCGACGGCGCCGCACCGGGATGCCGTCCGTCGGGCATGGGGAGCGACGGCCGACGATGTGGTCATCGGCTGCGTCGCTAACTATCGCAGCGTCAAGGCCCACGACTTGCTGATCGCCGCATTCGGTGACGTCGTTATGGCCCGGCCTCACGTCAGGCTCGTCCTGGTTGGGGAGGGGCCCGAGCGCTCTCGGCTCGAGCAGTTGGTCGAGTCCGGAGGCCTCGCCTCTCACGTCGTGCTCCACGGCCGTGAGCCAGATGCGCGTCAGCTTAACACTGCCTTCGACGTCGTCGCCTTAACGTCTAGAAGTGAAGGCCTGCCGAACGCGATGCTGGAAGCGGCGGCGGCAGGTCGCCCCGTCGTCGCGACCGACGTCGGCGGCATGCGAGAGGTTGTATTGGACGGGGTGACCGGTCTGCTCGTGCCGTCAGGCGACCGTCCGGCTCTGGCGCGCGCGCTTGTGCGGCTTGCAGATGATCCCGCACTTCGTTGCCAGATGGGACGAGCCGCGCGCCATCACGTCGAGTTGACTTTCGGCATGGACCGATTCGTCCGGGAATTTGCGGACCTCTACCGAGAGGTATCCGCCTCCCGAAACGGGTCACACTCGTGACCGTCCGCTCGGAGCGCTGTCGCGTACTCTTCGTGATTCCCGCGTTCGGAGGCGGCGGAGCGTACCGCGTCCTGGTCACCCTCCTCACGCACTTCGATCGTTCCGTCCTCGATCTGCATCTCGCGGTGTTAAACACCGCAGGAGGGATCTTCCGGGATGAGATCCCGGAGGATGTAGCGCTCATCGACCTCAGGTCCCCTCGCCTCCGCTTCGCATTGCCGAGGATCGTTGGCCTTGTTCGGAGACTGCGACCCCAGGTCGTATTCACGATCTCAGGGCATCTCAACCTAGGAATGGCGCTCGCCAAGCCGCTATTGCCTCATGACGTACGCGTGATCGGGCGAGAGACAAGCATGGTGAGCAGAATGTTGGAAAGCCAGCGCTTCGCGCCGCTCTGGCGATTCGGCTACTCGCAGTTCTACCCGCGGCTCGACCGGGTTGTCTGCCAGTCCGAGGAGATGTATGAGGACTTGATCCGGAACTTCAACGTTTCGCCTCGAAAGCTGGTCGTGATCAACAATCCGGTCGATGTTGCCCACATTCGACGGCTCACGGAGGCGGACATACCACCGCCGCTGGGCCAGCGGCCTTCGTCGGCATCGGGTTTGCCTCTGCGTCTGGTGGCCGCCGGCCGTCTGATCCCTTCGAAGGGTTTCGATTTGCTGATCCAGGCCGTGGCAAAGTGCCCTGAGCTTCAGATCGAGTTAGAACTCCTGGGGGCTGGTCACATTGAGGTCAAGCTCAAACAGATGAGCCGCGCGCTCGGCGTGGATGACAGGATCAAGTTCCTAGGATTCCGGGAGAACCCGTACCCATTCTTCGCGCGAGCCGACGCGTTCGTGCTCAGCTCGCGCTTCGAAGCCTTCCCGAACGTCGTCCTGGAAGCCCTGGCATGCGGCACACCCGTCATAGCGATGCCCGCGCCCGGCGGCGTCCGGGAAATACTGGCACCCATCCCGGAGTGTGAGATCGCGAGATCAGTCTCAGCGGACGACCTCGCCGCCGCACTGCGAAGCTGGAGCGAGCGCCGGCCGGGGAGGGTGAGCGAGCGCGCGATCGAGCCATACTCACCGCGGGCAATCGTCAGCCGTTACGAGAGCGAGATCTTGACTCTGGCGCGCAGGTGACGCGCGCCCCGAATGCCGTGAGCGAGCGTCCAGCCGGTCCAGCCCGTTAGGACGCGCGGCCCGCGAATCGCGCTTGCCTCACGGAAGTCGATGATGTCTTGTCTTCGCGAGTGGCAAAAGCGCGCAAGGCGGGCAAGACCCGCTTCGTCCATGTCGTTGACGTGAAGACAGACGGTGTAGATCCCAACCCCGAAATGCCATGGCGACGCAAAGAGCTGGGGCACGAACGTCAGGCTGTCGGCCTCGTACGGGAAGAGCCCGAATCCGTCGGTGACGTACTTCATACCTACGGCGCGCATAGCAGCGAGAGTCGCCGCATCGAATGAGTGGGACGGCGCCATGAATGTATCAGCATCAATTCCGCGCTCTTCGAGCAGCCGATGGCCCAGCGAGAGCTTGCGGTGTTGTTCCTCGAAGGGAAGTCCGGCGAATTCGCTCCTGCTGCCGATCCGCAGGACTCCCGGCGACCTATTCACGTACCGATGCTGATACCCGTGCTGGGCAACGACCCAGCCGGCATTGACCCACGCACGAACGAGCTCCCAGAAATTGGGCCGAGGGGGATCGATGATGAGGTGCTCATCCCGGTTGTCGGGGACCACGCCGATGAGGGGCCGGATGCCGAGCTCGGCGAAGAGCGCCGCCGCCTTGTCCATGCTCGCCCAGCGCAACGTGGGACAGACGTCATCCAGCCGGATCACGAACTTAGGGCCGCTCATCAGCGGCCATCGGCGATGAGACGGTCAAGGTGGCTGACGATCCGATCGAAGCACTCCACATACTCCGCGTCAGTACGGTCATGTGGGTCCCCGATGGACTCGGTTCGTCCCGAGCTCATCGAGCTCAGGAGTCGGACGTGGCCAGTGAGCGTCGGATAACGCTCGGCCAGCTCCGCCATGGTGCGGCGGTCGAAGACGATGACGAGGTCGGCCTTCTTCAGCTCTCGCTCCAGCGTTCGCACATCCCTCGATCGGTGCTCGGAGGCGTCGATGCCAAGCGTGCGCAAATACGCCTCGGCCTGTGCGCTCGGCATTCTCCCATGCTGGCCGATGAGGCCGGCGGAGCAGACGCTGAGGAATCCTTGGGCACTGAGATAGTGGTGGGCCACCACGCTTCGATTGATGTTTCCCTTGCATACGAACATGAGCTTCGAGCCTGGCGATACGCGCGGCCGAGCGGACGAGCCGTGCGAACGAGCTACCATCCTGCGCAACAGCCGCGCGCCTCTCTTCCCGAGCTGCGATAGAGATGCAGACAGCTGCGAGAGGCCCGGCAGGAAATCACCGGGCTGTTCCACATCGAACTTCTCTCGTCCCAGGACGACGCGATGGAAGGACCAGAGCCATGCCGGGAGGTCCGACTCCTTCGTGAGCCATGTGTGCCTCCGTTGCCATATCCAGCCGAGATCGCGTTTCAGATTCCTCACGTATATCTGCCGAGCTGGCAGAGCGGTATCCGTCGGCCCCTGACGGATCATGGATTCCAACACTAGGCGAGGATAATCAACGCCCGACTGAATGGATACCTCGATCGATCCCCAAGGGCGGCAATTCAACTCCATCATGTAAAGGTCTCGCCCGTCGGACTTGAGCTCGATCATCATCATTCCGGTCCACTCGACACTCCGTGCAATCCCCTTCGCTACGTCAATGAGCTCAGGCGTCAAGTCGCCCGTTCGCCGATAGCTGCTTCCGCCGCCACCAACCGGTTCGTGGACCCTGGTCGTGACAGAGACGCCGCAGAGCGTGCCCTTGAATGCGCAAAAGTTGAGGCCGACGCCGTGCCCGGAGATTTCGTGCTGCAGCAGGACAGGAACGCGCGGAAGGTCATCTCGTAGCTTGGCCTCGAGCTGAGCCTGCGACGTCACTTTGCGTACGGTAAATCTATGGAGATAGTTTGCCCGGATCAGCGCCGAGTGAACCGGTTTGGCATACATCGGAAAGGCGAGCCCGGGCAGGGGCGAGCCTTCGCCGGCGACATACACGCTCTCTGGAGGCCTTATCCCGGCCTGTTGGGCAATCTGAATGGCAATATGCTTGTTCGACGCTTTGCGGTAGTTCTCCGGCGTCGGGCCGATCAGGGTCGCGAGCGCACGCAACGAGTCGTAGTTGAAGTACGCAAGCTCATTTGCTACGTCATTGATGGGAAAAAGATAGTCGTAGCGCCGCCGAGCGACCAGACTGAGAAGGGCCTCGGAATAGCGCCTCACGTCGGCGTACGGCTCGCCGATGTAGAGAGATCTCGCGCAATATTTTGAGAAGTCTGCCGGTGTCTTGTCTGGGGAAAATCGCAGGATCTCGATCCGAGCGCCCATCCTACCGAGCGATCGGCAGACAGCGAGTGCAGCTCGGGCGTTGCTCCCAAGCAGTAGAATTGTTGGCTTCATCAGGGCACTCGCAGAACCATCCTGCCGTAATCCGGAAATGCCTCTCGAACCTCGTCGGCCTCCTAAGCGGAACACGACCTTGCCCGAGGTTGCGTATCATAATCGCCGACGAGATGCCGCCGCGCTCCGCCCTGCGCGTGGCGTCGACGTTTCCCGACCCCGCCAGAGAATTGCCGGGCATTAGAGAGTCCAACCGCGAGAGGCACGCCAGTCATTAGGCGAACGCCCACTGTCTGCATAGTCATCCGGACGTATCCATCGCGCGAAACTCGTGGCGCGCTTGCAAACACCTTGATGGGCCACCGCTGATGCTGCCGGTGTTGATCGCGGGCGTCACGGCGCGCGTCCCCGCCAAGCGCCCAATCTAGACATCCAGAGCTGCAACTCGGCAAGCGGCCGCGCGATGGTCGGCCTCGTCCTGCAGTGGCCAGGCAATGATTTCGGCGTACGGGCTGCCGTGGCTGAGCAGCTGTGGAGGATGCGAACCGCGTTTACATGGCGGCCGACCTCGTCGTGCTTTCGTCGAAGAGCGAAGGACTTCCGAATGCGATGCTCGAGGCGCACGCCGCGGGCCGCCCCGTGGTCGCGACCGACGTCGGCGGCATGCGAGAAGTCGTGCTTGATGGAGAGAGCGGCCTGCTCGTTCCGTCTGGCGACCGGCCGGCACTGGCCCGCGCCCTCGCGCGGCTTGCCGACGACCGCCTGCTGCGTGAGCGCATGGGGCGAGTTGGGCGCCTGCATGTGGAGTCAAACTTCAGCATGGGCCGGTTCGTCCGGGAATTCGCAGCACTCTACCGAGAACTGTCGGACCGGCGCCGGGGCGGAGGCGTGCAATAATCGCCGGGCCAATGGGACGGCGACCGTCCCACGCGGCGGATCTAAACATTGTCCGACAGCGCACTCGACCCCCGATTGCACACGGCTCCACCGTCAGAGAGGCAGTCCCCGCGTGAAACGAGCGCCTGCTGTCTGCATCGTCATCCCAACATACAATCGCGCGCGCCTCGTTCCGCGCAGTGTCGATAGCGTGTTGGCGCAGACCTATACTGATGTCGGCGTGCTCATCGTCGACGACGGCTCAACCGATGAGACCGAGGTCATGCTGCGTCGGTATGCCGCGGACGCCCGCGTGCACGTCGTACGACACAAAACCAACCGAGGGGTAACGGCGGCCAAGAATGTCGGCCTGGGCCTCGTACCTGTGGATTCGCGTTACTTCGGCATCCTCGACAGCGATGACGTGCTGCTGCCTGAGGCAATTGAAACCTTGACTCGAGTGTTCGCGTCATCGGATGGCGCGTACTCCCAGGTCATGGGCTGGTACCGCCGAAGGGATGGTGCCGAGGGCAGCGGACAGATGCCTTATCGCGAGGGTCTCGTCACCTACGAAGATGCCCTCTGTGGCCGATTTCGGGGCGACTTCTGGAAGCTGGTCCAGCGCGACATGCTGGGCGGGCAAAGGTTCGAGGAACGGGCTTCGGGGGGTGAGGCATCGCTCTGGTGGCCGCTCTTGAGGCGGAAGCCAGGCTGGCTTGTCCATGAGGTCGTTGGCATTGTCGACACCGCGGGCGCCGACCGAATCAGCGTGCGTGGGTACACGCCCGCGGAGTCGCTGCAGAAGATGTGGGCGTACCAGGCGGTCCTCCAGGCGGTCGGGTCCGATATGCGCGAAGTGGCGCCCCGCCAATATGCCGAAGCGAATGGCGAGATGGCGAAGTGGGCTGCCCTCGCCGGTTGCGGCCGTCGAGCACGCCACGCATCCTGGCAAGCGCTTCGCGCAAGTCCGTCTGCGAGGTCAGTGATGATCGGCCTCCTGACGATAGCGCCCCCCTCGATGCTCAGGTGGTTCGTCGACAGGCGCGTCCGTTGGCGCGTTCGGACTGGGGCATGAAAGTTTCACCTGGCGCATGACCGCGTCCAGCACCGGACCGTCCCTTCGCAGGGTCGGCAGATCCGCGCTGATCCTGACAGGCGGGAGCCTGGCAGTGCAGCTCGTCGCATTGGGGCGGGAGTTGTTCGTTGCGGCGCAGGTTGGCCTCTCGCGGGAACTCGACGCGCTCCTGATCGCGCTGGTCCTGCCCCTGAGCCTGTCAGGGGTCCTGACAAGCGGCACGATCACGGCGCTGGTTCCTGCCTACCTCGAAGCGCGTAGCTCCGCCGGTCCGCGGCAGGCACGCCGCCTCGCCGGAGCAGTCCTTACTCTTGTCGCGACCGGCGCGATCCTCGTGACGATCTCGCTGATTGCCTTTGCGGGCCCAGTGGTCGCGATCGCTGGCCCCGGCCTGAGTGAAGCCAGCCGAGACAGCGCCGTTGGCTACCTCCGCCTTCTGGCGCCGGTCGCCTTGTTTTCTCCGGTAGCCGGCATCCTGATGTCGCTCTGCCAGGCCGAGGAACGCTTTGCGCCGATCGCCCTTGCGACGCTGAGCGGGCCGGCCACAACGCTCGTGGTCCTCGTTCTGCTCTGGGGCCCACTCGGGCTAGGGGCATACGCTCTCGGCCACCTGCTAGGACCGATGGTCACGACGGCGGTGCTTCTTGTCGCAACGGTTCGAGCATCGATTGCACCGCTTCTGATAGGGCGGGTCCGGGGATTGGGTTTGGGGGCGTTTCTCTCGCACGCATTGCCCCTCACCATGAGCGGGGCGATCCTACAGATCAACGTCATAGGCGACCGCGCCATAGCGTCGCTCATCGGCCCCGGCGCCGTAAGCGCTCTCCGGTATGGCGAGGTACTGATCCGGACACCGATCACCGCGATAGCGCCGGCATGGAGCTCTGCGCTGTACCCGGCGCAGGTCCGGGCTGCTGGTCACGCGATCGCTTCTCGCCTCGGGGCGACGACCGGACGATCCATCGCGTACGCCCTGGTAGCGTTCGTTCCTGTTGCGATCCTAGCAGTGGCGCTGGCTCCACTCGCCGTGGAGGTCGCCTTCGGGCGCGGAAAGTTTGGGGCAAGCGAGATCGCAGTCACGACGGGTGTCGTGGCCGCCTTTGGGCCGCTGATCCTGGTGATGATGGTCTCGCCGGTGCTGGCCGGAGCCCACAATGCTCGTCGTCGCGGGGGGGTACTGCTCGCCACCGGCGTTATGAATGTGATCATGAATATCACGCTTGACCTAGTCCTCGGCGGATGGCTCGGCGTAGCGGGGATTGCCCTGTCCAGCTCGATCACGGGCAGCATCCTGGTTGGATTCCTCGCCGTGCGGCTGGCCCGCGCGGAAGACGATTTTCCTCTGCGCCAGCTTGCGCTCACCACAGTGCGAGCCCTTGGTGCCATTGCCCTCCCAGCCGCCGCCGTGACGGCCATCGCTTGGTCCGGCGTCGGCCGCGGTGGCGGCCTTGCGGACCTGCTCCTCCTCATCCCGGTCGGGCTGGCGGCAGCCATCGTATACACGATCACCGCCATCGCCCTGGGGATCGAGGAAATTCCCACGTTGCTTCGCCTCGTCGCTCAACGGCTAAGGCTGCCGAGGCAAACGGAGTGACGGAGCTCACATGGGGTTTGCTTTATGGATTCGGCAGCCGCCGCCCGAGCGGAGGAGCAACGCGCTGGATCAGAAAAAACGCCGTCCAGACCGGAAGAGCCGCCAGCCATAGGAGGCGAGCGCCTGCGCCGCGCAGCTCCGCAACCTGACGGAACGGCGATCGGCCCGCGTGCCAGCCACTGCACACGTACGCCGCCGCGCTGCGAAAGAAGGTTACCGGAGCGAAGCGCAGCCAACGCAAGTCGTTGTTCAGGAGATCTTCCGCCTCGAGCATGCGGCCCGGAGCGTTGGTCCACTTGTCGACCGGATGGGACAGGCCCGGTCCCTGGTCGTGCCAATACACGCGGAGCGGCTCATTCACGAAGCGAGTCTTGTAGCGACGGGCAATTGCGCGCCAGACGATCCGCGTGGGGATGTACCCAGCGTAGCCAGGAAGGTCCGGGATCGGCACGCTGCGCAAGACGTCGGTCCGTTGAAACCCGAACTTGTCACCCCGAACCTTGTGCCGAAATCGTATCGAGATCGAATCCGCGTCGAGCACATCACGCGGGTATGGCGTCCCGTCCAGCCGGCCGTACTCATCGACGGCGAGCGCGCTTACCGCCGAGAAGTGCGCTCGCTCGACGTCAGGGATCGAGTCCCAGTGGTACTTCAGACGCTCGAGCGCGTGGGGAACAAGGCTGTCCGCCGACCGCATCTCCGTGAACAGCCTGCCGCGCGCCTCCTGAATTGCCCTTCGCCAGGATCCCTGGCGGCCAATGTTGGCCTCGTTCTTCAGGTAGCGAACCCTAATCTCAGCGTCACGAACCCAGGCGTCGACCAGTGCGTCCGTCCCGTCCGTGGAAGCGTTGTCGATGACCAGCCACTCGAAGTCGCGGAACGTCTGCGCCACGAGGCTCCGGTACACCCGATCGAGCACGTGAGCGCGGTTATACGTCGGCGTGAAGATGGTGAAGGTGGGGCCTGAATCGTCCGCGACGGACACCACCGTCGGAACCGCTTCGGTCGGCGCCACTTGACCACTCGCTTGCTCGTTCACTTTCGCGTTCACCGGTCACCCAACGCGGAGTATCAGATGTGACGATGCTTTGGATGCTGCAGCGTCCGGAGTGTGCGCACGTTGCAATGAGCGTGTCAACGGAGGGAGGCGCCAATAGCAGCGGGAGGTCTCAAGCTCATTGGTTCCCGCTGAGGCTAACGCTCGTCGAGCCCGGCGTGCTGACCTCGGCATTGGTGAAGCCAACATTGTTCATGACCGCCAGCCCAGCCACGCCGCCAAAGAAGAGCAGCGGTGTCATGACTTGCCCCGTGTTCCGGGTGTCGGTGCGGTTATAGGTGACCCTGATGTTCTGTCGCGCTCCCCCGTTGTCGTAGACGCCGACGCGAAACGGCTGCCCGCTGAGGACATTGCGGCTGACATCGATGTCGATCGCGGGACCGCCGCCTGAGCTGCCGGTCACTGCGAACACGAACCCGTGGACGGTGGGGTTGTAGGCGTAGGCTTGCGGGCCCAGCGCGTTGTCCACGAAATCGACGTTGACAGCGCCCGGCAAGCCGAGCTCGGTATGTCCATTGGGCTCGATGTCGAACGTGTAGTAACCGATGCGGCGAAAGACATTGCCCGCAATCACGACATGGTCGCCGCCGTCGGTGATGGACACGCCATTCCGCCCAGTGCCGTCGATGATTGAGCTGACCATCGTCACGCCATCGGCGGGCCGGAACAAGCTCGCGCCGCCGGCGATGTACAGCCCATCGCCGGTCACGTTGCGCAGCGTCATGCCATCGAGGGTAACCCGGATCGAGCCGCCAATGCAGATCGCATGACCGGCTTCGAGGCTCGCCCTCCACACACCCGGCTGCGAGCTCGCCCCGTCCAACGTGAAGTTGCGCAGCGTGACGTCGTTGCCGCCCTGGTCGACAAGCACCAGCGGCGATGCAGACTCGCTGGGCCGCCTGATGGTCGCCCCGTTGCCCTCGATGGTCAGGCCGTTGCGGTTGACGATGTGGAGCTGACCATTCAGGCGATACGTCCCGCCTGCCTGGAGGCAGAGGGTCCCTCCGGCCGGTGTCGCATTGATATCTGCCATGAGCGCTGCCGTCGCATCAGCGGCTCCAGTGGCGTCGGCAGTCGCGACGCGGGGGCATCCGGGTGGCGGGGCCGGAGGCGCTGGTGTCGGCGTCATCACGGGCGTGACCACGGGAGATGGAAGGACCGCGGTCGGGACGGGCGTCGGAGCAAGCGTTGGCGACGGCGTGACGACCGCAGCCGAGACGGTGGCGGTCGGAATGGGAGCCGGCGTCTCCACTACGGGAGGCGCACCCTCGACCACGAAGCCGATCCTCGCGAGCACCACACCGGCTGGCTGCACAGCGCCGATGGAGCGATCAGGTCTCCCGCGGGGTGGCGGCGCCGTGGTGACGACGGCAACCGTGTGGGATCCCGGCGTTGTCGCTGGGACGGTGAAGCGGACCTTAAGCTCGCCCTTTCTCGAGGCGACGCCGGCCGGCATGCTTGCCGCCGAGCCGTCCCAGGTCACATTCAGCCACGCTCCAGGCTCGGCCCCGTGCACCTCAAGCGTTACGCGCGCCCCGACATTCCCGTTGCCCGGAGAAAGGGAGAGGATCGGGACGTCCGCCTGTGCGCGAATCGACGGGAAGGCGATCGCGACAGTGGCGAGGATGATGATTCCGGTGGCGAGCCAGTCCCGGAAGCGGCGGCCCTGTGGCTTCGCGGCCGGGCGAGTCGCAGCCCGCTGGTCGATCCATCGGCTTCCATCCCAGAACAATAGTCCGCTCCTCGTGAGGCCGCGCTTGCCATTCAGTGGTGGCGATCTCGCCGGTCACGCGCCTGGGGAGTGTCAACGCGGGCGCCACGGAGCGCCATGGCGACTTGGTACCGAAGACGCCGGGGATTCGTCCTGGGCCGATTGGTTGCAGGACGGCGGGACGGATGTCCGTTGTCAAGCAGGCCCGATGGCGCGCTCTGGGATGAACAGCGTCGCCCGCGCAGCTTGGCGTGGGAGAATCGGTCGCGACTCACCGCGGCGGGCAACGTCGACAACGCTGCGCGGCCAGGTACGCGCCGAGCTCGAAGGCGCTCTGGGTCGCGAAGCGTGGTGGCGTTGGAGAAGATCGACAGCAGGGCGGCCACCGCGTCATCGTGGCGGCAAGGCGCAGCCAAGACTGGGGCGGAGGCGTAGGCCTCGTACTCCCACGACATCGGCACTCGGGCTCCCGTCAATACACTGACTAGGAAGAACACCTAGGCGGGTGGCCCCTCGACAGGCGCGCTCCTGACCGAGCCGCCTCGCGCGCGATGTTCGACGGCGCTGTCGTCAACAGCGCGCGACCGTGCATTGCGTATGTAGGCGAGCAGGACGGAACCGGCAAGGCTCGCAGCCGCTGCCAGCCCAACGATCATGCTCCGGCTGGGAGCGACAGGATCATCCGACGCTATAGCATCCTCAACCACCGTGAGTGCGTTGGGCGAACCATGGCTCATGTCTTCGATCAATGTCGATCTCGTTGCGCTAAACGTAGCGAGCTGCTCCTCCACCACCGCAAGTCGCTCTTCCTGGGCAGCGGTGCGAGTCGGTCGAGCCAACAGCGCCGAAACCTCGGCCTCCAGCCGATTGATCGTGGCGTCGAGATTGTCGAGTCGTCGTTGTAGATCCTCGGCTACCGAGGGATCCTCTTGGGGTGCCTGCGCGACAAGCTGCTGTGCAATCGCATTGGCGATACTTGCAGCCAGCTCGGGGTCGCGGTCTCGAACCGCGATCTCGAGCAGCGTGCCCTCCAACGGAATCTCAGTCGACACCTTCTTCTTGAGGTCCGTGGCCGTCATCTCGAGGTCGAGGTCCGCGATGACGGCAAGGAGAACCGGCCGTGTCGTCACAAGCTCCGCGTAGGTCTGAGTGAGGATCTGAGATGCAAGAAGGCCGCTGTAGTCGAGCTGTGGGTCACCCAAGGTTTGACCCACGTACAGCGTGGCGCGCGACTCATACGTACGCGGCAGCTGCATACTGACCACCACCGCGACAGAAGCAGCGACGGCCACGCTCAGAACGATCAGCCAGATCGAGGAGCGGAGCACGTCTAGGTGGAAGCGGAGCGGCACGGTCTCAGTCGACAGCAGACATTGGGTCGGAGTATATAGGCCTTCTGGCGACGCGGCAGCTGCCTCCTCCGTGTCGCGGAGGGTGATGGTCTCCGGAGCTCAGGGTGACAAAGGCCATTGCAGGTTCGTGCGCGACGTAACGCGGTTGACTACGGGGGTGCGGTCCGGCACGCTCACGCCTCAAACAGGACGTTGGAACACCAATGTGCGGAATCGCCGGCATCGTCACATCTCACGGCCTTGCACCCCAGGATCGAGAGCTCGTCAACGCAATGTTGTACTCCCTTGCGCATCGCGGGCCGGACGATCAATGGAGTCTCGCCGACGATCGGGCGGAGATCGGAGCCCGGCGTCTGTCGATTATCGACCTCGATACAGGACGCCAGCCGGTCACCAACGAGGACGGGACGGTCTGGGTCACGCAGAACGGTGAGATCTACAACTACGTAGAGCTGCGGACCGATCTCGAGCGCCGCGGCCATGTCTTCACGACGCGTGGCGACACCGAGACCATCGTCCACCTGTATGAGGAGCACGGTGACGGCTTTGTGGACCACCTTCGAGGCATGTTCGCGATCGCACTGTGGGATCGGCGCAAGCGGCGGCTGCTGCTGGCGCGAGATCGGCTCGGGAAGAAGCCGCTGTACTGGCGCCTCGCGCACGGACGCCTGACCTATGGATCGGAGCTGAAGGCCATTCTTGCGGACGCGTCTGTCGGCCGCCGGCTCGACAGGACGGCGCTGGCGCAGTTCCTTGAATATCAGTACATCCCGTCGCCACGGACGATTATCGATGGGGTTCAGAAGCTTCCTCCCGCAACGGTCCTTACCTGGGAGGGCGGCGAGGTGATGACGCGTCCGTATTGGGAACCTCAATACGAGCCAAAGGCACGTCGGAGCCGGGCGGACGAGCGTGCAGAGTGCCTCGCCCTGCTCCGAGAGGCGACTCGACTACGCCTTCGCAGCGACGTTCCTGTTGGGCTCTTCCTCTCCGGAGGAATCGACTCGGGGACCGTTGGGGCGCTCATGGCGGAAGCGTCGGCTCGGCCCATCCGGACCTTCACAGTCGGGTTCGAGGACCCCGAGATCAATGAGCTGGAACTGGCGCGAGCCACGGCCAGGCACATCGGTGCCGACCACACCGACGAGGTCGTCCAGCTCGACGTGATGGAGATGCTGCCCGAGTTGGTGGAGCACTTCGACGAGCCGTTCGGGGATCCATCCGCCCTTCCGACATTCCGAGTGGCCCAGCTCGCCGCGCGGGAAGTGAAGGTCGTACTCTCCGGAGACGGCGGCGACGAAGTCTTCGGCGGTTACGACCGCTACCGCCGCCAGCTTGCGCTGTCCCGAATGAGTCGCATCCCCGCCCCCCTCCGTACGGCCGGTGCTCGAGTCGCACAGGGGACTGTTCGACGCCTGCCTGCATCGATCCGGCGGGAGCGTCGCGGTGATTCGTGGCCGCGCCTGGCGGCGATGACGAACTTCGAGCGCTACGCGGATACGATGTCTGTGTGCAGCAGGTCCCTTCGCAGCGGGCTCCTGGGAGACGAGGTGCTTGCCGACCAAGATTCGTATCTGGCTGATGCATTCAACGGAGGACCACGCGGCTCCATGGATCGCATGATGCGGACCGACGCCCTCACGTACCTCCCTGAGGACGTCCTCGTCAAGGTGGATCGCGCCACCATGGCCAGCTCGCTGGAGGCACGCGTTCCGCTGCTCGATCATGTGCTCTTCGAATTCGCCGCGACGCTTCCTGCCGACCGAAAGCTCCGCTTCTCCACGACCAAACTGCTCTTCCGCGAGGTCGCGCGGGAGCTGCTGCCTGCCGAGCTGTTGGATCAGCCGAAGTTCGGCTTCACGGTGCCACTGGGAGCCTGGTTTCGAGCGAGCCTTGGGGATCGCTACCGGGAGGTGGTATTGGCACCTGACGCTCAGCTGCGCTCGCACCTCGACCAGTCGGTCGCGGCCACGCTGCTCGCGCAGCACGAACGGGGAAGCGCCGACAACGCGCACAGGCTCTGGCTTCTCCTCGTATTTGAGCTCTGGGCTCGCCGCTGGCTGACGCAGCTGCCGAGTGCGAGCCCGTCAGCATCTGCAGGGGCGATATCGTCGTCTGCTGCCGGTCAGCCGAGCTAGGATCGCCCGGTGCCGCGCCGCTCGAGCTCTGCCTCATAGATCGCCTCCCACCTGTCGGCGATCATTACCAGGTCGAACCGGGCGGCCACGTGTTCGCGCCCAGCCTCGCCAAGCGCCGAGCGCCCGGCATCGGTCAGGTCCATCACGCGCTCCATTGCTCGCGCGAGCGCCATCGGATCTCCGGCTGGGACGAGGTAGCCAGTCTCACCATCCACCACGACCTCCCCGTTCCCGGCGACGTCGGTGGCAACCGTCGGCAGCGAGGCGCTGGCCGCCTCGAGCAGAAGCATTGGAAGCCCTTCCCAGTCTGAGCTCATCACACAGGCGTCTGCCGCGCTCATCAGTGCCGGGACGTCGTCTCGCCGGCCCAGGAGCTGCACGCTGGCAAGGAGACCGCGCTCCGTCACCGCTGCACGGAGCATTGACTCGAGCGGACCATCCCCGGCGATAAGGAGCGCTGATTCTGGATGACCGCGGTGAACCTCGCCGAATGCATCGATCAACCGGTGATACGCCTTGGCCGGGACGAGGCGTCCCGCGGCGAGCCACACGAAGAAGTCCCCGAGTCCGAGCTCTCCGCGGACCGCCGCACGCAATTGTGCATCGCGGCGATGCTCCGCAGCGTCGATTCCGCTCGGGACGACAACGATGCGCCCTTTCGCGACGGCGCGACGGCGCACCAGCTCGTCCGCGACCGCGTGACTGACGGCAGTCACGACATCGACAAGGCGGTGCGTCATCCGGTAGGCAACGTAGCGCCATCGCGAGCCTTCGTTGAGCGAGCGAGCGCTTGTTATGACCACGGGATCCCGCACGAAGGGATGCGAAATGCTCGCAAGCAGGTTCGCGTGGACCATCTGGGCATGGATGACATGCGGACGACGACGGCGGACGAGCCGCACGAAGCGAGCCAGCCCTCGCGGGTCAGGGAGGCCGCGCGACATCCCGAGCGATGAGACCACGATGCCGGCAGCGTCGAGCATCGGTTCAGGTCGATCGGGCTCGACCATCGAGACGACGTCGATCTGCCACCCTCGCCGGCTGAACTCACGCGCAAGCAATCGAACCTGCTGCTCGGCGCCACCCAGGTCGAGGGAGGTGACCAGGTACATGAGCCGACGCTCGCTATCGCGTGCCACGACCTGATGCTACCGCGACCGACCTGCTACCCTGACGCGCCTCCGCGCGGGCTCGCAACGTTCCGGAACGTGAACCTGACGGCGGCGGATACGAAACTGAGTCGCGTACCGATGCAAGTGTTGTTCGGGGTCACCGGGCGAGGCTTACTGGCGCAACGGGTCCTCGGTCGCCTTCAGGACCACACCACAAGCTCAAACCCGGGAATTGAGATCGCGCACGTGAGCGACGGTGCTCTCGTGGTGGGCCACGCTGCGCGGCGTTTCCTGACCTTGCGCGGCGGCGATCCCGCGCTGGCATTCCATCTCGACGGCGATATCCGGTCGCTGGGTGGCATCGACATCCCTACGCGGGTGGACGCCGCTGAGCTGTTCGAACGACTGGCGTCGGACTTCCGGCGCGACCCCAAGCGGTTCTGGGAACGTCTCGACGGCTCCTTCTGCCTCATCGTCAGCGATGGCGAAGGCATCTCGATCGGCGTGGACGTCGCGGGGACTCGCAGCCTCTACTGGTGGCTCGACCGAGG
>JBBRWZ010000002.1:0-75896 GCA_038248895.1 Candidatus Limnocylindria bacterium | reverse complement strand
GTTCCTCGACGAGGTCCTGGCGAGGCTCCCATTCCGCGTCGAGGTGATCCAAACGGACAATGGGGCGGAGTTCCAGTCCGGCTTGTGGGAGGACTTATACAACTCGATTGGGCACTCGAGCCAATCGGCTGGATCAATGCGTCGTGAGAGCAAGGTGGGCGGCGCCAAGCGTATCCTGTTCCCGGTGATCACCCTCGCGACCGAGCATCAGTTTCACGCCCCGGTGGCTGACGGCGAGATCGTGGGCTGGGTGCGCGGCAGCGGCCCGCCGGCCGTGCTGCTTCACGGGGGCCCTGGGATGTCCGAGTACCTCGCCGAGCTGGCCATTGAACTGTCAGGGGTGATGACCGTGGCTCGCTATCAGCAGCGCGGGCTCGCGCCGTCGATCACCGGCGGAGACCGCAGCGTGGACGGACATGTGGCGGACGCCGTGGCCGTGCTTGATGGGCTGGGTTGGCAGCAAGCATGGATCGTCGGCCACTCGTGGGGTGGCCACCTGGCGATGCACCTGGCGGTGGCGCACCCGGAACGGGTGACCGTTCTGGCGGCGCTCGATGCGCTCGGAGCGCTCCCCGACGGCGGGGCATCGGCGCTCAGTGAGAACCTGTCGCGACGGCTCACCGACGCCCAGCGGGTCCATCTGGGCGAGTACTCCGTGCACGAGGATGCTGGCGAAGCGACAACCGAGGAGTGGCTCGAGACCTTTCGCATGCTGTGGCCGCACTACTTCGCGGATCCTGAATCGGCGCCGCCCATGCCTGATTTTCGGATTGATCTCGAGGGGCACCTGGCCACGTGGGCGTCGATCGCGCAGCACTACGAGGGCGGCACCCTCGAGCGCGGATTGCCTCGCCTGCGGATGCCCGCGCTTGTCCTGCACGGCGACGGATCGCCCATCCCCTACGCGGAGGCCGAGCGGAGCGCGGCGCTGATTCAGGGCGTGCGCCTACGGATCCTACCCGGCGTCGGCCATTTTGCATGGCTGGAGCGGCCCGGATCGGTCCTGCGGGAGATGGAAAGCCTTCTGGCCTCGGCCTAGCGGGATGACTGCAACCGCGCACTGGGCGGCTTTCTCGCGTAACGCTGCGGGCGGCCGCGGCGATCGGTTGCGCGTAAGCCTGGAGACTACATCTGGTTGATCGGCGAGATGGTCAACCGGGCCGATAGGCTCGATCCGGCGACGCTCGATGCGCCGATTCAGCTGTCGGTCGAAGGCCTCGACGACGAACGCTCCGTTCGCTGGCTCCTGTCGCGGCTGATCGGACAGCTGGACATGTGGAGCTCGGCGATTGCCAACCGCGCCCATGACAGGGATCTCGAGCGCGGCAAATCGACTGTCGCCATGCGCTCGCGCCTGGCAAGCGTCGGACAGGCGTCCCTGTATGTGGGGCACGTGCTATCGCGCTCGACGAACCCAGCGCAGGGGCGCCGCCGCGGTGTGGAGTGCCGACCGGAACGCCGATGAGTGGCGCACGTTGCCCGCGTAGCGCCATTGCCGCCGCCGGTCGACGCAGACGATGGTCGTCTCGCAGGTCGTGGTGACCCCGTGGTGGCGCGCCACGGCCTCGAGCGTCTGCTCCCAGAACGCGTTGTTCTTGCGCTGCGCCCACGGAACGAGGTAGGCCAGCTCGAAGAGCGGGTCGCTCGTCCGCTCCAGCGCCTGCGCCTGGGCGACGACGGTCCCGTCGGCGGCGCGGAACGCGGTGAAGGTGATCCACGCGGCGAGCATGTGACCCTCCGGCGTCATCACCGTGAACGACTCCTCGTCCGCGTACGTGACCATCACCCCGGTGTGGAGGCGGACCGGACCGGCGGCGCTGACCGAGAGGAGGGCCACCTCGCCGGGGCGGATGCCGGACAGCGGCGCGTAGAACGTGTTGCCCTTTGGCCAGAACTCGGGAAAGTGCTCCTTCCAGGCGGCGACGACGGACTCGGGAGTGACGCCGGCATCGACCCCCTCGAGGCGCACGCGGAACGTCTTCTGCCACATCTGGCCGAAGCCCTGCATCGGGCCGGCGAGCCGCTTCCCGCTGACGGTGGCGGTGAGGGCGCCATCGGTCCGTGCGGCGACGTGCAGCCGCGTGATAGGTCGTGCCCAAGCATCGGTATCGCGGCGGCGACCGGCGGGCGTCTCGGGAGGTGCGGACGGTTCGGACTGCATCGGTGTCGGCTCCATGCGACTGCTCATGGACCGATGGTGGCGATGGCGCGTCCCGCAATCGTTACGGCACGGCGGCCGTCAGGCGAGCACATCACGCAGCGCGCTCGCGGCGGCGTGCGCGCCGCACAGCCCATGAACGCCACCGCCCGGCGGGGTCGACGAGGAGCAGATGAAGATCCCCGGATCCGGGGTCGAGTACGGGTCGAGGCGGACGGCGGGGCGGGTCACGAACTGGGCGAGCGACTGGAGGCCGCCGTTGATGTCGCCGCCGACATAATTCGCGTTGTACGCCTCCATGGCGGCCGGACCGATGGCGTGGCGACCGATGATCAAATCCCTGAAGCCCGGCGCGAAGCGCTCGATCTGGCGCAGGATCGGCTCCGTCATGTCGGTCTCCGCGCCCGGCGGTACGTGACAGTACGCCCACAGCGTGTGCTTCCCGGCCGGCGCCCGCGTCGGGTCGAAGCGCGACGGCTGGGCGACCAGCACGAAGGGACGGTCGCTGACGCGGCCGCGGTGGACCGCGTGTTCCGAGGTGGCGATCTCCTCGTACGTGCCGCCGACGTGGACGGTGATCGCGTCGCCGACGCGCGGGTTCGTCCACGGCACCGGGCCGTCGAGGGCGAGGTCGAGCTTGAAGACACCCGGCCCGTAGCGGAAGCGGCGCAGCTGTGCCGCATACGCCCCGCGGATGCGGTCGCCGGCGATGGCGAGGAGCTGGCGTGGCGTGACGTCGAGCAACGCGGCACGGTGAGAGGGCAGTTGCCCCATGCGCTCGATCCGCATCCCGGTTTCGATCGAGCCGCCGAGCTCCACGAGGTGTGCAGCGAGCGCATCGACGATCGCCTGGCTGCCACCGGCGGGGATCGGCCAGCCGACGGCATGGGCGCTCGCGAGCAGGGTCGTTCCGAACATCCCCGTCGCAAGGGCGTCGAGCGGCAGCATCGAATGCGCGCTGACGCCGGCCAGGATGGCGCGCGCCTCCTCGGTGCGGAATGCCCGTACCAGGGCCGCGGTGGGGAGGATGCCGCGGGCCGCGAGGCCCACCGATGTCAGCGGGTGCCGCAGGGCACGGAACGGGCGGAGCGGGCCCAGCAGGTCGCGCGCGATGGTGGCCCATGCCCGTGATGGCTGGCCGACCAGGGCCCGGTAGCGCCCGGCGTCCCGGCCGAGGCCATTGGCGGTGGCGTCGACATCGCGCAGGACGAGCGCGGCGCGTCCACCGTCGAGCGGGTGCGCCATCTCGACCGGCGACTCGATCCAGTGCAGGCCGTGGCGCTCGAGGGGCAGGGAAGCGAAGAAGGGGGAGCTGCGGCCGAGCGGGTGGACCGCGCTGCAGACGTCGTGATGAAAGCCGGGGAGTGTCAGGTCGGCCGTCCGGCAGCCGCCACCGATGCGCTCGTCCGCCTCGATGACGTGGACCTGCCGTCCGGCGCGCTGGAGCGCGATCGCAGCGGCGAGCCCGTTCGGGCCGGCACCGACGACGACGGCGTCGAGGTGATTGCCGGGCGTCACGCGGACGGTGTGGGACAGATGATCCGCGATGGCATCGGTCAGGCGGCCGCGGCGAGGACGTCAGCCTCGCTCTCGACGATGCTGATCGCCTCGTCGAGCCGGGTGAGCGAGAAGATCTCGCGGTAATGCTCGGTGAGGCCGTAGGCGAGGAGCCGCTCGCGCTGGCGATTCGCCCGGACGAGGAGTGTGACGAGGAGACCGATGCCGGTGCTGTTCATGTAGTCGAGGTCCGCGAAGTTCAGGGCGATGGCCCGCGTCCCGGGACGGCTCGCGAGCCGGTACGCGTCCATGAGCGCGTCCTCGCTCGCTCCGGTCAGCTCGCCGGAGATGTCGATGATGCTGACGCGATCGGTAGGGTGGCGGACGTCCATGATCGTGGTCTCCTCAGCTCGCCGCAGATGCGGCCAGCGCTGCTGCCTCGTTCGGGTGGATGGTGATGAAGTCGGAGAGCCGGGTGATCTCGAAGATCTGGAGGTAGTGCGCGGAGAGGTTGCAGGCGGCGATCCGCCGCCCGTCGGCCTGCGCGCGGGCCAGGAGCTCGACAACGATCGCGATGCCGGTGCTGTTCATGTAGCCAACGCGCTCGAAGTTCAGCAGCACTACCGGCGCGCGGGACGCGTCGAATGCGCTGGTGAGTGCCTCGGCGGCGGCGCCGTCGAGCTCCCCGCTGAGGTCGAGGACGTCGAGGGCGGTGCCGGCCCGCAGCGTGGCGCGGAAGGGAGCGGCCACCTGCGCGGTCGTCGGATCGGTCGTTGGATCGGTCATGCCGGCTCCCTCGCGATGCGCACGATGAGCTCCACCGCGTGACGGCCGTCGATGGTCGTCTCGCGCATCCCGTCCACGAGCTGCTGGATCAGGAACAGCCCCCAGCCGCGTGGCTTCTGCTCGCCGCGCAGCTTCGCCTCGATGTCGGGCGTCTCGGTGATCGGGATGCTGTCGGGCCCGCCGACGTCGACGATCTGCACGGTGAGGACGTCGCCGTCGCGGAAGACCCGCAGCGAGATTGCCAACTCCGGATTGTTGTGGTTGCCGTGCTCGATGGCGTTCATCGTCGCCTCGGCGACGGCGGTGCCGAGCCTGTCGAGCTGCGGCTTCGTGAGGCCGGCGCCGGCGACGGCATCGGCGACCGCGCGCATCGCGCGGCGTTCGTTGCCCGGCGCTGACGGGATCTCGGTCTCGAGCAGGACCGTCGCCGGCTGCGACCCGTCCCAGCTGAGCGCGACGAGCGTGATGTCGTCCTCCTGCTCCCAGCCCGGTCCCGTGAACTGCTCGAGCTCGGCGAGAACGGCACCGATGAGGCCGCCGCGCCGCTCGGCTGCGCCATCGACCACCTGCTCCAGGCGCGGGATGCCGAACATCTGACGGGCGGGATCGTGCGCCTCGGCGATGCCGTCGCTGTGCAGCAGCAGCTGCGTGCCGGGCTCCATCCGCGCCCGCGTCTCGTCGTAGCGCATCCCCGGCAGGAGGCCGAGCGGCATCCCCGTGGCGCGCAGCTCGACGGTGCCATCAGCGCCGCGGAGGAACGGCAGGTTGTGTCCCGCGTTGGCAAAGCGCAGCTCGCCGGTCCGCGGGTCGAGGATCCCATAGAGGCAGGTGACGAACATCCGCGACGGGATGTCGCCGTGGAGGAGCGTGTTGACCTGGGCGAGGATCGCCCCGGGGTCACGCAGCGACTCGCCCGCGGCACGAAGCAACGATCGCGTGGCGGCCATGACCATCGCCGCGGGAACGCCCTTGTCCGTCACGTCCCCGACGGCAAAGGCGAGCGTCCCGTCGGGGCGCTCGACGACGTCGTAGAAGTCGCCGCCGACGGCGCGCGCCGGCCGGTAGAAGGCCTCGACGCTCCAGCCGCTCGGCTGGGGGAGATCGACGGGGAGGAAGTGCTGCTGGATGAGCTGCGCCACCTGGAGCTCCTGCTCGATCCGCTGTCGCTCGCGCGCCTCCGCCTCCTGCTGCCGCACGAGCTGCGCCACGCGCAGGGCCGGCGCCGCCTGCGCGGCGAGCGAGTCGAGGAGGCGCCGGTCGTCCGAGGAGTAGTCCTGCTCCGAGAGTCGCGGTCCCAGGTTGAGGGTCCCGATCAGTTCGCCGGAGCTCACCAGTGGCACCACGAGCCGGACCCCGGCCGCGCGCAGCCGGGCGACGGCCGGGGTGTCGAGGGCGAGGGTCTCGAGGTCCACCGGCCCCGACGCGGCGGCGAGATACGGGAGCAGGGGATCCTTCTCCGGGATCTCGACCGCCGGCGCAGCCTCGAGCGGGGCTTCGACGATGGCCTCGAGCGGCGCCCCGGCATCCGCGACGCGGCGGTTGGCAACGCGTCGCCAGACCTGTCCGAGCACCATCACCGTCGCGATCCCTGCTCGCGCGCGCCGCCCGTCACCGTCTACTCGACCGTGAAGGACTGGTACATGCCCTTCATGAAGTGGGGCACGGCGGTCTCGTCCGGCGAGGCCATCGAGCCTACCGGGATCGGACACAGGGCCAGGTACTCACCCGGCTCATCGAGGGTGATCGTGCCGTCGGCGTCGCCCCCGGGCATCGCCTCGAGCTCGCCGGCTTCGGTCGTCATCGTCTGCTGCTCCTCCTCGGTCCCGTTCTTCAACAGGTCCTCGAGCGTTCGCGACACGTCGTCGTTCTTGCGGACCACCACCAGGAGGTGCACCTCGTCGGTCGACGCGTTCGTGAAGGCGAGCTGCGTCCCCACCGGTACGGTGTCCGGTAGGCCGTCGAATGCATAGTCGCGGCCGGTGACGGTAATGGTATCGCCGCTGGCGGCCGATGTGCTCTCGACGGCGGTAGCGGTCGGGCTGGCGGTGGCACCGGCGGCGCTGCAGGCCGTCATGACGGCGGCGGCCAGGAGGAGAGCGAGGAAACGGGTAACCCTGGGCATCATGGTCTCCGTGTCAGGGCGGCGTTGCTGATGAGCACGTCATCGGTCCTGTCGAGACCGTTGTAGGCGCTGGGCGTTCCCGGATCGTTACGACGGCCGCAGCCAAACCCGGACCGATGTTGGTTGCACCGTCTCGCTGACGGCGCCGATAAGTGTTCCGGCCACCATGTCGAGTTCCACCTCATCGCGCAATCGGCTGCCGAAGCGCGCCACGACGCGGGCGGCGTCGTAGCGGGACCGGTAGAAGCGTCGGTCGACACCCGCCTGTACGCGACGCCGCAGCGGACCGAAGAGCGCGACCGTGACGAGCGTCGCCACGGCGACGGCGACCTGGCTGTTCCCGGTGAGCGGCGTGACCAGGAGTGAAAGGACGAGCACCGCCGCGCTGTACGTCGCCGCCAGCATCACCGAGAGCGAGCCGTAGACGAGGGTGCGGTTGATGACGAGGTCGATGTCGAAGAGGCCGTGACGGAGAATCGCGAATGCCGTGGTCACGGGGAGGAGGAGGAGCGATGTGAGCGCGAGTGGCCAGAGGATGTTGGAAATCGATGGGACCGGGATCGTCAGCGCCGCCGCGGCGAGCAGCCCGGCGCTGACGCTCGCGGCGAGGACGAACCACTTGAGCTGCTGGCGCTCGACCCCGCGCGCTACGCGCATGCGTCCCGCCAGCTGCGCGATCGCGGCGATGGCGGTGGGAACGAAGGAGAGGCCGACCACCGCGTTCAGGACGTCGAGCGTTTCCCGCCACGCGGGGACCGCGATGGGATTCCGCAGATCGGGGAGGTCGGGGTAGGGGAGGACGCTGACGACCTGGATGGCGCCAAGCGCAATCACCTGGACGACCAGCACAACGAGCAGCCGACGCCAGCGTGGGTGCGTGAGCTGCCCGGTGGGGAAGAGAAGGACAAGCATGAAGATGGTCAGGAACCACGCGTTGCTCAAGGCGGCCAGGAGCGTCGTCACGAGTCCCAGCGCCGGCGAGGCGGGCAGGTGGCGCGCCAGGCCATCGCCCATGAACCCGAGGGCGAGGAGTCCGGGAAAGGCGATGAACAACCATCCGATCCGGCTGTGTGGCTGTCGGAGGAGGATGAGGTAACCCATCGTCGGCGTCAGGAGCACCAGGGTCCCGTCGGCGATCGCCTGGAACGCTGTGACCTCCGCGCCCGGGGCCCCTGCACGGGGTGGCACGAAGAGGAACCCGACCGCTGGCACGGCGAGCCCGAGACAGGCGACGAGGGCGACCCGGCCGGCAATGCGCGCGCTCCGATCATCGAGATGTCTCATCGGTCAGTGGGGCGCAGCCAGAGGCTCGTGCTGCGCGGCTGCACCGTCTGTCGCGCGGTGCGCAGCGTCAGCGAAGCCACCGCATCGGGGTCGAGGTCGTCGCGCAGCTGGGCGCTGAACGCCGCGATGACCCGGCCGGCGTCGTACCGGGACCGATAGAAGCGTCGGTCAACGGCATGCTGGATCCGTCGCCGAACAGGTCCGAAGGCAGCGACCACGAGGAGCGTCGACGCCGCGACCGCGAGCGTGTCGTCCGGCGCGACCTGGTCGAGGAGACCCTGCAGCGCCAGCACGGTGGCAGCGTACATCGCGGCCAGCACCGCGCTGAGGGCGCCGTAGACGAGCGTTCGATTGATGATGGTGTCGATCTCCCACAGCCCGTGCCGCAGGATCGCGATCGTGGTGACCAGCGGAATTGCCGCCAGACCGATGATCCCCACCGCCCAGCCGATGGAGGCGACCACGTCCCAGCCGGCAATCGGATACGGCGGCGCGACGAGGAAGCCGATGACCATGGGGATCGCCACCCACGCGAGCCACTTCAGCTGTTGACGCTCCACGCCGCTCGAGCGGCGGAAGCGGCGCCAGATCGCCACGAGGCTGGCGATCGCGATGACGAAGATGGCCGGGGTCCCGATGGCGGCGGCGACGTCGGCGACGGCGCGGACCGATTCCGGAAGGGCAAGCATCGGGCTCGCCGCCAGGTGCGGCTTGGTGCCGACGACCTCGACCGCCAGCGCGGTGGCAATGGTCTGGATCGTGATGACGACGGCGCCGGCGATGGCGAAGCGGCGCCATCCGGGGGACGGAAGACGGCCGGTCGGGTAGAGGAGCAGCAGCGAGACGATGCCGCCGATGATCGACGCCACCGAGAGCCACTCTGGGAACCAGCCGAACCATGCGGCCAGCGGCAGCGGTCGCGGCGTCGCGAACGACAGCTCGAGGTAGGCGCTGCCGAAGACGCTGATGCCAAGGCCCAGCCCGACGGCGAGAAAGATCCATCCGAACGGCTCCGCCGGACGGCGCACGGCAATGAGCGCTCCCAGCAGCGGGTACGTGACGAGCAGGACTCCGAAGACGGCGAGATAAAGGAGCAGTCCGGGCACCTGGTCCGTTGCGGTGGCCCACAGGACCGCCACCGAGCCGACCCCCAGGAGGACGCCGATCAGGGCGAGGCTCAGCACGAGCGGGGCGCCGCGGCGCGACGGGGTCGTTCGCTGCGGTAGGGAGGTCACCCGCAGCATGCTACGCGGTGCGGCGTTCGGTGATCGTTACGGTCTCCGATGATCGGTCAATTGCGGAGCGCGAACCGATCCGCCACGCTGTTGGTGATCATGACCAGCAACCGCGTCCACGTTCCGGACCTTCGGCTGCGGCTGCTCGGGACGCCCCTCGTGGACCTCGACGGGACACCCGTCCAGTTCGATACCCGGAAGGCGGTTGCGCTCCTCGCCGTGCTCGCGCTCGGCGCCGGGCCGCAGTCGCGTGACCAGGTGCAGACGCTGCTCTGGCCGGAGCTCGACGACGTGCACGCCGGGTCCGCGCTGCGTCGGACGCTGTCGGTGACGCGCGCGGGGCTGGGCGGGGCGTGGCCGGCGGCGAGCGGGCGCCTTCTCGCTGTCGACGGCCTCGGGGTGCACGTTGACGTCCGGGAGGTGGATCGGCTCCTCGACCAGGTCGCACGGCATGCCGATCCCGGCCCACCCTGCCCGTCGTGCCGCCGACGCCTGGAGCGCGCCGCAGCGCTGCATCGCGGTCCGCTGCTCGCCGGCTTCGGCCTCCGCGACAGTCCCGAGTTCGACGATTGGCTGGCGTCGGTGGCCGAGACTCGCCAGGCGACGCTCGCGCAGCTGCTCGATCGGCTGTCACGCCCCGATCCGTCGGCCCGTGACGGCGGGACCGTGCTGCTCGAGCATGCGCGTCGCTGGGTGGCCCTCGATCCGCTCCACGAACCGGCCCACCGGCGGCTGATGGAGCTGCACACCCTGCGCGGCGAGCGCAGTGAGGCGATGCGACAGTACCGCTCGTGCGTCCGGGTGCTCGCCGATGAGCTCGGGGTCGAGCCGCTGCCCGAGACGACGCAGCTCTACGAACGGATTGCCGCCGGTGACCGGCAGTCAATGCCGATCCCGACTGGGGCGACGGTCCCGATCGCCGCGCCTCCGGCCGATCGACTGCCGCTCGTGGAGCGCGGCGCTGCGCTGCGCCTGGCGGTCGACGCCTGCCGGACGGCGAGCACGGCGGGCCGCCTCGTCGTAATCGAGGGTCCCGCCGGGATCGGACGGACGCGCTTCGCTGCCGAGCTCGGCGCGGCGCTGACGGCATCCGGCCTCACGTTCCGCGCTCTCCGCGCACACCCGGGGGAGCGGACGCTTCCCTTCGCCCTCGTCGCCGAGCTGCTCAGCGCGAGTCGTCCCGAGGCTGCAGGGACCGCGCCCGTCGATGCCGCGGACCGTGCCGCCGAGCGTCTCCTCCCCGGTGGTACCGCCGCCGCCATCGGGACCGATGAGGCCGGATCGGTGCAGTTCATCGCCGGCCTCGCCAAGGCAGTCGAACGCGCCGTCGGCGCCGGCGGGGGAGTCCTCGTCGACGATGCGCAGTGGGTCGACGACGCCTCGCTGGCGGTCCTCGCCTACGTGGTGCGCCGGCTCCCGGACCGATGCCTCGCGATTGTCCTCCTGGCCCGCTCCGACGATCCCGGGGCCCGGCGCCTCGCGCCGCTGCGACGGGCGGCGGCACGCGTCGAATCGCTCGTCGAGCTTCGCCTCGCGCCGCTCTCCGCGGACGGCGTCCGGCGCCTCGTCGCCGCAGGGCCGCTGGGTGACGACGGTGGCGATCTCGCGACGCAGCTCATGGCACGCAGTGGCGGCAATCCGGCGATCGTCGCCTCGTACCTTGGCCGCATCAGGCACGGCGACCTCGCAGGCGGGGGGGCGCTGCTGGAGGGCGTGCCGGGCGATCTTGCCGACCTCGTACGCGCCCGCATCGAGGAGGCGTCGCCACCGGCGCGCCAGGTCCTCGACGCCGCGGCGATCATCGGTCAGCCATTCGAGCCGGACCTGGTTCGCGCTGTCAGCGGACGTAGCAGCGAGGAGGTCGCAACGGCGCTCGACGAGCTCGTGGCGCGCGGCCTGCTGCGCGCGTCCGCGTCCGATGCCTCGTATGACGTCGACCACGAGACGACGCGCGACGTGGTCGTCGCCGCGATCGGTCCCGGCCGCGGCCGGCTGCTCCACCGTCGGGTGGCAGAGGCCCTCGCCGGCGTCGTCCGGCGGCGCGGGGCGCGGTCGATGGCGGGGGTCGTTGCCACCCACTTCCGCGAGGCGGGCGACGACGAGCGGGCGGTCGACCAGCTGCTCGTGGCCGCTGCCGAGGCGGAACGGCTCTTCGCCAATGTCGAGGCCCTCGAGCACTACGAGGCGGCGCTCGCCCTCGAGCCCGGTGACCCGCGCCGAATCCGCGAGCGGATCGGTGAGCTCCAGACCCGGCTCGGCCGCTACGCGGCGGCGGTCGCGACGTACGAGGCGGCGTCCGCCCGCGCCGCCGGCCGCGACCTGGCACGCCTGGAGCGGCGGCTTGGGGACGTCCACCTCCGTCGCGGGGCGTGGCTCGTCGCCGACGCGCACCTGGGTGCGGCGCTGGCGTCGCTCGAGATGGGCGACCACGCCGAACGCGGCTCGATTCTCGCCGACCGTGCCCTCATTGGCCTGCGACGCGGAGATGCCGGTGTCGCCCGCGCATTGGCCGCCGCGGCGGCGCAGGCCGCGACCGAGGCCGGGGCCACCGACGTCCTTGCCCAGGCCCACAACGTCCTCGCCATGGCCGAGCGTGCCGCCGGGAATCTCGATGCGGCGCGGGACCACCTGCGCGTGGCACTCGACGTCGCACCTCCATCAGGACCGGCCCGCATCGCCGCGTTGAACAACCTCGCCCTCGTCGAGCGCGAGGCCGGATCGGTGGGGCCGGCGATCGAGCTCACTGCCGCGGCACTGCGCCTCTGCGCGGCACGCGGCGATCTGCATCGCGAGGCGGCGCTGCGGAACAACCTTGCCGATCTGCTCCGTGCCGCCGGACGCGACGCCGAGGCGATGGAGGAGCTCCGCCGCGCGGTGACCCTCTTCGCGGAGATCGGCGAGCCGAGCACCATGCAGCCGGAGATCTGGAAGCTCGTCGAGTGGTGACGCCTGATCCGGGGATGGCGGCGCGAGTGCAATGCATGCGGATCGGTGCATCACCGCGCGGTCGGCGGCATCGGTCAGGCGGAAGCGTCCCGGACCTGGCGCTGGACACGACCGAGCAGTGCCGACGCGCCGCGCATGCGGAGCGGGCTGACGACCTCGGCGAGCGCCATCCGGGTCGTCACCTCGGCTGGCACCGCGAGCACCTGCGCGGCGGTCGCGCCGTCGAGACCGATGTGAAAGATGCCCGCGAAGCCCCGCGTCGTCGGCGCTTCCGGCGGGGCGTCCATGAAGAGGTGGACTCGGCCCTCCGCGTCCACCTCGCTCGCCACGAACAGTGGCGATTGGCACTCGGGCACCGCCTCGAGCAGCTCCCGATGCGCCGCGTAGCGCTCCGGCATCGCCGGCAGCATCTGCGCGTACTCGAGCAGGAGCTCGAGGCGGTCGCGCGGGGGCGAGGTGGCGAAGGTGTCGACGATCTCGGCGAGCGCCTCCGGCAGGTCGAGCTGGGTCACGCCGGTTCGGCGTCCCGCTCGATCGGGACCCGCACGCTGTTGCCCCACTCGGTCCACGATCCGTCGTAGTTGCGGACCTGCTCGTAGCCAAGGAGGTGAGTCAGCGCGAACCAGGTGTGGCTCGATCGTTCGCCGATGCGGCAGTAGACGACCACGTCGTCGCCGGCATCGAGCTCGGCATCGCCCTCGTACAGCGCCGCGAGCTCGTCGCGCGATTTGAAGGTGCCGTCCTCGTTGGCGGCCTTCGCCCACGGGACGCTCTTCGCGCCGGGGATATGGCCGCCGCGCAGCGCACCTTCCTGCGGGTAATTCGCCATGTGGAGCAGCCGTCCCGCGTACTCGTCGGGGGAGCGGACGTCGATGAGCGGCCGGCCGAGGTGGGCGAGCACGTCGTCGCGGAAGGCGCGGATGGCCGCATCCTGACGCTCGACGACCGGGTAGTCCGCGGCCGGCCGATTGGCCCGATCGGTCGTCATCGGTCGTCCCTCCGCCTCCCACTTCGCGCGACCGCCGTCGAGGAGGCGCACGTCGGGATGGCCGAAGAGGCTGAAGACCCAGAGCGCATACGCCGCCCACCAGTTGCTCTTGTCGCCGTAGAAGACGACGGTCGTGTCGCGGCCGATGCCCTTGTCGCGCATGAGCGCCGCAAACCGCTCACCATCCAGGTAGTCGCGGGTGACGGGGTCGTTGAGCTCGGTGTGCCAATCGACCTTGACCGCGCCCGGGATGTGGCCGGTCTCGTAGAGGAGGATGTCCTCGTCCGACTCGACCACGGCCAGGCCGGCGTCGTCGAGGTGCTCGGCGAGCCAGTCGGTGGTGACGAGCCGCTCGGGGTGGGCGTACTGCGCCAGCTTGGGATTGGAATCGTTGGGGAGTGTCACGGATGCTGTCCTTTTCGCGGTGCCACCCCCGATGCTATGGCATGCGACTGATTGGCACTAGTCGCCGAGGGCGGCCTCGATCGCTGCGCGGTCCGGCATCCCATCCTGCGCACCCGGCTGCCCGATGGCGAGCGAACCGGCGACATTCGCGGCCGCGATCGCCTCGTCGAGCGTGGCGCCGCGCGCCAGCCATGCGGCCAGCACCCCGTTGAACGCGTCACCGGCGCCGGTCGTGTCGACGACATCGTGCGCCGGGCGACCGTCGAACCGCTGCCGCCGTCCGTTCGCGGCGAGCAGGGCGCCGGCAGCGCCCTGGGTCACGATCACGGGGCCGGCGGTGCGGCCCCCGAGCTCGGTGAGCGCCGCGGCGGGGTCGTCGTTGCCGATGGCGACGATCAGCTCGTGCTCGTTCGGCGTGAGGATCAGGTCGAGCGCGAGGAGCTCGCCCGGCAGGGGTCGCGCGGGTGCGGGGTTGACGATGACCTGCAACCCCGCGTCCGTGCCGCGCTTCGCCGCGCCGAGGACGACCAGGGGCGGTACCTCGAAGCCGGTGAGCAGCACCGTCGCGCCATGGAGCAGCTCGTCGGTGAGCTGGGCGACGTCGACATCGGCATTGGCACCGGGCGCGACGACGATCTGGTTCTCGCCGCGCGGCCCGACGGCGATGATCGCCGCGCCGGTCGGCGTGCCCGTGCGGCGGATGCCGCTGACGTCGATGCCCTCATCGCGGAGCGCCCCGATCGCCGCGTCGCCGTACGCATCCCTGCCCGCCGCGCCGACGAATGCGACCTTCGCGCCGGCGCGTGCCGCGGCCACGGCCTGGTTGGCACCCTTGCCGCCCCGATGCACCTCGAGGCGACCGCCGCTCACCGTCTCGCCGGGGCGCGGCAGACGATCGGCACGCACCACGAAGTCGACGTTGATGGAGCCGACGACGATGACGTGGCCGCTCACGGCTGCAACCGCCGCCGCCGCCACGCGTCGCCGGTGGTGCGCTCGTACTCGATGCGATCGTGGAGGCGGCTTGGCCGCCCCTGCCAGAACTCAACCGTCTCCGGCAGGAGGCGGTAGCCACCCCAGAAGGGCGGGAGTGGGATCTCGTCGCCGGGGAAGCGCGCTTCGGTGGCCGACCAGCTCGTCTCCAGCGCGCGTCGGTCGGGGATCGGTGCGCCCTGGGCGGACGCCCAGGCCGAGATCCGGCTGCCGCGCGGGCGAGTCGCGAAGTAGGCGCTCGATTCCACGTCGTCGAGCACCTGCACTCCGCCTGCCACGCGAGCCTGGCGCTCCAGCTCCGGCCAGTGGAACGTCGCGGCGCCACGCGGGTTCGCCGCGAGCTCGAGGCCCTTCCGACTCTCCCGGTTCGTGAAGAAGGCGATGCCGCGACGATCCATGCCCCGCGCGAGGAGCATGCGCACCGATGGCGCGCCGTCGGGGCTGGCGGTGGCGAGGGCAAAAGCCTCGGGCAACCGACTGCCGGCGTGCCGCGCGTCGGCGACCCACGCAGCGAGCTGCGCCATCGGGTCGGCGAGCAGCTCCTCGATCTCCATCAGTGGCGGCGCGGGCGTGTCGCTGGCATGGGCGCCGCTATCGTAGGGGCATGCAGCTCCGCCGGCGCCCCGCAGCCGTGATCCCTGCCTGACCGATGCCGCTCGAGGTCTATCGGTCCAAGCGTGACTTCGCGCGAACAGCAGAGCCGTCGGGGGCGGAGTCGGCCGGCGACGGCCGCCGCTTCACGGTGCAGCGCCACCGGGCGACGGCACTGCATTACGACTTCAGGCTCGAGATCGGTGGCGTGCTCGTCAGCTGGGCCGTGCCAAAGGGGCCGACCGTCGACCCCGATGAGAAGCGGCTGGCCATGCGGACCGAGGACCACCCGATCGAGTATCTCGATTTCGAGGGCAGCATCGGTCGCGGGGAATACGGTGCCGGCGACGTCATCGTCTGGGACTGGGGAACGTGGGAGCCGGAGGAGGAGACCCCCGACCCGGCGGCAGCCCTGCGGAAGGGCGAGATCAAGTTTCGCCTCCACGGGGAGCGGCTCACGGGGCGCTTCACCATTCTGCGCACGAGCGGCCGGCACGGCGACGCCGACGACCGCGAGAAGTGGCTGCTCATCCACAAGCGCGACGAGTCCGCGGTCGCGGGCTGGAATGCGGAGGCGCACCCGACGTCGGTCAAATCCGGTCGCACCAACCCCGAGGTGCAGGCCGGCGAGCCGGCGCGCTGGGACGCCAACGCGCCGGCAGCCGAGGCGGAGATCGACCTGGCACGCGCGCGTGCGGAGCTGCTGCCCGAATTCGTCCAGCCGATGAAGGCGACGCTCGGCAGCGGGCCGTTCAGCCATCCCGATTGGCTGTACGAGGTCAAGTGGGACGGCTACCGGGTCGAGGCGGTGGTGCATGGCAACGACATCCGCCTCTGGACACGCAACCGCCAGGATGCCGCCCGCTACTTTCCCACGCTGGCGGAGGCCCGGGGGTGGATCACCGCCCGCGATGCGATCGTGGACGGGGAGGTGATCGCGGTCGATGACCGGGGTCGCCCGAGCTTCAGCCTGCTGCAGGACGTGTCCGGCCTGCGCGGGCTCCACGGGCCCGGGTCAGCCGGTGACCACCCGCGGGCGTCGAACGCGGAGCGGGCCGGGATTCCCATCGTCTACCAGGTCTTCGACCTGCTGCATCACGACGGTCGTTCGTTGCTCGACGTTCCGCTCGAGCACCGCAAGCGGCTTCTCCGGTCGGTCCTGCGCGACCATCCCATGGTCCGCTTCGGGTCGCACGTGATCGCGGACGGCGAGGCGTTCGTCGACGCGGCACGCGAGCAGGAGCTGGAGGGGGTGGTGGCGAAGCTGCGCAGCTCGCGCTACGAGCCGGGGCGCCGCTCGAAGAGCTGGCTCAAGATCAAGCTGCGGCGCGAGCAGGAGGTGGTGATCGCCGGCTGGCTGGCGGGGCAGGGGACGCATCGTGAGCTCGGCTCGCTCATCCTGGCTGTCCACGACGGCGATCGGCTGGTGCACGCCGGCCAGGTCGGCTCGGGAATCGACACGCGCACCCGCCGCATGCTCCGGGAGCGCCTCGACACGCTGGCGTGCGACGAGCCGCCGCTGGACCCGGTCCCGCGGTTGAAGGGAGCGCACTGGGTCGAGCCGCGGCTCGTCATCCGGGTCGAGTTCGCCGAGTGGACGAGCGACGGGCTGCTGCGGCAGGCTGCCTACAAGGGTCTCGAGATCGGGAATGCGGCGCGCGCGGTGCGGCGCGAGACGGCGGTGGATTCCGGCGCGGCCGTCCGTGCTGCGGCACGGGCCGCCCGTCGCCCGTCGCGGTCCTCGTCGCGGGGTAGCGTCCCCACGGCACACGACGCGGCTGATGCACTCGGTGCGGCGATCGGAGCTCTCGACGCCATGAACCGCGATGGGCCATGGCTGATCGCCGGGCGCGAGGTGCGGGTCACCAATCTCGACAAGGTCTTGGCACCGGCACGCCCCGGCGAGGAGCCGGTGACGAAGCGTGACCTGCTGCGCTACCACGCGACCATCGGTCCCACCCTGGTGCCATACCTGGCCGGACGCGGGACCACCGTGCAGCGCTTCCCGAACGGAACCGATGCGAAGGGGTTCTGGCAGAAGGACCTGCCCGCCCACGCCCCCGCCTGGGTCGACCGCTGGCGCTACGTGCATCACGACGAGGGTCCGAAGGACTACGTGGTCGTCACCGAGCCGGCGACGCTCGCCTGGCTGGCGCAGGAGGCTGCCATCGAGCTGCATCCGTGGACGAGTCGGATCGATGCGCCCGATCGCCCGACGTACGCCCTCATCGACATCGACCCCGGTGACGCCACCACCTGGGAGGAGGTGCTCGCCCTCGCGCGGCTGTACCGCACGGCGCTCGACCACCTCGGCGTCGTGGGCGTGCCCAAGGTGACCGGCAAGCGGGGGATCCAGGTCTGGGTGCCGATCGCGCCGCGCTATGCCTTCGACGAGACGCGGGACTGGGTGGAGGGGCTCAGCCGCGCGGTGGGGGCAATCGTCCCGGATCTCGTGAGCTGGGAGTGGGCGAAGCGGGCGCGGCGTGGACGCGCCCGGCTTGACTTCACGCAGAACGCGATCAACAAGACGCTGGTCGCTCCGTACTCGCCGCGGCCGGCTGCCGGCGCTCCGGTGTCGGCACCGATTCGCTGGGACGAGCTCGACGACCCCGCGCTGCGCCCCGACCGCTGGACCATTCGCACCCTGCCGGCACGCCTCGCCGAGACCGGGGACCTGTTCGCCGCGGTGCTGACACGCGAGCAGGAGCTGCCCAGCATCTGACCTGCCGACTCCCGGACGAGGAAGAAGCCACGCTGGGCGGCGTGGCTTCGGCTAGGGTGCGGGATCGGTGTGCGGTGCCTCAGTGAGGGAAGCCGCCTCCGGTGGTAACGCCCAGGACCGAGGAGGCGATCGACATGAGGCCGACCGCGGCAACCGTGCCCGCGAGCAGGATGGATCGAAGGATCCGGGATGCGCGCATTGCAGGTCTCCGTCGTACGTGCCACCCCCGTCGGGTGGCTTGGACTCCCACGCTCGCGCCATCGGTCCCCGGGAACAATGGGTCGACAGTACCAAGCCCGCCCTCATCACCCCGTACGTTTGGTGTTGCCTCCCGTCAAGATTGACTTGCCGCGCGGTGTACACTCCCGTGCATGCCGAGGACGAAATCGGTCGCGCGAGCGACGGAACAGGACGTGGCGCTCGCCCACCGGATCGGTGCTCGCATCAGGGAGGCGCGCCATCGCGTCGGCCTGACACAGCAGCAGCTGGCCGGCGATCGATATACCAAGGCGTACGTCAGCGCGCTCGAGACGGGGATCGCCCGGCCGAGCATGGTTGCGCTGCGCTACCTCTGCGAGCGCCTCGGACTGCCCGCATCACACTTCATCGACGAGCGGCATCCCGCGTGGAGCCGGCTCGAGGTGGACCTGCAGCTCGCCGCCGGCGAGTGGCAGGTCGCGGCCGACGGCTACCGCGCGCTGCTCGCTGTCGCCGGGGAGGACGCCGGCCGCGCCGACCTGCTGCGTGGCGTGGCTGAGGCGGAGGCACGCCTGGGTCGTGGCCGCGAAGCGGTGCTGGCCGCCTCCGAGGCGGCGCGCCGCTACGAGGAGATCGGTCGTGCAGAAGACGCCGCGCTGGCCCGCTACTGGCTCGCCTATGGCCTCTACCAGTCGGATGCGGAGGCGGAGGCGCGCACCATGCTGACCGCGCTGCTCGACGGCGTGCGTGCCGGACTCCTCGTCGAGCCCGAGTTCGAGATGCGCCTGCTCACCGCCATCTCCGCGGTCGAGTCACGCTCCGGCGATCACGAGCGCGCCCTCCGCTACCTCGAGGAGGCGCGCGGCTTCGCCGGCGACCTCGACGATCGACGCCGCGCGACGTACCTCTTCAACCTCGCCATCACCTACCGTGAGACAGGCGACCTGGAGGCGGCCATCCGGAGTGGGACGCAGGCACTCGGCCTCTTCCGCGCGGCCGGCTCCGAGCTCGAATCGGCCTCCATCGAAAATGATCTCGCGCTTGCCTATCTCGCGGCCGGAGACATGGATCGGGCGCGCGAGTACGCGGCCGCGGCGCATCGCCAGGCAGAGCAGGCCGGCGACGAGCGGATCCTGGCCGCCATCCTGGAGACGGAGGCGCAGGTGGCCTTCCGCGGCGGCGACCCCACTGCTGCCCGGTCGCTGGCGGCAGCCGCCATCGTGCGCGCCCGCGCGAGCGGCAACCGGCTGGTCGAGCTGGCCGCGACGCTGACGGAGGCCCGCATCCTCCGCGACGACGGCGACCTCGCCGCCGCCGAGGACCGGTTCGCGATCGCGTCCGACGTGGCACGCGACGCGCAGCTCGACGGGCGCCTCCGCGAGGTGCTCCGCGAGTGGGCGGATCTCCGCGCCGCTGCCGGCGACCATCGCGGCGCCTACGAGCTCTCGAGCCGCGCCCTCACCCTGGCCTGACCCTGGTTGGGGCCGGTGCGCCACGCGGTTCGCCGGTTCAGTCAAATACCCGTTGACAGGCGTCGCCACCACGGCGTACGCTGCCCTCGATCGAGCCGGGCGGGCACATCGCCGGAGCAAGGACGGCGAAGCCCGGCTCGTAGATCGGGAAGCGGGATCGGGGATCGGGCACATCTCCGATCCCGTCCCCGTGTCAGGCGCGACACGACTGGGTAGGATGGGGCGCATGGCCCGCAGACTCTTCCGCTTCACGGACCCGGATCGCTTCATCGCCGGCACCATCGGCGCGCCCGGGGATCGCACCTTCTACCTCCAGGCACGCCAGGGCGCGGCCATCGTGAGCCTCATCGTAGAGAAGACGCAGGTGGCGGCGCTCGCCGCGCGCATGGACGACCTCGTCAGCGCGCTCGACGACGACGCAGCCGCACCGCCAGCCCGGGATGACGACCCGCTCGACGAGCCGCTGGTCGAGGCGTTCCGCGCCGGCGTCATGGCGCTCGCGTGGGATGCCGACGCCGGGCGCATCGTCCTGGAGGCTCAGCCGGTGAGCGAGTCGGGCGACTACGTGGAGGTCGCCGATGACATGCCCGATGGTCCGGACGTGTTCCGCGTCAGCCTGCCGATGGGGCCAGCCCGCGACTTCGTGCGACGCGCCAGCGACCTCGTCGCCGCGGGACGCCCAACGTGCCCCTTCTGCGACCAGGCGATCGATGAGCGTGGCCACCTCTGCCCTCGCATGAACAGCCACCTCAACTGAACGTGGCGGGTGCCACGCCGCGGTTCTCCGGGATCACCTCGGCCGCGCGTCATGGTGAGCCGCTGGGTGACGGCAGAACGCGGACCACCGTGATCGCCCATGCGCAGTCACTCCGCACGGTGGCGAACAGCTGGCCCCGCAACGCCGGCTGGTCAGTGAAGTAGTCGCTGCCGAGGACGCCGGGCGTCGGCCCGTTGCCAACGGCGGCACGGATTGCCGGCACGGGGTCACCGCTTCCGGTCCGCAGGTCGAGCGCGAAGACACAGCCCACGCCGTCCGGGTCGATGGCCGCCCAGCGGATTGCCACCTGGTCGTCGGGCACCGCCAGCGGTCCGAACTCGGCGTCGCCGGCGTGCGCGAATGAGCTGACGTAGCTCCCCGTTGATCCATCGCCGGTGGCCGCGATGAACGGCTCCGGATCGAAGCCGGCGGCGATCCAGCCCTCGCCGAACGATGGGTCCGCGTCGTCGATGTCGCGGACGAGATACCAGCCGAGGCCGTCGACGGGCAATGGCCCGAGCACGACCTCGAGCCGCGTGCCGGCGGGCAGGCGCTGCACGAGAATCGAGCGGTCGACGCCGGGAAGACGGCGGATGCGGAGGCCGTCCGTCATGGTCGCCACGGTGGCCCCGGCGTCGAAGGCGGGCACCGCGCCGAGGTCGGGGGTGGGGCTGGGTGTCGGTGCCGTCGGCGTCGGCGTGGCGGTTGGGTTCGGCGTCGGCGCGACCGTGGGTGTGGGGCGCGGCGTCGGCGTCGTGATCGGCGGCAGCGTGCAGGCCGTCGCGACGCTGAGCATTAGGACGCAGGCGCGGAGGAGGGTGGACGGCAGGAGCTGGCGGCGCATCGTCCGATGGTACGGCGTCATCGGTCTGTCACGGATATGCCGTACGCTCGCACCATGACACGTCAGAAACTGGACCGCTCCGACGCCGAGTGGCGCGCGGAGCTCACCCCCGAACAGTACCGCGTGCTGCGTGAGAAGGGCACCGAGCGACCGTTCAGCGGTCGCTTCTGGAACGAGCATGCGGATGGCTCATACCGATGCGCCGGCTGCGGTGCCAAGCTCTTCGATGCCGGCACGAAATTCGAGTCCGGCACCGGCTGGCCGTCGTTCTACCAGCCGGCGGCCGACGGTGCCGTGGAGACCCACACCGATCGCACGCTGTTCATGACGCGCACCGAGGTGACCTGCGCCAGCTGTGGTGGCCATCTGGGTCACGTGTTCGACGATGCGGCGGACCAGCCGACAGGGCTGCGCTACTGCATCAACTCGGCGGCGCTCGCCCTCGAGCCCAACGAGGCGGACTAGGCTCGGCGGGCGGTGAGCGCAGACCGCCCGCGCCGCCCCGTCACACATTCGTCACGCCAATCCGATTGACTGAGCGCATGCAGGCGAGTCGCACTCGTGGCGTCATTGCCGGCCTCGTTGCCGGCGGCATCGGGCTGGGCCTGTCCGAGCTGGTCGCGGGTCTCATCGACAACGCGCCGTCGCTCATCACCGCGATCGGGGCGCTGGTGATCGACCTGCAGCCTCCGGGCGCCAAGCAGTTCGTCGTTGACCTGTTCGGCGACGCGGACAAGCTCGTGCTGAACCTCTTCGTGGCGGCGGTGGCGCTGGTGCTCGCTGCCTTGCTCGGCCTCTTCGCGCGGCGCGACTGGCGGATCGGGGCAATCGGAATTGCCATGGTCGCTGCCGCTGCCGCCGTCACCAGCCTGCGCGACCCGCTGGTGGATCCAATTCTGGCCGGTGCGACCGCGCTCGTTGTCGGCGGCAGCGGCGCCTGGACGCTGCGCCGACTCATCGGCCGGGGAGGCGTCGCCGCACGGCCCGTGGCGGAGATGCCGGCCTGGGGCCGGCGCCAGTTCCTCGGCACCGCCGTGGGCCTCGGGGCCCTCGCGCTGGTCGGTGGCGGGGTGGGCCGCTATCTCCTCGAACGCAAGCCCGCGGCGTCCGGCCGGTCATTGCCCGTCGTGCTCCCGGAGCCGACGATGCCGGCCAAGCCGCTGCCGACGCCCACGATCACGGCGCAGGGCGTTTCACCGCTGGTGGTCCCCACCGAGAACTTCTACCGCATCGACACCAAGCTGCTCGTGCCCCGCCTCGACGCGTCGACCTGGAGCCTCACCATCGACGGGATGGTCGACCGCGAGCTGACGCTCACCTACGACGAGCTGTTGGCGCGGCCGCTCGAGGAGCGTTACGTCACCATCGCCTGCGTCAGCAACCGCGTCGGGGGCGATCTCGTCGGCAACGCAAAGTGGACCGGCGTGCCCCTCCGTGCGCTGCTCGACGAAGCGGGCGTCAAGCCCGGTGCATCACAGCTCGTGGGCCGTTCGTTCGACGGGTGGACGGCTGGCTTCCCGACCCTCTGGCTCAATGACGCGGGCGCCGGTGCACTGGTCGCGGTCGGCATGAACGACGAGCCACTCAACGCCGATCACGGCTTCCCGGCGCGGCTCATCGTGCCGGGTCTGTACGGCTACGTATCGGCGACGAAATGGCTGACGAACATCGAGCTCACCACGCTCGACGCGTTCGACGGCTACTGGATCCCGCTCGGCTGGGCGAAGAACGGGCCGATCCTGCTCCAGTCACGCATCGATGTGCCGCGCGGCGGATCCGTGCCCGCCGGCGAGGTGGCGGTCGCGGGCGTGGCGTGGGCGCCGACTCGTGGCATCTCCGGCGTCGAGGTCCAGGTCGACGAGGGTGCCTGGCAGGCAGCCGGGCTCGGCCCGGCCATCAGCGACGAGACCTGGGTGCAGTGGATCTACCGCTGGCAGGCCGAGCGCGGCTCCCACACGCTGCGCGTCCGCGCCACCGACGGCAAGGGGATGCTGCAGGAGGCGCGTGTCACCGATCCCGCGCCGGATGGTGCGCGCGGCTATCACGAGGCGCGCGTCAACGTCGTCTGATCGCCACCGATCCGGCCGGCGGCCGAAGGCTCAGTAGGGTGCGTCGGCCAATGGGATGCGGTGGGTCGCCGGGCCAGCCTCGGGCGAGCTGTCAGCCATCGGTGCCGGAGGCGTCTCCGTGGAGCCATCGAGGATCACGCTGACCGCGATGAGCCCCTCCTCCAGCGGCTTGTCCGAGATGAGCTCCCACGCGCTGAGCGAGAGGTTCGCCACTCGAGCGTCGGGCGTGCCGGCGTAGCACGGGCACGAGTCGACGACCGGCAGCTCGGCGCACCGATCCGCGCAGACCAGCACGGTCGGCGGCTCCGTCGCCGATGGCGCGATACCCTCCGCGATGGGCAGCGCCACGGTCGGGCGGCCCTCCCATCCTGGGGTGCCGGCGTAGCTGGAGGCGCGACCGTTGATGGCGCCGCTCACCTGCCCGCTGCCGGGCGCCGCGCCGATCGCGACGCCCGCGAGCATCGTTGCCGACGGCGTGGCGCTCGGGTCGCCGGCGAAGGCGTACCAGTAGTCGAGCCGGCCGTCGAAGTATGCGGAGCGGTGCAGCCAGACTTGTGACGCGCCGCCCTTCGTGTCGGCCAGCATCGTCAGCGCATCTGGCGTGAACGTCGCCTCACCGGCGAAGATCTGTCCGTACGTCGCGTCGGGCGTCGCCAGGATCCGCTCGATGATGTGGGCGGCGCCCTTGAAGAAGTCGACGGCGAAGTAGGCGCTGGCCCCGAGCTCGGCGAGCGGCACGTGGCTGTAGGCGGTGACTCGCGTGGCCGCTTCCGCCTCAGTCGCGGGGCCGATCCACTGCTCGCTGGCGCCGGCGGCGTAGCAGGCATTCGAGTAGATCATCACCCACCCCGGCGCGGGGTGCGCGTGGGCCGCGATCCATGCCTCGCCGTAGTACGCGAGGCTGCCGTCCTGCCACGAGTCGGCGTGATCGCCCCGACGCCCCGGCCCGTTCAGGCCCCAGCCGTTGGTGGTGGCCGGATTCGGGTGATCGCTGTACGGGTTCGGCGTTCCCACGCCGTGGCCCAGGTAGACCACGATGTTCGCACCGTCGACGGCCGCGAGAACATTGTCGGCCGTGGCATCCGGCGAATAGGCGCGGCGGACGGTCGCTCCGTGCGCCTCCGCGGCTGCTGCGGCGGCCTCGGCGATGTCGATGTAGACCGGCGTCAGCTCCGCCCCGACGGGACCGACGATGATCGCGACGTTGACCGCGACCTCCGCGCCCCGCGCAGGCGTCGCCTGCCCGGCCAGGCCGACGGCCAGGGCCAGGGCGACGAGGACCAGCATCGGACGCCGCACAGGCACGCTCCACACAAGGCACGCGGTGGGAACCGTGGGGAGGCGAGGACACGCCCTCCCGCGTGAGGGAGTCAGGATGCCAGAGCCGGGCGGTCCTCGGCAAGGCTCACGCGCCGAGTCGGTGTCTCGACGCACCACCTTCGGTCCTATGCGCGGTGGTACCGCCGTCGGATGGGAGATTCGGGTCATCGCCGCATGACCCGTGGCGCGGCTCAATAACCGGCGTGATCGATCTCCGCTCCCTGGGCCTTCCGCGCCGTGAGCCGCTGGACGCGGTGGCCCTGACGCGCCTGGTGGCCATCGTCGCCGTCGCCGTCAGCGTGGCCTACCTGGCGTGGCGCGCGCTGGCGACCCTCAACCTGTCCGCGTGGTACCTGTCCGTGCCCATGCTCTTCCTCGAAGTGCACGCTGTGCTGGGGCTGGCGCTGTTCACCTTTAGCCTGTGGGACGTCGACCGTCGTCCACCGCTGCTCGAGCCTGATCCGAACCACAGCGTGGCGGTGCTCATCCCGACCTACAACGAAGGGCGCGAGGTGCTGCTGCCGACCGTGGCCGCGGCGGTGGCGCTCGAGCCCGCGCACGAGACATGGGTCCTCGATGACGGGGATCGGCCGGAGGTGCGCCGCATGGCCGCGGAGCTGGGCGCTCACTACCTGGCCCGCCCAACGCACGAGCACGCCAAGGCCGGCAACGTCAACCACGCCCTTGGCCACGTCCGGACTGACCTGCTCGCCATCCTCGATGCCGACCACGTCGCTCGTCCCGACTTCCTGCGCAACACGATGGGCTACTTCCGCGACCCGCATCTGGCCGTCGTCCAGACGCCGCAGGAGTTTTACAACATCAGCAGCTTCGAGCACGGCTCGGGGCGGACGTTCGGCGAGCAGTTCCACGAGCAGACGCTCTTCTATCGGCTCATCCAGCCGGGGAAGAACCGCTGGAATGCCGCGTTCTGGTGCGGGACCAATGCGGTGGTGCGGACGCGCGCGCTGCGCGACGTCGGCGGCTGTGCGGTGGAGACGATCACCGAGGACATCCACACCACGATCCGCCTGCATCGCGCCGGATGGCGCAGCGTCTACCACAACGAGGTCCTGGCGCGTGGTCTGGCTGCCGACGATGCGGCCCAGTACCAGCTGCAGCGAAACCGATGGGGGACGGGAGCGATGCAGGTGCTGAAGACGGAGAACCCGCTCACCGTCGATGGCCTGTCGCTGTCCCAGCGGCTCGCGTACGCGTCGACGCTGCTCGGGTGGTTCGATGCCTGGCGGACGCTGGGCTTCCTGCTGCTGCCGATCGCGGTCCTGCTCACCGGCCAGATCCCGATCCTGGCCGATGGCCGCACCTTCGCGCTCGCCTTCGGTGCCACGTACGGGCTGCAGCAGCTGGCGCTGTACCGGCTCGGTCGCGGCGCTTACCGCCCGGTCCTCTCCGTGCTCTTCGAGCTGGTGCGGATGGCGCCCAACCTGCGCGCCACGCTGACCCTTCTCACCAGCCGCGTGCCGCGCTTCGAGGTCACGCCCAAGGGTCGAACCGGCGATGCGCGCGGTCGCGTGCCGGCGCCGGCTCCCCTGCGCGCGGTGCTTGCCCTGTCGTTCGTCGCCGCCGTCGTCTTCGCCCTCGCTCGGCTCGGTGTGTTGCCGATCACGTATCGCGAGCCGTGGGCGGCGTGGGGCGCGTTCGGCTGGCTGACGATCAACGCGGGCCTCGTCTGGCTCGCCATCCGTCGCGTGCGCTCGCTGCGCTTTGCCGGTGAGCGGCGGGCGGGCGTCCGCTTCGCCGTCGACGTCCCCGGCTCGGTCGACGGGGTCGCGGCCGGCATCCAGGACGTGTCGGTGGGGGGAACGCTCCTCGCCACGCGGGAACGCCTCGCCGAGCGCGACCGACATCTCGTCACGTTCGGGCTCGCCGAGCGCCCCATCTCGCTGTGGGCCACCGTCCGCTCGGTGCGTGAGGCGCCGACCGGTGAGCTTCACTACGCGTTCGAGTTCGCGAGCGGGCAGGACCCCGCCGCTGGAGACCTGGCGCGCGCCATCTTCGTGGGCGACTATGCCGTCGCCGGCATCGAGCGCGTCCGGCTGACCGATCTGCTTCGGTCCGACCTGGCCGGCCTCAGTCGTCGCTTCCGTCGCTGGGAGGGTCAGGAACGAGCAATGCCGATGCTCCAGGTGCCGCCGCCCGAGGTCGCATCGTAGCCACGTCTGCTGCGCGCAGCGCATCGGCAATGACCTCCGCCCAGGCGGCGTAGACCGCCGGTCCGGGATGGAAGCGGTCGGACGCGAGCGCTGTTCGACGATCCACCCGCCCGATGAGGCGCGGGAGGAGGTCGCGCGCCAGGTCCGCGAACGTGACTCCCGCTCGCGCCGCTTCGCGGCGCTGGACGCGACGCAACGGTGCCGCTCCGATATCGGCCAGCGTGATCAGTGGCTCGAGATGGCGGAGGACGCCGCGCAGGCGCGGAATGCCGGCGACGACCACGTCCGCTGCCGGAACCGCGTCGCGAATCGCCGCCAAAGAGGCGCGGAGATCGCGCCGGAACGCCGCGGGCCGCGTGCGGTGCGTGGCGTCGTTGGCGCCAACCACGATGGCGACAATGTCGGCGGTGGCGAGCCACGACGCCGCGCCGGCGTCGCGCGGACGCATGGCGCGTGGGATCTGATCGGTCGGGACCGCGTGCATGCGCGCTCCAGCCCAGCCGAAGCTGATCACGCGCACCGGCAATCCCGAGGCATCGGCGATGTGCCAGGCGAGTCGATGGGGGAGCGAGTCCTCGGGACGGTCGACGCCGACGCCAACGGTCGTCGAATCGCCGAAGACGACAAACCGCAGCGCGTCACCGCTGGGCGCGCCGCGCGACGGCAGGACGGTGTGGCTGATCCAGAAGCCGGGGTAGCCGGGCAGGAGCCGGACGCCACGGAGCCGGACGACCTGGACGAGAACCACGCCCGCGAGCAGCGCGACGGCCCAGGCGGCGCCGCGAAGAGCGCGGCGGAGCAGCGTCGTCATCGGTCCAACAGGATACGGCGTTGACAGCAGAACGCAGAATCGGTCGCGCAATGGACCGCTTCCTGGTCGTCGTCAATCCAACCGCCGGGTCGGGCCGTGCGGAACGCGCCGCCGCGCGGCTGCGGGCCGCGGTGGCCGACGCCGGGGGCAGCCTGACATCGGGAGCGTCGGCTGCCGACACCGAGCGCATCGCGCACGAGGCCGCCGCGCGGGGCGTGGAGCGGCTGATCGTGGTCGGGGGCGAGGGCACGGTGCAGGCTGCGGCCAACGGCCTGCGCGGCGTCGCCACTCCACCCGTGCTCGGGATCGTGCCGGGCGGTAACGGCAACGACCTGGCACGCGCCCTGGGCCTGCCGCGCGAACCGGTCGCCGCCCTGGCGGTCGCCCTGCGCGGCGCAGTGCGCGTCATCGACGCCGGCCTCGCGTGCTCCGATGGTCGCGAGCGGCGATTCCTCGTCGCGGGCGGGGTTGGGTTCGACGCCGCCATCGCGGCGCGCATGGCTGTGGCGCGCGGCTGGTGGCAGCGGGGCCGCGCCGGTTACCTGCTGACCACGCTCGACGAGCTGCGGCGCGGGCGCAATGCGACACTGCGCATGACCCTCGACGACGACCGGCGCATCGATGGCCCGGTGCTCTTCGCGGCCTTCGCCAACGGCCCGTGGTACGGCGGCGGCATGCGCATCAGCCCGGCGTCGCGCCTCGACGACGCGCAGTTGGACCTGTGCGTGGTCGGGGACATCGCGAAGCTCGCCGCCCTGCGCCAGCTGCCCGGCCTCTACCGCGGACGCCATATCGGTCACCCGGCGGTGTCGGTGGCTCCGTTCAGCAAGCTGCACATCGATGGCGACGCGGCCCTCATTCACCTCGACGGTGAGCCGTTCGGGGCGGTGCCGCTGGAAGTGACCGTTGAGCCGGGCGCGGTGGCCGTGGCCGTCGCCGCGCCGCGGGCATCGGGTACGGTGCATGGATGAGCGATGGCGAAGCGCGCGTTGGCGCGCCGGTCACGGGCAGTGGACGCCGCCGGATCGGCACCGTCGACGCGGTCTTCGCGGACTACCTGCTGGTGCGGACCTCGAGCGCGGTGCCCGTCGACCTCTACGTTCCGCGTCCCGACGTGCGCACGGATGGTGACGTCCTCGACGTGGGCTGCACCGCCGCCGAGGCGTACCGGCGCTGGCATCGGCCGCTGAAGCGCGCTCCGCACGACTGATCGGTTCCAGAGCCGCGTGCGGTGGCTCGCGTATCGGTCTTGCAGTATCGTGGGACGCCTCATGGACGACAGCGACACGATCCAGCCGCTCTCCGGACCCGCGCCGTACGGCCCCGGCGACGCGGACGCGTTCTACGCCCATGTCGGGAGTGGCGGCAAGGTCGAGGCGGACGACTGGATGCCCGACGAGTACCGCGCGGCGGTGCTCAAGTTCGTGGAGATGCATGCCAACAGCGAGCTGATGGGCGTCCTGCCGGAGCGTGACTGGCTGCTGCGTGCCCCAAACCTGCGCCGCAAGCTGGCGCTGACGAGCAAGATCCAGGACGAGGTGGGTCACGCCCAGCTGCTCTACCGCGTCGCGGAGGATCTCGGCAAGTCACGTTCGGCGATGCTCGCCGACCTGCTCGCCGGCCGGACGAAGTTCCACAACGTCTTCCATTACCCCACCCGGTCATGGGCCGATGTGGGCATCATCGCGTGGCTCGTCGACGCGGCCGCGATCGTGAGCCAGCAGGCGCTGCGCGACTCGTCCTACGCGCCGTACGCGCGCACCATGAAGAAGATCTGCTGGGAAGAATCGGTCCACATCATGCACGGGCGCGACGTGGTGCTGACGCTCATGAACGGGACCGATGGGCAGCGCGCACTCGTCCAGGAGGCGCTCGATCGTTGGTGGGGTCCGCTGATGCAGATGCACGGCCCGCCCACCGACCCGGCCCGCGACAAGGATCTTCACTGGCGGATCAAGGCCAAGGGCAACGAGCAGCTGCGGCAGGAGTTCCTCTCGATCTACGTGCCCCGGATTCGCGAGCTGGGCCTCAGCCTTCCGGACGATGCGCTCCAGGACGACGATGCGACAGGCCGATGGCGGTACACCGAGCCGGACTGGAGCGAGCTGAAGGCGGTCGTCACCGGCCACGGGCCCGCGTCCCAGGAGCGTCTCGAGTTCCGACGGGTGAACTTTGCTGCCACCCAGTGGGTGCGTGATGCGCTACTCGGTGGCGCGGCCGCGGCCGCCTGACGCGCACGGCGTGAGCGACCGCGGCGAACGCATCTGGGAAGTGTTCCGCCAGGAGTCGGAGGGGGACCCGATGGTCCACGGCGGGAGTGTCAACGCACCCGATGCCGAGCTGGCCGTGCACTATGCCCGCGAGTTCTACGGTCGCCGGCAGGAGAGCCATCGCATCTGGGTCGTGCCGCGCGACGCGATCGCCGAGCTCGACGATCCGGACCTGCTGCAGCCACCGTTCGATCGGTCGTTCAAGCGGCCGGGCGGGTACATCATCAAGCACAAGCTCGAGGCGGCGAAGGCACGCGTGACGCGCGCCGACGAACCGTGAGCGAGCTCGACGCGGCGACGCGCGACGCGCTCGGCGAGCTGCTGCTGGCGCTGGCCGATGACGAGCTCGTCATCGGCTACTGGGACTCCGAGTGGACCGGCATCGCGCCGATGCTCGAGGAGGACGTGGCGATGAGCTCCATCAGCCAGGATGAGATCGGCCACGCCGCTGCGCTCTATGGCCTGCTCGCCGAGCTAACCGGGACCGATGCGGACGCCATCGCCTACGGCCGCGAGCCGGACGCCTATCGCCACGCCCGCCTGCTCGACCACCCGCGGACCGATTGGGCCTTCACGATGGCCCGTCGCTACCTGTACGAGACCGCCGACGCGGCACGGCTCGAGGCGCTCGCCCGGTCGTCCCATGCACCCCTCGCCCAGCTCGCGGCCAAGATGCGTCGCGAGGAGCGGTACCACCTGATGCACGTCGATGCCTGGGTGCGCCGCCTCGCCGAGGGGGACGACGCGACCCGCGAGCGGCTCGAGGCAGCCTTCGCGCGACTCGCCGCAGACGCCGCCAGCGTCCTCGCGCCGCTAGCCGCCGAGGACGTTCTGGTGGGCGCGGGCATCCTCCCCGAGCCGATGCGCACGATCCGCGAGCGGTGGCTTGAGGCGATCACCGGACCGCTCGAATCGCGACGGCTCGCGGTCCCGAGTCCGACGCCGCCACCCGACGCACGCTCGTCACACGGGGCGGATTGGGCGTGGCTCCACGGTGAGATGACGATGGTGTCGCGTTCCGAGGTGGGTGCGACGTGGTGATCGCGGCGGCCGAGCAACGCGTCTGGGACGCGCTGGCCGGGATCCCAGACCCTGAGATCCCTGCCATCTCGGTGGTCGATCTCGGCGTCATCGGCGCGGTCGACGTCGACGCGGAGCGCGTCCACGTCGATTTGCTTCCAACCTTCGTGGGCTGCCCCGCCATCGAGGTGATGCGGCAGCAGATCGGGGAGCGGGTCGGCGCGCTGGCACTGGCGCCGCGGGTCGAGGTGGTGGTGACGTTCGATCCGCCATGGACGAGCGACCGGATCAGCGCCGCCGGTCGCGACCGGCTGCGCGCGAGCGGCTTCGCGCCGCCGGTGGCGGCGCCATCGGTCTCCGGGCTTGACGAGCTCCTCGTCCTTGCCGCCGCGCCATGTCCGTACTGCGGGTCACGCAACACCACCATGGAAAATGCCTTCGGCCCGACGCTGTGCCGCAGCATCCACCACTGCGCCGATTGCCGGCAGCCGTTCGAGCAGTTCAAGACGCTCTGAGGCCGGCGTCAACGGCGCCGTCTCCGCCCAGGCGTGCACAGCTTGGCGATGCGACCGATCCGCGGCAGCTCGTCCATCGCCGGCGAGTCTGAACGCTCGGGCGGCCGGAGAGTCAAGCCCCCGCGCGCGGCGCCGACGCGGTACGCTTGCGGACCCATGGTGATCGACAGCGACGAGACCAGATCCGAGGCGAGCGAGCTGCTGGACGCGGGTCCGGCGGCGGACCCGCTGAGCGCGATGCGGCACAGCGCGGCGCACATGATGGCCGCCGCCGTTGTGGAGCTCTTCCCGGCCGCCAAGCTGGGCATCGGCCCCGCCATTCGGGACGGCTTCTACTACGACCTCGACCTGCCGCGGCCGCTCGCGCCCGCCGACCTCGAGACGATCGAGGCCAAGATGCGCGAGCAGCAGGCGGCCGGCCTCGAATTCGAGCACTCGCAGGATCTGCCGCGGGCCGAGGCGGTGGCGCTGCTCACCGAGCGGGGCCAGCCGTACAAGGTCGAGATCGTCAACGAGCTGCCTGAGGGCGCTGGGCCGACGGTCAGCTTCTACCGCCACGGCACATTCGAGGATCTGTGCCGCGGCGGGCATCTCGCGTCGACCGGCGAGCTCGGCGCGTTCAAGCTGCTCAACGTCGCGGGCGCCTACTGGCGGGGCGACGAGCACCGACCGATGCTGCAGCGCATCTACGGGACGGCGTGGAACACGCAGGAGGAGCTGGACCAGTACCTGTGGCGGGTCGAGGAGGCGAAGAAGCGCGACCATCGCAAGCTCGGTCGCGACCTGGACCTCTTCAGCTTCCATCCCGAGTCGCCGGCGGCGCCGTTCTGGCATCCGAAGGGAATGCGGCTCTGGCGCGTCCTCGAGGCGTGGTCGCGCGACGTGCGTGCCAGCGGCGGTTTCGACGAGGTGCGGACGCCCGCGGTCGTCCGCAGGGAGCTCTGGGAGACGTCCGGCCATTGGGGCAACTACCAGGACAACATGTTCGTCCTCGACGACTCGGACCACGTCTCCGGACTCAAGCCGATGAACTGTCCCGAGACGATGCTCATCTACCGCACGCGGGCACGCTCGTACCGCGATCTGCCGATGCGGCTCGCCGACTATTCGCAGCTGTATCGCAAGGAGCGAACCGGCGCCCTGGCCGGCCTCTTCCGGGTCAGGCAGCTCGTCCAGGACGACTCCCACGTCCTCTGTCGCGACGACCAGGTGATCGACGAGATCAACCTGGCGCTGACGCTCGTCCGTCGCCAGTACGCGCCATTCGGCTTCGAGCCCTCGTTCAAGCTTGCCACGCGCCCAGAGAAGCGCCTCGGCACCGATGAGTTCTGGGACGCTGCCGAAGGCAAGCTCGGCGAGGCACTGCGCTCCTCCGGCATCGAGTTCACCGTCGATCCCGGCGGCGGGGCCTTCTACGCACCCAAGATCGACATCTTCATCGAGGACGCCCTCGGCCGCGAGTGGCAGATGGCCACGGTGCAGCTCGACTACCAGCTGCCGCAGCGCTTCGACCTCGAGTATCGGACCGCGGACGGTGGGTTCGAGCGGCCCGCCGTCGTGCACTACGCGATCTACGGCTCGTTCGAGCGCTTCACCGGCATCCTCGTCGAGCACTTCGCCGGCGCATTTCCGTTCTGGCTGGCGCCGACCCAGGTCACGGTGGTGCCGATCGCGGACCGCCACCTCGACTATGCCGGCGAGGTGCGCGACGCGCTTGCCGCGGCGGGCCTGCGCGCCGAGGTCGATGATCGGTCCGAACGGATGCAGGCGAAGCTCCGCGACGCCCAGGAGCAGCGCGTCCCGGTGATGGTCGTCGTCGGCGACCGCGATCGCGACGCGCGTGCCGTCTCGCCGCGCCTGCGTACCGGGGAGCAGGAGCAGGGCGTGCCGCTCGACGCGTTCGTGGCCGGCCTCGTTGCGCGCAATGCCGCGCGCGAGCTGTGGCCATTCGACGACGGGAGCGGCTCGGGCGCGTGAGCGGTGGCCCTGCGCTGCGGCGTGAGGAATTGGGCGCGAGGTTGCGCCTCCCGCGGCTCAGGCAACCTGGCAGGTCGGTATCGGTGCCTCAGGGTCCTGGATCGGCCTGGCCGGTCGGTATCGGCGAGGATGGGTCCGCTTTGGGTGCTGATGTCGACCCCGAAGGTCGGTTCAGGCCATTGCGTACCCAATACCGACCAGTGAGGTCGCACGCGTGGATGGACTCGCGGCCGTCGCTGCGAGCGGAGAGCTGCAGGCTGGCGAGCGCGGTCGACGGGCCATGAGGAAGATGCGCGCCATCGGCCAGCTGGCGCTACGATCGACGAACCCCGCGGCGTGCGCCGAGTTTTACGCCTCCGCCTTCGGGTTCCGCACCCTCGCCGCCGACGACGGCGGTGCCGACCTCGAGCTGAACGGCTTCGAGCTTTCGCTGCGCCGTGCCGCGCAGGCGACGAGGGACGGCATCCAGATCGGTTTCAAGGTCGATACCGCCGGCGAGGTCGACGCGTGGGCCCAGGAGCTGGCGCGGCGCGGGTTCGCGCTCGTGGCAGCGCCATCCGGCGACCGCTGGGAGGGGAGTCGGTCCTTCCGCGTCGCGGACCCCGACGGACGCCAGGTCGCGATCTTCTACGACTGGCCGCGGTGAGTGTCGTTGCGTTGACCGCGCGAGGCGCATCGGGTACCATCCTCCGGCGTTTCGCGCTATCTGTGGGCCACCCGTCCCTGAGGGCTGGTGGCTCGTTTGTTGAAGGAGTGGTAGAGCAATAGCACGGGATCTCCGGCTCAACGAGATGATCCGTATCCGAGAGGTGCGGGTGATCGATGATCAAGGCCAGCAGCTCGGCGTGATGCCGACCCCCGAGGCGTATGCCCTGGCCCAGGAGAAGGGGCTCGACCTCGTCGAGGTGGCGCCCACCGCGGTCCCACCCGTCTGCCGCATCCTCGACTACGGCCAGTACAAGTACGAGCTGCAGAAGCGCGAGCGCGAGCAGAAGAAGAAGCAGAAGTCACAGACGTTCAAGGAGATCCGGCTCCGGGTCAAGATCGACGTCAACGACCTCAGGACCAAGACGCGCCGCGCCGGTGAGTTCCTCGACGAGGGCGACCGGGTCAAGGTCAACGTCCAGTTCCGCGGCCGGGAGATGACCCATCCACAGCTGGGGCGCGACCTGCTCCTCAAGGCGGGGGAGATCCTCGCCGAGCACGGCACCGTCGAGCGCCAGCCGCTGATGGAGGGTCGGAACATGTACATCGTCATGGCGCCGCTCGACAAGCGGGCCGAGAAGAAGAGCGAGAGCGGCGAGGACGCGGACAGCGCCCCGTCCGCATCGGATGACAACACCATCGGCGCCGCGGTCGCGGCCAAGGGACAGGCACCGGAGCCGGCAGCGGCAGCGGAGCAGCCGGTGCCCGAGGCGAGCCAGGCACCGGCAGAGCAGGGATAGGTAACGTGCCGAAGATCAAGACCCACAAGGGAACGGCCAAGCGCTTCAAGAAGACCGGCTCCGGCAAGTGGGTCCGTCCCAAGGCGTGGCGCGGCCATCACCTGGAGATCAAGTCGAGCCGCCGCACGCGTCGCTACGCGGGCAAGGCGATCGTCAGCAAGACGCACGAGGCGCAGCTGAAGCGCCTCATGCCGTACGAGTAGGCACGAGCACCCATGGCACGAGTCAAGCGCGGCGTCGCCGCCCACAAGCGCCACAAGCGCCTCCTGAAGCAGGCGGAGGGTCGTCGTGGCACCCGCTCCAAGCTGGTCCGCCCGGCGCGCGAGGCACTGTTCCACGCGCTCGTCTATGCGTACCGCGACCGTCGCGACCGGAAGCGTGACATGCGCCGGCTCTGGATCCAGCGCATCAACGCCGCGACGCGGCAGCACGGGCTGCCCTACGGGCGCTTCATCGCCGGGCTGAAGGCCGCGGGCGTCGAGGTCGACCGGAAGATCCTCTCCGACCTCGCGATTCGCGAGCCCGCCGCCTTCGAGGCGCTCGTCGCCCAGTCAAAGGCCTCCTTTACCGGCTAGCCGGCGCCTGCGTCGCGCCGGCACCCACGGCCCTGCTCCGGTTTTCGGAGCGGGGCCGTTCGCTTTGGACCGATGATGCGGATTGACCGATGACGACCGATGACCTTGGCAGCCAGCTGACCAGCCTCCGTGACGAGGCCCGCACCGCCATCGACGGCGCGGCCGACGCCGCGGCGATCGACGAGGTCCGCGCCGATCTGCTCGGCCGCTCAGGACTGCTCACGGCGCTGCTGCGGCGGCTCAGCTCGGTGCCGCCGGAGGAGCGTCCCGCGCTGGGGCAGCAGGCGAACGCGGTGCGCGCCGAGATCGAGGCGGGGATCGCCGCCAGGCTGGAGGCGGTGGCCGGCTACGCGCTCGAGCGGCGGCTCGCGGCGGAGCGCATCGACATGACGGCGCCCGGGCGGCCGATGAACGTCGGCCACCTCCACCCGCTGATGGCGGTCGAGCGTGATTTCCGCGAGATCTTCCACGCCTTCGGCTTCGAGGTGTTCGAGGGACCGGAGATCGAGACCGATGCCATGAACTTCGAAGCCCTGAACATCCCGCCGGACCATCCGTCGCGTGACCTGTGGGACACCCTGTACGTCGCGGAGCCGGGCAGCGACCCGCCGGTCCCCGCGCTGGATGGGACGGTCCTGCGGACGCACACCAGCCCGGTGCAGGTGCGCGCCATGCGTGCGCTCGAGCCGCCGATCCGGGTGATCATGCCCGGACGCTGCTTTCGCCACGAGGCGGTCGACGCCAGCCACAGCTTCGAGTTCTGGCAGATCGAGGGGCTCGTCGTCGATGAGGCGACCTCGCTCGCCGACCTCAAGGGGATGCTCGAGGAGTTCGCGCGTGCCCTCTACGGCCGCGACACGCGGACCCGGTTCCGGCCCGGCTACTACCCGTTCACCGAGCCATCGGTCGCCTTTGACATCGGCTGTCTCGTCTGCGGCGGCGCGGGCTGCCCGGCCTGTCGGCAGAGCGGCTGGATGACGATCCTGGGCGCCGGCATGGTGCATCCGCACGTGCTGCGCGCCGGTGGTCTCGATCCGGATCGGTACCAGGGCTACGCGTTCGGGATGGGCCTCGATCGGCTCACGATGCTGCGGCACGAGCTTCCCGACCTGCGGCTCCTCATGGCGGCCGACCTGCGGTTCCTCGAGCAGTTCGCAGGCGGGCGCTGACGATGCGGGTGCCGATCTCCTGGCTGCGTGAGTACGTCGACATCCCGATGTCCCTCGAGGACCTCGCCGAGCAGCTGACGCTGCGTGGGATGGAGGTGTCCGGCATCGAGATCACCGGAGCCGACTGGACCGATGTCGTCGTCGGGCGAATGCTCACGGTCGATCGCCATCCGAATGCGGACAGCCTGTGGCTGACGAGCGTCGACATCGGCGCCGGCGAGCCGGTCGCGATCGTCTGCGGGGCGCAGAACCTTGCCGTGGGGCAGCTGGTCCCGGTGGCGCGCGTCGGCGCGGTTCTGCCCGGCGATCGCCGCATCGACCGCAGCAAGATCCGCGGCGTCGTCAGCGACGGGATGCTGTGCAGCGCGGTGGAGCTCGGTCTCGGCAGCGACGCCGATGGCATCCACATCCTCGGCACCGGCGCGGAGCACGAGCTCGGCGCCGACCTGCGGCGGCTGTTCGGGGAGGCGGTGCTCGACGTGGACGTCAAGCCGAACCGCGGCGATGCCCTGTCGATGGTCGGGCTCGCACGTGAGGTCGCGGCGCTGACCCGCGGCACGGTGCGCTGGCCGGCCGTCGAGGTCGTGGAGTCTGACGAGCCCGCCGCGTCGTACGTGTCACTGCGTATCGACGAGCCGTTGCTGTGCCCGCGATTCACCGCGCGCTGGCTCGCGGGGGTATCGAACGGACCGTCGCCGGATTGGATGCAGCGCCGTCTGGTCGCGGCGGGGATGCGGCCGATCAGCGTCGTGGTCGACGTCACGAACTACGTGATGCACGAGCTCGGGCAGCCGCAGCACGCGTATGACGCGAGCGCCGTGCCGGGTGGCGAGATCGTCGTCCGCCGCGCCTTCCCCGGTGAGCGGCTGGAGACCATCGACCATGCGGACCGCATCCTCGACGAGCGGATGCTCGTCATCGCCGACCGCGATCACGCGATCGGCATCGCCGGCATCATGGGCGGTGCCGCGACCGAGGTCGGCGACGCGACCACCACGGTCATCCTCGAGTCGGCCGTCTTCCACGGTCCGACGGTGCGCAACACCGCCCGGCGCCTGGGACTCCGCTCCGAGGCGAGCATGCGGCACGAGAAGGGCATCGGCGGTGAGCTGCCACGGCTGGCGGCTGACCGCGCGGCGCACCTGCTGCAGCAGCTGAGCGGCGCACGCGTCGCGGCCGGGATCGTCGACTCCGACCCGACGCCGCCGGTGCCCCGCGTCGTGCGGGTCGACCTGGCGCGCCTTGGGCGGCTCATCGGCATCAACTTCGACGCCGCCGCGGTGACCGCCCTGCTGCGGCCGCTCGGCTTCGACGTGGCGTCGGTGGTGGACGGCCTCGTGGACGTGACGGTTCCGCCCTGGCGTCTCGACGCCACCGGACCGGAGGACGTCGCCGAGGAGGTCGCGCGAGCCCACGGCTACGACCGCATCCCCGGGCGGCTGCCGAGTCCCGCCCTGCCGCCATTTCGCCGTGATCCCACGGCGGGTCGCCAGCAGGTGCGCCGCACGCTGACCGGGCTCGGGCTCGACGAGGTCGTCACGCACGCCCTGATCGGACGCGAGGAGCTGCGACGGAGCGGGTACGAGCCCGACGACCCCGAGGTGGTGCACGTCGCCAACCCGGTCAGCGAGTCGCACACGTTGCTGCGACCGGCGCTCTACCCGTCGATGCTCGGCGCGCTGGCCGAGAACGCACGCCAGCGCCGAGCCGGCGCACGGCTCTTCGAGATCGGGAAGACGTACGCCTACCGGCCCGGCTGGACGCGCCCCGGCGTCGAGTCCGCCGGGACCGGGCGTGGGGAGCTGTGGCACGTCGTGATCGGCCTGCATGGCGCCGGCATGCCGCGCGCGCTGGACGTCGCGGATCGGGAGGCTGACGTGGCCGACGTGAAGGGCGTCATCGATGCGCTCCACGCGTCGCTGGGCGCGCCACCCCCCTGGTACCGTGCCGAGGCGGCGTCGGAGCGCCACGCCCACCTGCATCCCGGCCGTGCCGGCCGCCTGGTGGACGCTGCCGGCACCGATTACGGCAGCGTCGGCGAGGTGCATCCCACCATCGCCGCGGCGTGGGGGCTGGCCGGCCGTCCCGTCCTCGCCGCCATCGACCTGCCGCACCTCCTGGCGCTCGCGGTGGAACGCACACCCCGGCCGGTGCCCGCCGCCCAGCCGGTCGACCGTGACGTGGCCGTGGTGGTGACCGACGATACGCCGGTTGGCGACCTGCTGCGCATCGTGCGCAGCGCGGCCGGTCCGACGCTCGTGGAGGCGCGCCTCTTCGACGCGTACCGCGGCCCGCAGGTGGGGGACGGGCGCGTCTCGTACGCGGTGGCGCTGCGCTTTCAGCCAGCGACGAGCGGCGACGAGAAGGCCATCGAGAAGGCGCTGAACAAGGTGCGCGGCTCGCTGCGGCACCATCTCGGGGCGGAGATCCGGTAGGACGTACGGCTACCTTGTCCGGCGATCGAGACGCCTGTTACGCTGTCGCGCGCCCATCCGCTGAGGATCGGCGCCACCCGCACCCGGAGAGCACCACGTGGAGATCCTCGGCGAGCTGAACTTCATCGACCTGCTGATCATCGTGGCCCTGGCCGGCGGCGCGTTCGCCGGCTTCACCCAGGGCGCGATCCGCTACCTCTTCAGCTGGCTGGCGGTCGTGGTGGCATTCATCGTGGCGTCCCAGCTGAAGGGACCGATGACCGATCTGCTCGGTTTCTGGAAGGCGTTCACGCCCGAGCTGCGCGAGTTCTACATCTTCATCGTCCTCTTCATCGGCCTCACCATCGCCGGCTGGTTCATCGTCCGTGCCTTCTACCGAACGACGCGCCTGCCGATCGTGAAGCAGCTGGACGAGATCGCCGGCGCCATCCTGGGCGTGCTCTTCGCAGCGACGTTCATCCTCCTGCAGCTCATCGTCTTCGACTCGCTCTTCCGTGGCAACGTCGAGGGCGAGGGCCTGATCTCGAGCCAGGTCGGATGGCTGCGCGGCTACTACGACGCTCTCAACGGCTCGGTCCTTGTCGACTTCTTCCGCTCGACCATCATCCCGACGGTGGGCTTCGTCGTCCGGCCGTTCGTTCCCGAAGAGATCGCGCGCTTCCTCCACTGGCCGTGATCGCCGGCGGCAGTGCGCCTCCGCTGCGGAGCGCGCACGTCGACGATCGTGCCTGGTTCGACCGGCCGGCGCTCCATGTGGCGCATGCCCTCCTCGGCGCTCGCCTCGTCCACGAGACGCCCGAGGGGCGCGTGGCGGGGACGATCGTGGAAGTGGAGGCGTACGAGGGTCCGGAGGACGCAGCCGCACACTCCTCCCGCGGCCGCACGACGAGGAACGGGGTGATGTTCGGCCCGCCCGGCCACCTCTACGTCTACCTGGTGTACGGGATCCACTGGTGCGCGAACGTCGTCACCGGACCCGGCACGAAGCCGGAGGCAGTCCTGTTGCGCGCGGCCAGCGTCGACGACGGCGTCGAGCTGGCACGGCGCCGGCGCGGCGACGCGGTCGCAGATGTCCGGCTCGCGGCCGGTCCGGGCAACCTCGGCCGCGCGTTCGGTCTCGATCAGCAGCACGACGGTCTCGATCTCCTCGCATCCCCGGTCGGGATCGAGCCGGCCGCGGAGCCGACCGGACCGATCCGGACCGGCCCGCGCATCGGTGTCGCCTACGCCGGGGATTGGGCTGCTCGCCCGTATCGGATGTGGATCGATGGCGACCCCCACGTCTCCCGCTGAGATCGAGCCGGGCGCGGCCGCTGCCGCGGCGACCCGGCGCGCGCTCGAGTTCGATGCCATCGTCGAGCAGTTGGCTGCCCTGACCTCGTTCGCGCCATCGCAGGAGCTGGCCGCCGAGACGCTGCCGCTGGCGGACGCTGCCCATGTCGCGCTGCTGCAGGAGCAGACGGATGAGGCGGTGCGCCTCATCGAAGAGCAGGCGCAGGCGAGCATCGGCGGCGCCCGCGACGTCCGCGGGCCGCTCGGGCGTGCCCGGCGCGGGGGTCGTCTCACGACCGGTGAGCTGCTCGACGTCGCCGAGACGCTGCGGGCGGCGGGGGCGCTGGGGGGTCGCCTCGCCGGCTGGCGTGGACGGCACCTCGTCGAGCTGGCCGCCGCGCTGCGCGACATCCCCGTGCTCCGCGAGCGAATCGAACGCAGCGTTGACGACGGCGGTGCCGTGCTCGACGGGGCCTCGGCCGAGCTGGGAGCCATCCGCCGCCGGCTGCGGACCGCGCAGGGCCGGGTCCGCGAGCGGCTGAACGCGATGCTGCGCTCGACCGAGCTGCAGGGTCTCGTGGGCGAGCCGATCGTCACGGTGCGCGCCAATCGGTATGTCATCCCCATCCGCGCCGAGGCGAAGGGCCGCGTAAAGGGGATCGTCCATGACCAGAGCGCCTCCGGCGCGACGCTGTTCATCGAGCCGATCGGCGTGGTCGAGCTCAACAACACGTGGACCCAGGCTCTGCTCGACGAGGAGCGTGAGGTGGAGCGCGTCCTTGACGAATTGTCGCGTGCGGTGGAGGGGCAAGCGGCGGCGATCGGCGATGCGCTGGACGCATTGGCCCGCGCCGACCTGTGGATGGCCCGCGCGCGGTTGGCGCGCCAGCAGGATGCCGTCCGACCTGATCCGGCCACCGACGCGGCGGAGCTGCTGTCGGCGCGACACCCACTCCTCGGCGACGCGGCGGTGCCGATCGACGTCCGCCTCGGCGACCGTTTCGGCTACCGGGCGATCGTCGTGACCGGTCCGAACACCGGCGGCAAGACCGTGAGCCTGAAGACGCTGGGCCTGCTGTCGCTCATGCACCAGGCGGGCCTGCGCGTACCCGCGGCGGCCGGTGCGCGGCTGCCGGTCTTCGGCCGGGTGATGGCCGACATCGGCGACGAGCAGAGCATCGCCCAGTCACTCTCCACCTTCTCCAGCCACCTCCGCAACGTCGTCCGCTTCGTCGATGCCGCCGACGCCGGCTCGCTGGTCCTCCTCGATGAGGTGGGTGCCGGCACAGACCCGGCCGAGGGATCGGGGTTGGCGATGGCGGTGGTCGCCCACCTGCTCGACCGTGGCGCCTGGGTGGTCGCCACGACCCACTACGCCGAGCTCAAGTCGTTCGCCGAAACACATCCGGGCGTCACGAATGCCGCCGTCGAGTTCGACGTCCGCACGCTGCGCCCCACGTACCGACTGACGATCGGGCTGCCCGGGAAGAGCCAGGCGTTCGCGATCGCTGAGCGGCTGGGCCTGCCGTCCGCGATTCTTGACGACGCCCGGTCAAGGATCTCGGCCGAGGCGGCGAGCATGGAGGCGACGCTGGCGCGCATCGAGGAGGCCGAGGCGGCACGCACCGAGGCGCTGGAACGCGCGCGTGGCGCCGAGGCGGCGGCGCAAACGGAGCGCGACCGCGCCCGGACCGGCGTCACCCGTGCTCGCGCCGAAGCAACGGCGATGCTCGCCGAAGCTCGGCGCAGTGCCGATGAGATGCTCGCCCACGCCGAGCGCGAGGTTGCCGACATCCGACGCGAAGTGACGCGCCAGCGCAACCTCGGCCGCGGTCGACCGCGCGGCGGCGCGGGAACGGCGCTCGACGACCTGGCCCGCCGCACCGAGCGAGCCAGGAGCGCGACCGCCGCCGCGGCTGCGGACAGCGGAATGGCCGTGGAACCCACCGCGGAGCCCGGCGGAGCCACGCAGCCGCGGGTCGGCCTCTGGGGTCGCAGCCGGACGCTCGGTAGCGTCGGCCGCGTTGCCGAGATCAGCGGGCGGACCGGGCGCGTCACCCTCGAGACGGAGGGGATGCGCATCGTCGTGCCGTCCGACGACGTCGAGGTCGTCGACGAGCCGGTGGGCGGACCCGCGCCCCGCGATCTCGCGGCCGACGAGCTGCGCCGACGCGCGGCGGAACGGATTTCGCCGCAGCTCGATCTGCGCGGTGAGCGCGTCGAGGCTGCCCTCGAGCAGCTGGACAGCTATCTCGACGAGGTGCTGCTGGCCGGTCTCGACGAGGTTCGCATCATCCATGGCGCCGGAACCGGCGCGCTGCGGCGAGCCATCCGCGACCGGTTGGCGGAGCATCCCCGCGTTCGTGGCAGCCGGACCGGGCGCCGCGAGGAGGGCGGCGACGGGACCACCGTCGCCGAGCTCTGAGCGATCAGGTGAGCGGCGCCGGCGTGGGGCTCGGCGTGGGGCTCGGCGTGGGGCTCGGTGTCGGGGTCGGCGGCGGAGGCAGCGGCGTCGGGGTGGCGGGCGTTGGGAGCGGCGTGGCGGGGGGCGGTGTGACGGGCGCCGGCGTCGGTGTGGGCGATGCGGTCGGTGTCGGGCTCGGCGTGGGGCTCGGCGTGGGCGACGGGGTCGAGGTCGGCACCTCGCCCGGCGTGCAGGTCTCGGACGGCGCGAGCGGCGCATCGAGGCGGCCGAGCGGGCTGCGATCGATCGAGCTCTCGTTGCCGCGGTAGCGCTCGATCCACGCGTCGTTGGACGCGGCCCACGTCTCCTGCGCGTCCTCGACGTTGGAGAGGTCGAGGTAGACCTTCTCCTCCGCCTGCGGCGGCGGCGGCGAGGCGCTCGGATCGGGCGAGCCGGACGGCGGAAGCGTCGCGAAGTCGCCGCAGCCGTCCTGCCAGATCTTGCCCGTCTCCGCCTCGGTTCGCAGCTCGCGATGCAGCGGGTCCTGCTGCGTCGGCACGTTGCCGCTGGCGTAGACCTCGTGCACCGTGCTCACGGTGTGGTCGCCGGGAAGCTGGCCGCTGATCGCGTCGACATCGGCCTCGACGATGCCGTCCGGACGAGGGAAGTCCCGCACCGGCAGCTGGTTCAGCTCCGCCACCTCGGCCATGTAGTCGTGCCAGATGTAGGTCGGCCCATCGGCGGCGAAGACATCCTTGATGGCGGAGAAGTCACTGTTGCCGACCCACATACCGGTGACAACGGCCCCGTCGGGTAGCGACTGATCCGCGTCGGCGGCAAGGTAGCCAAAGGCCTGGAGGTCCTTGAAGTCGTTGGTGGTGCCCGTCTTCAGCGTTGCCGGCCGCCGCGTCCCGTCCGGGCCGGGAAGCTGGAACCGCTCGCCCCAGATCGCGTTGTTCGCCGGATCGGTGTTGTCGGCCAGGATGTCGGTGACGAGGTAGGCGGACTGCGGCGAGAGGACCTGCTGCGGGTCCGGCGCATCGGTGGCATGGTCGTAGATGACGTTGCCGCTGCTGTCCTCGATCCGCTCGATGAGGTAGGGCGCACGGTAGATGCCGCCGTTGGCAATGGCGCCGTACGCGCCGGCGAGGTCGAGCTGATGGACGCCGATCGTGCCGAGCGTCAGCGACGGGACGTTCGGATCCTGCTGCGGGTCCCAGTTGAGCCCCAGGCGTTCAGCCTGTGCCACCACGTTCTCGGTACCGATCAGCTGCTGCGCCTTGGCGATGGGGATGTTCATCGAGTATTTGAGGGCGTCCCGCACACGCACCGGGCCACGCTGACGCTCATCGGCATTGGGCGGCGCGAAGCCGGTGCCCGGGACGATCTCGGTCTGCACGTCCATGAGCATCGTCGACGGCGTCAGGACGCCGCGCTCGAAGCCGGTGGCGTAGGTGATCGGCTTGAAGGCGGAGCCGGACTGGCGATACGCCTGCCCCACGACGTCGAAATTCGGCTGGTGCTCAGGCGTCGCCTCGCCGTAGTAGTTCGCGCTGCCGACGTAGGCGATCACCGCCCCGGTGCGGTAGTTGAGGCTCACCAGGGCGGCGTTGTTGATGTTGCGGCCCTGGAGCTGGCCGATCCAGCTCAGGGCGGCCTCGCCGTACTTCGCGGCCAGCTCCTCGTTGCTGAGCCGGTCCATGTCGTACGCCACCATGGCCCATTTCTGGGCCGGCACCTGGTACCCGTCATAGTCGAGCGTGGTGACGATCTTCAGCCCCTCCGAGTCGAGCGGCTGCTCGCCGCCGAGCAGGTCGGCGGCGGCGCGGCGAACGGCGTAGACGAAGTGGGGTGCCTTGAACCGATCGTCCGCGGGCGGAGCCAGCACGACCTGCTCCGCCTGTGCCGCATCGTGCTCCGCCTGCGTGATGTAGCCGGAGGCGAGCATGTTGTCGAGCACGAAGCCGCGCACCTTGATCGCCTGCGCGTCATCTGGGACGACCAGGATGCTGCTGCCATTCGGGCCGGGCTGCTCCACCGCCTCCTTCGTCGGGTCGAGCCGCGATGGCGAGCGCACCAGGCCGGCCAGCAGCGCCGCCTCGCTCACGGAGAGGCGATTCGCCTCGTCGTCGATCGTGATGTCCTTGGCGAAGTAGGCGTGGGCCGCCGCCCAGACGCCGTAGGCATTGTTGCCGTAGTAGAACTGGTTGAGGTACATGGTGAGGATCTGCTCCTTGCCCGCCTGGCCCGGGTAGGCGTCGGCGACGCGGAGCGCGAGCACCGCCTCCTTGACCTTGCGCTCCACCTCGCGACTCGGGTCCGCCATGAGCTCGGCGTCGAAGAGGCGGGCACGGACCAGCTGCTGGCAGATCGTCGACGCGCCCGACACCGTGCTGCCGCTGGTGACGTTCTGCACGAAGGCGCGGACGATGCCGCGGAAGTCGACGCACGGGTTGGTCCAGAACGTTCGATCCTCGGCAGCCACCTGCGCGTCGCGCAGGATCTCGGGGATCTCGTCGAAGGCCAGGTTGCGACGGTCCTCGATGGCGAACGTCGCCAGCTCCACGCCGTCGGCGGAGACGACCGTGGATCCCTGCGCCAGATCGAAGTTCTCGAGCTCGGCCACGTTCGGCAGGTCGGCGGTGTAGCGCGCGTAGACCATCATCCCGCCGGCGAAGAGCGCCACCGCGAGGATCCCGAAGACAGACATGACGATGGCCGGAAGGAGAGCGATGCCATGCCGCACCGGGCGTCGCACCGCCGGACGGGGGCCGCGCGGCGCCGGGCCGCGCGCGGATCGGGTGCCGGGAGGCGGGCGACGGGACATGCGGGCGGAAGGGTAGCACGGTCGTCGCCGTATACTCGCTGCGCCCATGGACCCCGCACCGCGCTCGCATCTTCTTGACGATCTCGCATGGCGCGGGATGGTGGCCGATGCCACCGATCTCGATGCGCTCCGCGCGCGGATCGATGCCGGGCCGGTCACCCTCTACTGCGGCTTCGATCCGACGGCTCCCTCGCTGCAGTTCGGCAACCTCGTCCAGCTGGTTCTGCTGCGGCGCTTCCAGGATGCCGGCCACCGTGTGATCGGCCTGGTGGGCGGCGCGACGGGGCTCGTCGGCGATCCGTCCGGCAAGTCCGAGGAGCGGGCGCTCAACGACGAGGCCGTCGTGCACGGCTGGGTGGATCGGATTCGCGCCCAGGTGGCGGGCGTGCTGCGCTTCGACGGGGACAACTCCGCCGTGCTGGCCAACAACCTCGACTGGACCGGACCGATGCCGGTGCTCGTCTTCCTGCGCGACATCGGCAAGCACTTCACCGTGAGCCGCATGATCGCCAAGGAGGTGGTCGCGACGCGGCTGGAGGCGGGGATCAGCTTCACCGAGTTCACGTACCAGATCCTGCAGGCCAACGACTTCCTCGAGCTCTACCGGCGCCACGGCTGCGTCCTCCAGACCGGCGGCTCAGACCAGTGGGGCAACCTCACCGCCGGCGTCGACCTCATTCGGCGCGTGGAGGGTGCCGAGGCGCATGCGCTCGCCACGCCGCTCATCACCAAGGCCGACGGGACGAAGTACGGCAAGACCGCCGGGTCGACGCTCTGGCTCGACCCCGAGATGACGTCGCCGTACGCGTTCTACCAGTACTTCCTCAACCAGGCCGATGCCGACGTCGGCCCGCTGCTGCGGGCCTTCAGCTTTCGACCGCGCGCCGAGATCGAGGATCTCGAACGTGGCATCGCCGCGGCGCCGGAGCGACGCGTGGCGCAGCGCGTGCTCGCCACCGAGCTGACGGCGCTCGTCCACGGTGACGCGGCTGCGGAGGCGGCCATCGCGGCCAGCGAGGCGCTGTTCGGCAGCGGCGACCTCACGAGCATCGACGCGGGGACGCTCGAGGCGGCGGTGGCCGACCTGCCGCGCACTTCGGTATCGGCCCCGCTGCCGTCGGTGATCGATCTCCTCGTGGCGACTGCGCTGGCGCCGAGCCGCGGGCAGGCGCGCCGGACCGTGGCGGATGGCGGCGCGTACGTCAACAACGAGCGCGTGACGGACGGAGAGGCAGCGCCCGACGCCGCGCGGCTGCTCCACGGCCGCTGGCTCATCCTGCGTCGCGGGAAGCGCGCTCTCGCCGCGGTCGACGCCGGCTGAGGTCGGTGCCGCTGACGGACGGTCGGAAATGCGCATGGGCCGGTTGCCGCGCGCCGTATCGCCGATGCGTCGGCGATGGGGTTGCGTGACGTGACCGCAGCGGCGTGCGCCACGCTCCGCCGGCGCTGGTCCATCAGCGGAAGGCCGCTACACCACGTCGTCGGGCGCCGAACCGGTGATGGGTCGCCGGGTCAGTGCCGGTCGCTCGTCCCGTCGGATCCCGCGTGCTCGGCGATGACCTTCTCCGCGATCTGGTGCGGCACCTCGGCATAGTGGTCGACGCGCCACGTGAAGCGGCCGCGTCCCTGGGTGATGCTGCGCAGCTCGGTGGCGTAATGGAACATCTCGGCCTGCGGCACGTGGGCGCGGAGATGCTGCAGACCGCCATCCGAGTCCATCCCCAGCACGTGACCACGCTTTGCGGTGAGCTGCCCCATGACGTCCCCCATGTACTCGTCGGGGACGATGACCTCGACCTCGAGGACCGGCTCGAGGAGCACCGGGTCCGCCTGCTCGAAGGCGCGCTTGAGCGCCTGTGAGGCGGCGATCTTGAAGGCCATCTCGGAGCTGTCGACGGGATGGTACGAGCCGTCGACGAGGGTCGCCTTGAGGTCCACGACCGGATAGCCCGCGAGCACGCCCTCGGCCATCGCCTCGGCGAGGCCCTTCTCGACCGCGGGGATGTACTGGCGCGGGACGACACCACCGACGATGCGGTTTCCGAAGTCGAAGCCGGTCCCCATCTCGGCCGACTCGAACTCGACCACCACGTGGCCATACTGGCCGTGGCCACCGGTCTGGCGCTTGAACTTGTTGTCGATCCGCGCGGAGCTGCGGATCGTCTCGCGATAGGGGACCCGCGGGGTTGCGGTACGGACCGATGCGCCGAACTTGCGCTTGAGACGGTCGACGATGACGTCCACCTGGGAGTCGCCCATGGCGGTCAGGATCGTCTCGCCGGTGCCCTCCTCACGGTGAATCCTGATCGCCGGCTCCTCCTCCTCGAGGCGGTGCAGGGCCTGGCCGAGCTTGTCCAGGTCCGCCTTCGACTCCGGTTCGACGGCGACCTGGAGCGTGGGGTTGGGAAAGACGAGTGGCGGCATCTGCGTCGTCTGCGCCTTGTCCCCGACGAGCGTGTCGCCGGTGTGCGTGCTCGTCAGCTTGGCGAGGGCGGCGATGGCGCCCGGACCGATGGCGGGGAGCGTCTCCTGGTCCTTGCCGAGCAGGCCGAGCAGGTTGCCGAAGCGCTCGTCCGTCTTGCGGTTCACGTTCCACAGGTGGCCCTGGCCGGAGAGCGTTCCGGCATAGACACGGAGATAGGTGAGCCGTCCCACGAAGGGGTCTGCGGCGGTCTTGAAGACCTGGGCCACGAACGGTGCCGACGGGTCCGGCTCGACGCGGCCACCGTCGGCGGTCTCGCGCGCGCCGAGCTCGGCGGGCGAGGGGATGTGCTTGACGATCATGCTCAGCAGCTCGCGGACGCCGATGTTCTTCAGCGCGCTGCCGACGAAGACCGGCACGACGCTGCCCTCCCGCGTCCCCTTGTGCAGCGCCGCCTCGATCTCGGCGTCGGTGAATGGCTGCCCCTCGAGGTACTTCTCCATCAGCTCGTCGGACGCCTCGGCCGCGGCCTCGACGAGCGCGTCGCGCCGGGAGTGCTCGATCCCCTCGAGCTCCGGCGGGATGGGGACCTCCTTCGGTATGCCGTTCTCGTAGATCGAGGCATGCTCCTCGATGACATCAACGTAGCCGCGGAACGTGTCGGCGGCGCCGATCGGGAGGTAGACCGGGGCAATCTTGGGGCCGAACTTCGCCTTCAGCTGCTCGAGCACGCCGTCGTAGTTGGCGTTGTCGCGGTCCATCTTGTTGACGAACACGAACCGCGGCAGGTGGCGCTCGTCAGCCATGCGCCACACCTCCTCGGTGCCGACCTCCACGCCGGCGCTCGCGTCCACCAGCACGATCGCCGCGTCGACGGCGGCCAAGGCCTGGACGACGTCCGACGCGTAGTCGGCGTAGCCGGGCGCGTCGATGATCGTGATCCGCGTTCCCTGGTGGTCGAGCGAGGCGACCGCGAGATTGATGCTCTGCTTCCGCTTCTGCTCATCCGGGTCGTGGTCGAGCGTGGCGGTGCCGGCGTCCACGCTCCCCAGGCGGCCGATCGCGCCGGCATCGAAGAGCATCGCCTCGGCGAGACTCGTCTTGCCGGCGCCACCGTGGGAGATGAGGGCGACGTTCCTGATCTTGTCGGGGGTGGTCGGCGGCATCGATGCTCCTCGGAGATGGACGATCATTATCGTGCACGTTCCCGGCCGCGGGTGGGAGCATCCGGGGACCGTTGCTAGAATGAACGCTCCCGCTCCGTACCAGCACCTGGAGGGTTCATGTCCGGCCACAGCAAGTGGTCGCAGATCAAGCGACAGAAGGGCGCGAACGACGCCAAGCGCGGCGCGCTGTTCACGAAGCTGACCCGCGAGATCATCACCGCTGCGCGCCAGGGCGGCGGCGACGTGGACGCCAACTACCGGCTCCGCATGGCGGTGGACACCGCGAAGACCAATTCCATGCCCGCCGACAACATCAAGCGTGCCATCGAGCGTGCCGGCGGCAGCGGTGCCGACGCGGAGCAGTACGAGGAGATCACGTACGAGGGTATCGGCCCCAGCAATGTCGCCATCATCGTCGCGGCCATGACCGACAACCGAAATCGCACCGCGTCGGACATCCGCAGCGCCTTCAACAAGGCCGGCGGCTCGCTGGCCCCGGTGGCGTGGCAGTTCGAGCACCGGGGCGTGATCAGCATTCCGCTCGACGGACGCGATCCTGACGAGCTGAGCCTCACCGCCATCGACGCCGGGGCGGCCGACGTCGACACGCCTGACGCGGGCGCCGTCGTCGTCTACACCGATCCGACCGCGCTCGAGCGGGTGCGCAGCACGCTCGCCGCCGCCGGCTACGAGGCCGACTCGGCCGAGCTCAGCATGGAGCCGACGACGAAGGTCGAGCTCGCCGACGAGAAGACCGCCCGGGCGGTTCTCAACTTCGTCGAGCGCCTCGAGGACCTCGACGACGTCCAGCACGTCTACGCCAACTTCGACATCACCGCCGAGCTGCTGGAGGCGCTCGAAGCCTCCGTCGTCTGACGCGCGCAGCGCCTAGGATGGCGGCGTGATCGCGCTCGGCATCGACCCAGGTACGGCCATCTGCGGCTACGGGGTCATGGCGCTCGAAGGCGGCCGGCTGCGCATGGTCGATGCGGGTGTGGTGCGCACTCCGTCCGACCAGACCGATGCTGCCCGCCTCGTCGAGCTGCATCGCGCGCTGCGCGCGCTCGTCGCCGAGCATCGACCGGACGTTGTCGCGGTGGAGCGCCTCTTCTTCCAGCGCAACGTGCAGACCGCCATGACCGTGGGGCAGGCACGCGGAGTGGCATTGCTCGCGGCCGCCGAGGCACACCTGCCCATCGACGAGCCGACGCCGAACGAGATCAAGATGGCGGTCTGCGGCAGCGGCAACGCGGACAAGCGGCAGGTGGCGGAGATGGTGGAGCGGCTGCTCAACGTCAACCTTCGCGGCGTGCCCGATGACGCCACCGATGCGCTGGCGGCGGCGATCGGGGTGGCGTATCGCAGCGTCGCGACCGCCCGGGCCGTCGCCCGGTGATCGGATCGCTGCGTGGGACGGTGGTGCACATCGGTCTCGACCATGCGCTCGTCGAGGTGGGTGGCGTCGGCTACCGCGTCGTGGCCGGTCCCGCGCTGCTCGGAAAGCTGCACGCCCAGCGCGAGGCGCACGTCTACACCCACCACCTCGTCCGCGAGGAGCAGCAGGCGCTGTTCGGCTTCGCGACCACCGAGGAGCTGGCCTTCTTCGAGCTGCTCATGACCGTCAGCCAGGTGGGGCCGCGGCTCGCGCTGGCGATCGTGAGCGCCCACCCGGTGACGAAGCTCCAGCTGGGCATCATCGGTGACGACGTTGACCTCTTCACCTCGGTGAGCGGCGTTGGACGCAAGACCGCGCAGCGGATCATCCTCGAGCTGCAGGAGAAGGTGCATGCGGCCGGGATCGCCGCGGGCGGGGCGCCGGGGACGACCGATTCGGACATCGTCGCGGCCCTCGAGTCCCTGGGCTACACCGCCACCGAGGCCCGCCGGGCCGCTGGCGCGGTCGCCGGCACCGATGGTGAGCTCGACACGCGTATCAAGGCCGCCCTCCAGGAGCTGGCACGCGGCCGGTGACGGACTGGAGCGACCTGGCGGTGGCGAGACACATCCTCCAGTCGTTCCGAACGTGGGCCGTTGTCGGCGCCTCGTCGAACCCCGGGCGCGCCTCGCACAACGTGATGCGGCTGAATCGCTGCCCCGCGATCGACGGGCCGAGCATGCTCGGCCCCGACGACGGTGACTGAGCACCGAATCCGTCCGGCCCGTCCCGTCGAGGCGGACGAGCTCCGTGCCCTGGCGCATCGGTCCAAGGCGCACTGGCCGTACGACGCCGCCTTCCTCGAGCGCGTGGCGCCGATGCTGGTGCTGACGCCGGTCGAGATCGAGCGCGACGAGGTGCACGTGCTCGAGGTGGGTGGCTCGATCGTGGGCTGGCATCGCGTGTCGGCGCAGGGTGACGAGGCCGAGCTGGAGGATCTGTGGGTCGAGCCGGACCACATTGGGGCAGGGTGGGGGGGAGTGCTGTTCGAGCATGCGGTGGACGTGGCCCACTCGCACCATGCTCGCGCCCTCCTGTGGGACGCCGACCCCCATGCTCAGCCGTTCTACGAGCAGATGGGCGCCGTCGAGATCGCCCGCACGCCATCGGCCGCCGAGGAGGGGCGGACCCTGCCGCGGATGCGCCTCCGCCTGGGACGCTGACGCGTCAGTCGCGCCGCAGCACCAGGCCGATGTGCCCGAATGGCGGCCGAGGATCGGCGTAGGTGCGCACCGCGGGATCGTCGTCCGATGTCGCAACCTCGTCCCACAGCCGGTTCTGGGCATCGAAGCTGACCTCGGCCAGCTGCGGCCAGCGCTCGAGCATCCGGTTGCCTATCTCGTGGACGAGGTGCTGGATGGAGAGCGACACGAACTCGTGGAAGACGGTCGCGGCGAGGTCCGACACTTGCTCGGCGGCCACGTAGCGGGCGGCATCTCGGCCCAGGGCGTCGGACGCATCGGTGTAGCGCCAGCCGATATCGGCCCAGATGTAGAGGGGGCGGTCCGGCCGCTCGGGCAGCGTCGTGTGCTCGTCACGGGCGAAGTCGGCGAACGCGGAGCCGGTGACCTTGATGAGCTGGAGACCGGTGCGGCCGCAGGCGAGATCGGTGATCCGTGCGTCGCCCGCCGCTTCGCGCTCGAGCTCGAGGCGTGCCGTTCCGTGCTCGCCGCGATCCCGGGCGAAGAGGCGATCGGAGGCGGTGAAGCCGTCACCGTCGGCCGCCGGCACCACCGCCGCGGGGAACGGGAGGTCGCGACCGAGGACCGTCAGCGACGCCATTCGCGGGTAGGTCTCCAGAAAGGCGCTCCCGACCTCGTGCAGCCACCCTTCCAGCGTCCGCGCCTCGGCACGCAGCGAGGCGGCGTGGATGAAGTTCTTCATCGTGTCGGTGGCGACGACGTTCCGGTTGTCGCCGTGCTCGTAGGCCGGCCAGAACTCGTCGCCGTGCACGACAACCTCGATCTCGGCGGCGGTGAGGATGTTGTCGCGCCCCGCGAAGGGAGACTCCGGGATTTGGGTCACACCGGTCAGCGGCGCGGCATGCGTCCGGTAGACCCTGACGTCCGCCTTTCCGTACTCGATCTCGTGCTGCATGCGACCGATCCTACGTCACGTCCGCGCAGCCGTTGGCGCTGCGCAACCGATGGCGGGCGCAACCCCCATCCTGGCGCCCGAACGGTGCGTGATGGGGCTAAAATGGGTGTCCTCGTGACCCACGGGCGGCACCGAGTGGGTTGAGCGCCTGGTTGGTCGCCGGGCCATGACACCTCGGGCCGATGCACGGCACGGTCCGGTGTCAGGCGGCGGCACCACGACCGCGCAACCGGGCCAGGCGGTCGGCGGCGATGTCGATGCACTCGTCGACGCCGCGCCGCAGCTCGGCATCAGTCTCGTTGCGCAGCCCCACTTCGAGGAGCGGCACGATGTCAGCGCGGGAACGGCCCGCGACGAAGACCGCGTAGCGGAAGCCATGCACGCGCTCATACGCCTCGTTGAGCCAGCTCAGCTCCTCGGTGACCCGCGCGGCCTCGCGGTCCGCGTACGGGTCATCGGCGTCGTAGCCCTGCTCGGCATGGCTGAGTGGCGACACGGTCACCGGCGCGGCGCCGATCCGTGGGTGCGCATCGACGAGCTCGCGCGCCTCCGCGTCTGTCAGCTCGCGCGCGACGCGGGCCGCCACGCTGAGGAGATCGGCGTCGGAGCCGAAGGGTCGCGCGGTGGCGAGGTGGGCGAGGAAGCGGGGCGCGCCCTCGAACAGGGGCGCCATCTCGTGGGCGAATGCTTCCGGCGGCAGGGCGTCGAGATCCTCGATCGCGGGCAATGCGACCCGTGGCAGGACATCGTCGACACCGGTGACGGCCCGCTCCAGCTCGACGAGGTCGCGAATCGGCAGCCCGTTGTCGGGGTTCGCGGCCGGAATCTCCGGCTTCAGGGCGCGGTCCGCGTCCACCGCGCCGGCGTGCACGGCCGCCACGCGCAGCCCGTGACGCAGGTAGAAGCCGATGGCGTCCACGTTGTCGTTGGTCGTCACCAGCCACAGCCGTGGATGCCCCGATGCGCCGGCGACCTGGAGGGCGGTCTCGAGCAGGACGCTCCCGGCTCCGGTGCCGCGCGGCGACGCGTGGAGCGTCAGCACCTCCAGCCCGGCATCCGGCGACTCGTGGACCGTCATCAGCCCCACCCGCGCGCCGTCGACCTCGGCGACGAGGCCGGGCAGCAGCAGCGGATCGAGCAGCTCGCCGAGACGGGCTGTCATCCGCGATCCCTGGTGGGCGGCGATGAGGGCATCGGCCCAGTCGTGGTCGTCCGGCTCGAGATCCCGAACCGTGATGATGGGTGCGGGGACGGTCACGACCTCGGTCAGCTGCCCCGGTACGTCGTCAGGCCAAAGGGCGCGAGCAGGAGCGGAACGTGGTAGGAGCGATCCGGATCGTCGATCCGGATCCCGACGGCGCAACCCTGAAAGAACGAGTCCTCCCCGCGGTACGAGGCGACGTCGAACAGGATCTGGTAGTCGGCGACCTCGAGCTCGTCGCCGTCGAGAAGGTCGGCCACCCGTCCGTCGCCATCGGTGTCGACCTCGGTGATGAGCTCAGAGCCGCCGTCATCGGTGATGCGGAAGACGGCAACCGCAAGGCCGCGGGCGGGGATCCCGCGCTCGGTGTCGAGGACGTGCGTGCTGATGGTGGGTCGCGCGGCGGCCATGCTCATTCGCTCCTGCTAGGCTCCGCATCATGACCGATGCGCCCACGGCCCGCGACGCCCGTCTGGACGTGCTTCTCGAGGGCTCGCTCACGCCACCCGGCGTGGTGAGCAGCTGCAGCCTGCTCCGCTCCGGTGACGTCGTCGCGGTCGTCGACCCCGGCATGGCGCACCGCCAGGCGGACATCCTCGACCCCTTGCGTGCCCTGGGCCTGGAGCCCGACGCGGTGACCGACGTGATCCTCAGCCACCACCACCCCGACCACACGATGAACGTGGCGCTCTTCCCCGGTGCCCGCGTCCACGACCACTGGGCGATCTACCAGGGCTTCAACTGGACCGATCGCGACGCCGAGGGCCACGAGCTGACGCCGGCGATCCGTCTCATCCGCACGCCCGGCCACACCAGGGAGGACATCACGACGCTCGCCGGGACGGCCCTCGGCGTCGTCGCGCTGACGCACCTGTGGTGGGATGTCAGCGGCCCCGCCGAGGACCCATTCGCGGTGGACTCCGAGCTGCTCGCACTGAGCCGCCGTCGCGTCATGGCGGTGGCTGACATCATCGTCCCCGGCCACGGCGCCGCGTTCCGAGCCACCGACGTGGCACCGTATCCTGACCCGCATGCCTGACATCACGATCCGCGTGTGTGACCTCGTCTATACCGCCTCCTGGGAAGAGGCCGCCCCGCGCACGCGGGCGGCCCTTCGCAGCTGGCTGCCCCTCAGCTCGCGGCTCATCCACTGCCGCTGGAGCGGCGAGTCGACCTGGATTCCGTTCGGCGACCGCCGGCCGGACGTGGGGTACGAGAACCAGACCGCGCATCCTGCTCCCGGCCAGCTGCTCATCTATACCGGCGAGCTGAGCGAATGCGAGATCCTCTTCCCGTACGGCGCCTGCGCCTTCAGCTCGAAGATGGGTCCGCTGCCCGGCAATCACTTCGCCACCATCACGAGCGGACACGAGCAGCTCGCCGAGATGGGGCGCCGCGTCCTGTGGGAGGGTGCCCAGCCGATCGAGATCAGCGCGGGCTAGACACCGGTCCGGTTGCGGAGCATGCTCGCGCGACGCAGGGGAGGTCCGCACATGCTCTGGCTCATCGCGGCGATCATCGTCGCAGGCATCGTCCTGATCGTCGTCCAGGTCGTCCATCCGCTGGCAGCGATCGGCATCGTGGTGGCGGCCATCGTCGTCGCCGTCGCCGTGGCCGATCGACGCGGGCACGATGCGGATGCGATCGGACGCGCCATGGCCGACGGCAAGGGAGCGGCTCCCGCCACCGACCGCCGCTACGAGATCCACTCCGACGGTGGGCCGCGCTGAGATCACGGCCCGGCATGCGCCGCGGCGCGGCAGCGCCCGCTGACCCGGAACGCCGCGCGTGGCAGACTGCGCCGCATGGCTCGCAAGCAGGCGAGGCGATCGCCATTCGGTTTCGCCGTCCCCGATGTTCCGGCGTCACTCGATGACGTCTTCAACCTCCACGACTTCGAATCGCTCGCGCGGGAGCGGCTGGCGCCGACGGCATACGGCTACTACGCCTCGGGTGCCGGCGACGAGCGAAGCCTGGCCGATAATCTCGCGTCATGGTCGCGCTGGCGGCTCGTGCCGCGCGTCCTCGCCGGAGCGCGCCATCCCGAGCTGACGACGAGCCTGCTCGGTGCCTCGGCGGCGCTGCCGATCGGCGTTGCGCCGGCAGCGCTGCAGGGGATGGCCCACCCGGACGGCGAGCTGGCACTGGCGCGCGCGGCCGCCCGGGCCGGCGCGCCGTTCGTCCTCAGCACGGCATCGACGCGTTCGATCGAGGAGGTGGGCGCCGCCGCCGGCGACACGGGCGCGCCGCGCTGGTTCCAGCTGTACGTCGAGCACGACCTCGCGTTCGCACGTGAGCTCGTCGAGCGAGCGGAGGCGGCTGGCTTCGGTGCCGTGGTGCTCACTGTCGACCTGCCGGTCGCAGGGTACCGTGAGCGCGACCTGCGAACCCGGTTCTCCATCCCGGCATCGGTCCAGGCGCACCTTCCGCCCGATGCGGCCGGCGGGGACGACACGTTCGTCGCCTACCTCGATCGCAAGCCCCCGCTGCGCTGGCAGGACGTCGCGACCATCGCCGGCTGGACCTCGCTGCCGCTCGTGCTGAAGGGGATTCTGTCGCCCCTTGACGTGGATCGCGCGATTCAGCACGGCGCTCGCGCCATCTGGGTGTCGAATCACGGCGGGCGGCAGCTCGACGGGACCGTGACGGCCCCCGAGGTGCTCGGGGAGATCGTCGACGCGACCGAGGGGCGAGCAGAGGTCTACGCCGACGGTGGGGTGCGGCGGGGGAGCGACGTCGCCGTGGCACTCGTGCTGGGAGCCCGGGCGGTGTTCACCGCACGGCCGTTCCTCTATGCGCTCGCGGCAGCCGGGGAGGCGGGCGCGGATCGCGCCTTCGAGATCATCGGCGACGAGCTTCGGCGGGCCCTCGCCATCCTCGGCGTGGTCGACGTCGCCGGGGTGCGGCGCGACCACATCCGACCCGCGCCGTGACGGAGCCGTACGACCTCGTCGTCACCGGCGGCACTGTCGTGACGGCGGCGGGGGCGCGGCGCGCCGACGTCGCCATCCGTGGCGAGCAGATCGTCGCCATCGGTCACGGCCTCGCGGCCCGGGGTGCCGTTCGCACCATCGACGCGACCGACCGGCTCATCCTTCCCGGCGTCATCGACGTCCATACCCATCTGCGCCTGCCGACGCCGGAGGCGCCGTCCCGCTTCCTGCGCGACACGGTGGCGGCCGCCGTTGGCGGCACCACGACCGTCCTGAGCTTCAACAACCCCGGCACCGGGATCAGCGACGCGGGCGCTGCCTCGCTGCTGGCCGGGCTGGACGAGTTCCGGGAGCGATCCGCGGGTCAGTCGGCGGTGGACGTTGGCCTCTCGGCGGTGGTCACCGGTCAACAGCGTCGCGCGGAGGAAGAGCTCCCCGAGCTGATCGAGCGCGGCGTGCCCACGTTCAAGGCGTTCATGGTCTACGACTTCCGGCTGCCCGACGAGCGGCTGGAGCGGGTGATGCGCGTTGCCGCGCGTCACGGCGGGATGCTGCAGCTCCATTGCGAGGACCCCGCCCAGGTCGACGGCCTGGTCGCCACGGCGCTCGCGCGGGGCGAGACGGGCTGCCGTCATCACATGCTCACGCGCCCCCCCGAGGCGGAGGCGGCGGCAACGCGCCACGCCATCGAGCTGGCTCGTCGCGCCGAGGCGGCCGTGTACGTCGTGCATCTCAGCTGCGAGCAGTCGCTGGAGGCGGTCGCCGAGGCCAAGGCACGTGGTGAGCCGGTGTACGCGGAGACGTGCCCGCAGTACCTCACGCTGACCGATGCGCTGTATGACGACCCGGATGAGGCAGAGGTGATCAAACGGGTCATCTCACCTCCGCTGCGCGCGCAGACCGATGTCGACGCCCTGTGGGCGGGCCTGCGGGACGGCACGCTGGATGTGGTCGCGTCCGACCACGTGCCCGATCGGGTCGCCGTCGAGAAGGCGATTCCAGCCCCGCCGTTCCCCGAGATCAGCAACGGCGGGCCGGGGATCGAGACGCTGCTGAGCGTGGTGTGGTCGACCGGGGTGGCCGCCGGTCGGATCTCGATGGAACGGCTGGTGGAGGTGCTGGCCGAGGCGCCGTCCAGGCTCTTCGGCCTCGCCGCCAAGGGGAAGATCGAGGTGGGCCTCGACGCCGACCTCGTCGTGCTTGACCCGGCGTCGCATCGCACCTTGCGCCAGGCCGATCTGCACCATACCAGCGACTACACGCCATACGAGGGCATGCGGCTCGCCGGTCGGCCCGAGCGAGTCGTCCTGCGCGGTCGCGAGCTCGGCACCGATGAACGGGCGCCCCGCGGACGCTTTCTCGAGCGGCGCCTCGGCCCGTGACGGAACCGCCGGGAAGTCGACGGCGTCCACCCCGCATGCATCGCGCTGGCGCCCTGTCGGTCCTCATCTTCATCGGCGCCTGTTCGCTGCTCCCGTCCGGCGCACCGATCGACGGCACGTGGCGCCTGGTCGAGGGCACGGCGCGCGGCGAACCGCTGACCATCCCCGATGGGTCCGCCGTGACGCTGACGATCGACGGCGCCGATGTCACCGGCAACGCCGGGTGCAACGGCTACTTCGGCTCGGTGGAGATCGGTGCCGACCACGCCGCGTTCACCGGCCTCGGATCGACCGAGATGGCCTGCGAGCGAGCGCGGATGACGCTCGAGACGGACTATCTCACCGCGCTCGGCGCCGTCACGCGTGCGGTGCGCGACGGGGCGCGGCTCATCCTCGCCGCCGATGGCGTACGCCTCGCCTTCGAACCGCAGCCGCCGGGCGGCGACGCGCCACTGGTCGGGACCGTCTGGCAGCTCTCGACGGTCATCCGGGGCGACACCGCCATGTCCGCCAACGACTTTGATCGCGCCACGCTCTCGTTCAGCGACGACGGCTCGTTCGGCGGTGCTGCGCCATGTGCCTCGTTCAGCGGCAGCTGGTCGCTGCAAGACGGTGTCGTCGTCGCCACCGGCGTGACCGTCATCCTCGCGCCGTGTCCCTCGGGCGCGCCGATGTCCGCGGAGGGGACGGTGACCGACGTCGTCGACGGCGGCTTCAGCGCGCGCGTCGAGGGCTCGACGCTGCGGCTCGACCCCGAGCAGGGAACCGGGCTGGAGTACATCGCCCCGGCCGAGTCCTCAGGCGGTTAGCCGACCCTGGCGCCCCGATTGGGGGTATAATGCGCGCCCCGTCGTGCGTGCCGACCGGCTGTCGCGACCCCAGGAGAGCTGAGTGAATCCTCCAACCACGCGCCTCGGCCGTCGAACATCGGACCTTCGCGTCCTGCAGCGCGCCACGGCACACATCGACGAGCTGAACCAGGCGCTCGACCGCCAGCTCGCCACCGAGCAGGTGGAGGCGGAGCGGATGCGGCTGCTGCGCGAGGCGACGAACCAGATCACACGTTCGGCGAATGACGGCATCCAGGCCTACCGGCGCGTCGCCGGTGCGATCAAGGCGGAGGAGGCGCGCAGCGACGTGGATCCGGACGAGCTGCGGCGGATTCAATCGGCACTCGACGCGGCACGCGCGGAGCTACTGCAGGTCCTCGAGGCGACGAGCCGCCGCTATCCATGGGCGAGCCCCTGGGAAGAGCGCCAACCGACGGGGTCGGCGGCCGACGCATAGCACGAAGCCCGGCGGGCGGACCCGCCGGGCTTCGTATCGGTTTCCGCGGAAAGCGGGAAGGCTAGCGCCGCGTGGCGAAGCAGTCCGCGCAGTAGACCGGCTTGGAGCCGCTGGGCCGGAACGGCACCTGGGCCTCGCGGCCGCAGTTGTCGCACGTCGCGCTGAACATCTCGCGCTGGCCGCCGTAGCCGCCCCCGCCGCCGCCGCTGCGGTACCCACCGCCGCCGCCGCTGCTGTAGCTGCCGCCGGTCTCGCCACGCGCAGCCTTCTTGGCGGCGCGGCACGCCGCGCACCGGCGCGGCTCGCTGAACTGACGGTCTGCGTAGAACTGCTGGTCCGTCGCGGTGAACGTGAACTCCTGGTTACAGTCGACGCACGTCAGGGTCTTATCGGTATAGGTGTACAAGTGAAAAACACTCCTTGACTCGAGCGGCTCCAGCGATCCTGTCTCGCCGAATCCGTTGAGAGGAGTGTCGTTGTGCCGCGTGCTATAGCCCGGCTTTCCGGGCGTTGTGGCGTGAGCGTACCACATGCATCGCCGGGCGTCGCCTGTCAATTTCGACAGGATCCGCCCGCATGGCGCCGATATATCGAACGATCCGCCCACGAAGGCCCCGGCGCGTTCGATTCGTTCGATGTATCGGTCGCCCGTGAGCGTGAGACCCACGCGCCGGCGCACCTCACGCTCACCCGTGTTCGATATATCGGTCAAATCCAGCCTCCGATCCGCCAGCGGCGCATTTCGTTCGATTTATCGAACGTCGTGGCGGCGTGGCGACGTTGCGGGCATGGGCCAACGGGGCGGCCACCCCGTCAGGCGGAGAGAAGGCTCTCGTACGCGCCCAGGGTGAGGAACTCGGCGAACTCGGCGGACAGGACGAGATCGTCGAGGAGCGCAGCGGCAGCATCCCACGGGGCGTCGGGGGTGGTCGACCGGAGCGTGGCGAGCTCCTCGTCGCGGACTGCTGCGTATCGGTCCGCCGTGAACGCCGCCCCATCGTCGAGCAACGTGCGGTTGACGCGCCACTGCCAGAGCTGGGAGCGGCTGATCTCGGCCGTGGCGGCGTCCTCCATCAGGTTGTTGATGGCGGCCGCCCCGTTGCCGCTGAGCCACGAGGCCAGATACGCGAGCCCAACCGAGATGTTGGCCCGCACGCCAGCCTCGCTGACGCGAGCACCGGGGATGTGCGTGTCGAGCAGCTCGGTCGCGGTGACCGCGACTTCGGGCCGGAGGCGGTCCTTCTGGTTCGGCCGCTCCGCGAGGACGCGGTCGAACACCTCGCGCGCCAGCGGCACGAGGTCCGGGTGCGCGACCCAGGTGCCATCGAAGCCGTCACGCGACTCGCGCTCCTTGTCGTCGCGTACCGCGGCCAGGGCGCGCTCGTTCGCGTCGGCGTCGCGGCGTGAGGGGATGAACGCCGCCATGCCGCCGATCGCGTGCGCGCCGCGACGGTGGCAGGTCTGGACAAGCAGCTCGGTGTAGGCGCGCATGAAGGGGACCCTCATCGTCACCAGCGCGCGGTCCGGGAGCACCTTGTCGTCGCGGCCGCGGAACTTCTTGATCATGCTGAAGATGTAGTCCCAGCGTCCGGCGTTCAACCCCGCCGCGTGGTCGCGCAGCTCGTACAGGATCTCGTCCATCTCGAACGCGGCGAGGATCGTCTCGATGAGCACGGTGGCGCGCACCGAGCCCTGCGGCACGTCGAGGGCCTGCTGCGCGGCGACGAAGACCTCGTTCCAGAGCTCTGCCTCGAGGTGGCTCTCCAGCTTCGGCAGGTAGAGGTACGGGCCACTGCCGCGGGCCAGCAGCTCGGCGGCGTTGTGGAAGAACCAGATGCCGAAGTCGAAGATGCTGGCGCTGATCGGCTCGCCGTCCACGAGCACATGCGCTTCCGGCAGATGCCAGCCGCGCGGTCGGATGCAGAGCGTCGCGATCTCGGCGTTGAGCGTGTAGGCCTTCGCTTCGGTCTCGTGGCTGAGCTCGCGCCGCACGGCACGGCTCACGGCCCAGTGACCGGTGACGATGTTGGCCCAGGTGGGGGAGAGGGCGTCCTCGAAGTCGCACATGAAGACCGATGCGCCGGAGTTCAGCGCGTTGATCATCATCTTCGGCTCGGCCGGACCGGTGATCTCGACCCGGCGGTCGTCGAAGTCGGCTGGCGCGGCGGCGACGCGCCACTCCGGATCGCGGCTCTCGATGGGGTTCGGCAGGAAGTCGGGCAGCTCGCCGGCATCGAGGCGCGCCTGCCGCCGGGCACGATCTTCCAGCAGGCGACGCCGCCTGGGCGCGAAGGACCGATGGAGCTGCGCCACGAAGGAGAGCGCCTCCGGCGTGAGCACCTCGTCGACGTGGTCGGCCTGGGCGGTGAGCGTGACTCCGGGAGGCGTTTCGGTCATGCGTCCATTGTGCCGCGTGGCGCTGCGCGGCTACAGGCCGAAGCGCATCAGCACCATGCAGGTGAAGACGACGCCGAACAGCGCGAGGTCGATGCGACCGAGGTACCGCAGCCGCGCGTTGGCGGCACCGATGTCAGTCGCGGTGCGCATCTGCGCGAACGCCGGACCGATGAGCCGAGCGCCGGTGACGAAGAGCGCAATGGTGGCGACCAGCGCGACGACCCACGTGATGCCGTACGCGGATGTCAGCGCGTCCAGCGACTGGATGTGGCCGAGGAGTGTGCCGCGGACGATGCCCAGCAGCAGGACGAGCCCGCCGACAATGGGAAAGACGCGCTCGCCGATGTCCCCCAGGCGAGCGTTGAGCATCCGCTGTCCGTCAGCGGGCATCTCCGCGATTGCCGGGCCCACCAGGTAGTACATCGCGATGGTGTAGCCGAACCACGTGATGCCCAGCAGCACGTGCACCCACTGCACCACGAACTGGATCCAATTCACTGCGCTCTCCGCTGTGGTCGGCGTTTGCCGGCGGAGCATAGCCGTTCCACGGGGCGGTCAGGAACGCTTGTCGCGAGCGCGGCCATAGGCGTACTGCTTCATCCAGCGTTCCGCGGCGCAGTCCTCGATGAGGGTTGCGAGCCGCCGCTGGCGCGTCTCCGGCCGCTTGGCGGACAGCACCCAGTGGGTGGCGACGCGCCGATAGCCGGCGGTCTGCGCCTGCCAGAACGCCCACGCGGCACCATTGGCGCGGACCTTGGCTGCCTCGGCCGCGGGGAGCTCGCGCGGCGCCGTCTCGTACGAGTAGATGCCGGTGTTGTCCGCGGTGCGCGCCTCGAAGGCGGCGATCCCGGCCGGCCGCGCGTCGCCGGCGGCCACGAGCTCCGCCATGCGGTTGACGTTGGCGGTGCTCCACGTGCTCCCACGGCGGCGCGGGGTGAAGCGATTGGTATGCACCTCGTCGTCGACGCGAAAGGTGAGGCCGTCAATCCAGCCGAACATGAGCCCAACGTCGACCGCCTCGGGGTAGGTGACGGATGTCTTGCCGGTCGCCTTGCGGTAGTAGCCGACCCAGAGCTCGGGGATCGCGGCGTGATGCTCCTCCATCCACGCGATAAAGGCCGCCTGAGACGAGAAGACCGACACCTCGGCGCGCTCCGGCCGCCGGATCGGGCTCACCAACCGCCCTCGTCCCTGATCAGCCGATGCAGCACCCGCCCCGCGACCAGGCTCCGATAGGCGGCCGTGGAGCGCACGTCATCGATGGGCGTCAGCTCCGCGGCGAGGGCGGCGACGGCCTGATCGGCGATGGACGCATCGATCGTCGCGCCCGCGAGCACGGCCTCGGTGGCCAGGGCGCGCACCGGGGTGGCGGCCATCGAGCCGAGCGCCACGCGCACATCGGTCCACGTCGTCGGCTGGGTTGCAGTTGCCTGCCAGGCGAGCGCCATCACGACCTTGCTGATCGCCTGCGCACGCCGTGTGCCGACCTTGCGGAAGCGGAGCTGCCGATTCGCCGGCAGCGGGACGCGGACGCGGATGACGAGCTCATCGTCGGCGAGCGCCGTGCGCCGGTACGCCGGCCAGAACTCGGCCGCCGGCACGGAGCGCTCGCCGCGCAGCGAGGCGACCACGATCTCGGCGTCGGTGACGAGCCAGATGGGCAGCGTGTCGCCTGCCGGAGAGGCGTTGGCGATATTGCCCCCCATGGTGCCTCGATTCTGGATCTGCGCCGCACCGATGGTGGCGGCGGCCTCGGCGAGGGCGGGCAGGAACTCGGCGACGACGGGTGAGCGGCGGAGATCGGTGTAGGTGGTCAACGCGCCCAGGATGAGCGCCGAGCCGTCGTGCTCGATGCCCCGCAGCTCGTCGACCGCCCAGAGGTCGAGCAGGCGGTCGGGGGGCGGGCCGATCTCGCCGGTCAGCTGGACCATCAGGTCCGTCCCGCCGGCGATCGGCCGCCAGCGGTCCTCGGCGAGGAGCGCGAACGCATCGGCGAGCGAGCCGGGCGCGGTGAGTGGCGGCTCGATGGCGGTCATGGGTCGCGTCGCCCGGCGCCGCGCTCCGCGGCGAGCGCGATCGCGTCGATGATCTTCGTGTAGCCGGTGCAGCGGCAGAGGTTGCCGGCGATCGCCTCGCGGATGTGCTCATCGGTCGGCTCGACGCCACTGGCCAGGAATGCAGTGCCGGCCATGAGCATCCCCGGGGTGCAGATCCCGCACTGTGCCCCGCCGGCCTCCAGGAACGCGGCCTGGAGCGCGTCGAGCGTCCCGTCCGGCGCCAGGCCCTCGACCGTCCGCAGCGCCGTGCCCTCCGCCTGGCTGACCGGTACCAGGCACGCGTCAACCACAGCGCCATCGAGGAGCACGCTGCAGGCGCCACACTCGCCCTCGCCGCAGCCCTCCTTCGTCCCGGTCAGGCCCAGGTCCTCGCGCAGGACGTCAAGGAGGCGGCGGCTGCCCGCCGCCTCGACCTCGACCGGGGCGCCGTTGACGGTGAAGGCGAAGCTCATGAATCAGCCTCCGGCGCCGGCGCGCGGAGCGGAATCTCGTCCCCGCCTCGCGGCAGGTCCTCCAGCGGAGCGGCATCGCGCGGTGGCTCTTCCATCGAGATGCCCGGTGGCTGCGGGGCATCGCCCCCGGTGAGGGCCGCGAGGATCCGCTCGGGCGTCGCCGGCAGATCGTGGATCCAGACCCCGGTCGCATCGTGGATGGCGGCGACCACCGCGGGCGCGCCGACGTCCATCGGCAGCTCACCGATGCCCTTGGCGCCGTGCGGGGCGCCGGAGTAGGGCGCCTCGACGAGGATGGAGCGGATGTGCGGGGCGTCGAGGGCGGTGGGGATGAGGTACGTCGCCAGCCGGTCGTTGAGGTAGCGACCGTCGACGAGCTTCATCTCCTCGATCGTCGCGTATCCGATCGCCTGGAGCGTGCCGCCCTCCACCTGGCCCTCGGCGAGAACGGGATGGATGGCGCGGCCGAGGTCATCGGCGGCGACGCAGTCGCGGACCGCCACCTCGCCCGTGTCGAGGTCCACGTCGACCCGCACGACGCACGCCGCCCACCCGAAGGCCGGGTATGCGTCGCCGGTGTATCTCTTGTCGTCGAACGGCTCGCCGGGGTACGGCGTGAACCGCTCGTCCACGCGCAGCGGTCCCGCCTCGCGGTAGGCGTCGGGGAATGGGCGCCCGGTGGACGACTCCACCTGGGCGCGCAGCTTGCGGGCGGCGTGGATGATGAGCCCGCCGACGACCATCGCGGTGCGCGATGCCACGGTCGGGCCGGAGTCGGGAACAATCGACGTGTCCTGCGGCGCCAGCTCGACCGCATCGATCTCGACGCCGAGCGCCTCGGCGACGAGCTGCGGGAAGATCGTCTTCGTCCCCTGACCCATCTCCGTTGACGCGGTGAGGATTCGGATCCGGCCCTCGGCGGTCAGCTCCACGGAGGCGACCGACCCCATCCGGGCCTCGCCGCTGCCCGTGAAGCCGGCTCCGTGCCAGGCGAGCGCCAGGCCGATGCCGGACGCCTGGCGGGCGCCATCGGTCCGGGCCTCGCGCATGGCGCGCGTCTGCGCCAGCGAGCGGTCGAAGGTCGCCGCCTCGGCGGCCGCCTCGAGGACGTCGATGCCGGCCACCGATTCATGCAGCACCTGTCCCGTCGGGGTCGTGTCACCCTCGCGGTACACCCAGCGGCGGCGCAGGTCGAGCGGGCTCACGTCCAGCGCCTCGGCAATCCGGTTGACCTGCATCTCCGCCGCGAACTCGGTCTGCGGAGCGCCGAAACCGCGGAAGGCGCCGTTGGGCGGGGTGTTGGTGGCCATGGCACGCCCGGTGATGCGCACGTCGTCGCACCGATACGGGCCGCCGGCATGCAGCACGCCACGCGAGAGCACGACCGGGGTCAGCGTGCAGTACGCCCCGCCGTCCATGATCACCTCGATCTCCTGTGCCACCAGGTTGCCCGCCGCATCGATCCCGGACCGATAGCGGACCTGCGCCGGATGGCGCTTGGTGGTGGCGCTGATGTCCTCGTGGCGGTCGTAGATCATCCGGACCGGCTTGTGACACTTCAGTGCCAGCAGGGCGGCATGGAGGGCGATGATGCTCGGGTATTCCTCCTTGCCGCCGAAGCCGCCGCCGGTCTCCGCCTGCACCACGACCGCGAGCTCGTCGCCAATGTCGAGCGCCCGCTTCATGGCCTTGTGGATGTAGTACGGGCACTGCAGCGAGCCGTGGACGGTGACGCCGCCGTTCGCCCCCGGCACGGCGATCATCGCCTGGTTCTCGATGTAGAGCTGCTCCTGGTGGCCGACCCGATACGTGCCCTCCACGACAAGGTCGGCGCGGGCCATGGCGGCGACGGCATCGCCGCGGCTGACGGTGTACTCGGCGAACTGCGTGTCGCTCTCGAGGGGGTCGAAGGTCGCCGGCAGCCGCTCGGTTCGCAGCCGCGCATGCGCCTTCGCCGCCCGCAACGTGGCGCGGTCGGGAGCAGCGAGGAGGGCGCACGGCTCGGCCTGGTGGCGAATCTCGCCGCCTGGCGGCACGATCACCGGCTGGTCGTCGTGGATGAGGCTGACGACGTTGTCGCCCGGGATGTCATCGGCCGTGACGACGACGACCTTTGACCAGTCGAAGGCATCGTCGAGCTCGAGGCCGATGAAGCGCGCGCGGGGCTCGCTCGACCGAAGCGTGGCTCCGTACCAGGCACCGGGGAGGACCAGGTCGTCAGCGTACTTCGCCGCGCCGGTCAGCTTCGCCGGGCCCTCACGCCGCAGTGGGGACGCGCCGCGCGCGCGGCCGGGGACGGTGGTCCGCGGTGGGATGACGAGTGGTGTCGTCTCGGCGGGGGCGGTGACGGGGGTCGCGGTTCCCGGCGATGCAGCACGCGTCGTCAATGCGGGGCGATCCATCGATGCATCCTACCGCGCCGGGCACCTCGGACCGCGTGTGGCTCGACCACTGGCCCGGTCAGCGCAGGTCGCACGCCCATCCTCGGTGTGGGCACTCCCACGGGCCATCGGACGTTCGTACGAGGGGTACGCACTAGTACCAAGGACCCGTTGGCCGCACGCGCCCGCGTGGGGGACCCTCAGCCGGTGCCCCTGATCGATCGGCTCCGCGGCGTCCCCGGCGGCCGGTTCGGCGCGCCCTGGCGACCCAGCCTCCGAATGCTGGTGCTGCTCGGCAGCTCCGTGGTCATCGTCATCATCGCTATCGCCATCGCCTTCCGGACCAGCGACCAGCTGCGCGCCACGGCGACCGAGGCGGCGCTGGGGAATGCCGAATCCATAGTTCGTGGCTATGTCGACCCGATTCTTGGCGCCGATTCGCTCGGGTTGGAAGCGGCGCCGGACCCCGCCGTGATGAGCCAGCTCGAGCTGCTGGTCGCCGCCGGCGAGATGCGACGCATCAACGTCTTCACCCGGGATGGGCGGGTCCTCTACACGACCGAGCCGAGCCTGGCAGGGGCGCGCGTCGCCATCGACGCCAGTCTCGCCAAGGCATTCTCCGGTACGTCGGACTCGGCATTCGGTTCCGGCGCCGACGCAAACGGACCCGAGGTGGTCGGCCGGCGACTGCCCGCCGACTATCTCGAGACGTATGTCCCCATCCGGGGCACGACCGACGGCAACCCGATTGGCGTCTTCGAGGTCTACTTCGACGCGGGACCGATCGAGACGGCCGTCGGGGAGACACGGCGCGACGTGTTCCTCATCACCCTCCTCGGCGGCGTGGGCCTGCTCGCCCTGCTCTGGCTGGCCTTCGCGGCCGCCTCGCAGCGCCTCGCGGCACAGAACCGTCGGCTGGCCGGTCTCAACACGCAGCTGCATGCGCGGGCGGGGGACCTGCTGCAGAGCGAGGCTCGCTTCAGGTCGCTCGTCCAGAACTCCTCGGACGTGGTCGTGGTGCTCGACCGGGCAGGAATCGTGACGTATCAGTCCGACGCCGTGCGCGGCGTGCTCGGCCAGGACGCCGAGGCGCTGCGTGGCGCGGCGTTCGATCGACAGCTGCATCCGGAGGACGTCGGTTGGGTGCGCGCCCTGCTCAAGGGCGACGTGGCGGCCATGACCCGCCAGCAGCGTGCGCAGGTGCGCATGCGGCACGCCGACGGAGGCTGGCGCTGGGTCGAGGCGATCGCGCAGGACCGCTGGCACGATCCGGCGGTGGGCGGCCTCGTCCTCAATTTCCGTGACGTGACCGACCAGAAGCGACTCGAGGACCAGCTGCAGCACGAGGCATTCCACGACCCGCTGACCGGGCTCGCCAACCGGGCCCTCTTCACGGACCGCGTCACCCATGCGCTCACCCGTGCCAGCCGCGGTCCGGTTGATTCGCTGGGCGTCATCTTCGCCGACCTCGACGATTTCAAGGTCGTCAACGACTCGCTCGGCCACGTCGCGGGGGACGAGCTGCTGACGTCGGTCGGCGAGCGCATCCTCGGCTGCCTGCGACGCCAGGACACCGCCGCGCGCCTCGGGGGGGACGAGTTCGCGATCCTGCTCGAGGACGCCGACAGCGAGGTGGCCGCAGAGGTCGCCGACCGCGTTCTCGACGCGCTTCGACACCCCTTCACGCTCAGCGGGCGCCAGGTATTCGTCCAGGCGAGCCTCGGCATGGCGCTCGGCGGTGGCATCGGCTCGCGGCAGTCGGCCGACGAGCTGCTCCGCAACGCCGACGCCGCGATGTACACGGCGAAGTCGCGAGGCAAGGGACGCCACGAGTTCTACGCGCCGGTGATGCACGAGTCCGCGCTCCATCGGCTGGAGCTGCGCAGCCGCCTCGAGCAGGCCCTCGAGAACCGCGAGTTGGTGGTCCACTACCAGCCGATCGTCGACCTTGGAACGCGGAGCATCGCCGGGGTCGAAGCGCTCGTGCGCTGGCAGCAGCCGAACGGCCGGCTGGCGCTGCCGGCCGAGTTCATCCCCCTCGCCTAAGAGACGGGCCTCGTGGTGCCGCTCGGCCAGGCGGTGCTGGACGAGGCGTGCCGCACGGCGCGGCGCTGGCAGGACGGCCCGCCCGGCACCTTCACGCTGGCCGTCAACGTTGCCTCCCGGCAGCTGCAGGACCCGGGGTTCGCCGCGTCGCTGGCGGCGACGATCCAGCGCTCGGGCATCCGCCCGGCGGACCTCGTCGTGGAGGTGACCGAGAGCGCTCTGCTCGATGACGGGGACGTGACGAACGCCTCCATCGCGTCGATCAAGGCGTTGGGCGTCCGGATTGCCCTCGACGACTTTGGCACCGGGTACTCATCCCTGAGTCACCTGCGCCGCTTCCCCATCGACATCCTGAAGATCGACCGCTCGTTCGTCGACGAGATCGATTCGGTCATTCCCGGCGAGCGGGCACTGGTGCAATCAATCCTGCGCCTCGCGATCTCGCTCGAGCTCGAAACGGTTGCCGAGGGCGTGGAGCGCGCGGAACAGGCGATCCGGTTGCGAGCGCTCGGCGCCCAGTACGCGCAGGGGTACCACTTTGCCGCACCCCTCCCCGCGGATGCGCTCAGCGAGCTGCTGATCGGATGGGAGCGCCTCGCGGGCTGATCAGCGTCGCAGCGCACGACCGGGGCGCGCCCCGGTCGGCTGGCCGTCGCGCAGCACCGCCGTCCCGTTGACGAAGACATCGCGAATGCCGGTTGAGCGGCGCCGCGGATCTGCATACGTGGCGTTGGAGCGAACGGTCGCCGGATCAAAGACGACGATATCGGCGCGATAGCCGTCCCGCAGCAGCCCGCGGTCGCGGAGGCGCAGCCGGGCCGCGGGGGCGCCCGTCATGCGGTGCACGGCATCCTCGAGGCTCAGGAGCTGCTCATCCCGCACGAACTGGCCGAGGATGCGCGGGTAGGAGCCGTAGGTTCGCGGCGACGGATGGGTGCCGAGGAATGTCGAGTCGGTGCCGACCATGGCACCGGGATGGGCCAGGAAGCGGCGGATGCCATCGGTCCAGGGTCCCGAGGTGACCTGCGCTACCCCGAGGTGCTCGGCCAGGAGGAGGTCGCAGATCGCATCGACGGCGTCAACGCCGCGGTCGCGCATCACGTCCGCGAGGCTGCGCGACTCCCACTGCACGTGATCCGGGTTGGTGAGCGCACCGAGGCGCACATCGGTCCATCCCGCCTCCGAGGCGTACGCCGCTCCGCGCGTGGCCAGCTCGGCCCGCACCCGATCGCGCGCCGCGCGATCGGCGAGGCGCTCCTTGAGCGCCATCGGTCCGCCCGCCTGCATCCACAGCGGCAGCTGGATGAGCAGGCGCGTCGATGCCCACTCGTACGGGTAGAGGTCGAACGACACGTCGAGCCCTTCTGCGCGAGCGTCGTCGACGACCGCCAGCAGCTGCTCCGGCGTCCCCGGATGGGTGGGCCGATGGTAGAAGTGGGTGATGTGCGTGGGGCCCTCGCCGCGCCGGCCGATCTCGATCGCCTCGCGGAACGGGTCGAGGAAGCGGTCGCCGAGCGGATAGCGGACGTGCGTGTGGTGGAAGCCGTCGTGTCGCGCTGCCTCGTTCGTGAGGGCGGCCAGCTCATCGGTCGTCGCGTAAGCGCCGGGCGGGTAGTCGAGCCCGGAGCTGAGGCCCAGGGCGCCATCCGCCATCGCTTCGCGCAGCATGGCCCGCATGTTCGCGAGCTGCCGAGCGCTGGCCGGTGTGTCGTCCCAGCCGATGGCACCGATGCGCAGCGCCGAGTTGCCCACCAGCACACCGACGTTGACCGCCTGGCCGTCGTCGTAGCGGTGGAGGTACGAGGCCATCGAGTCCCAGTCGTAGGCGATGTCCGGCCGGCCGTCGAGGCCGGCGTTGAGCTCGACGAAGGCCCTGAGATCCTCGCTCCGCGCGAACGGTGCGTAGCCATTGCCATCGACGCCGACGATCTCGGTCGTCACGCCCTGCGTCACCTTCGGTTCGTGGTGCGGGTCGGCGAGGATGATGAGCCCGCCGTGACTGTGCAGGTCGATGAACCCCGGCGCGACGACGTGGCCGGAGGCGTCGATCCGGGTCGTGGCGGCGGGTGACTCGTCGGGACGGAGGATTCGGAGGCGATCGCCGTGGATGGCGACGGAGCCCGGTCGTGGCGGGGCGCCGCTGCCGTCCACCACCGAGCCGTGCTCGATGAGCAGGTCCACGGCTGCGGTCGTCACGCTGCCTCGGCGTGGGTCGGGAGGCGGCGGCCGCGCACCCACGCGCCACGGACCATGTCCGGGTGGCCGCGGAAGATGAGGCGCGAGACGATGTCGGCGGCGGCGTCGCCCTCGTCCGCCAGGGAGGGCGGCTCACCGGGCAGGGGAGCGGTGAACGAGGGATCGACGAGGACCAGGTCCGCTTCCTTCCCGACCTCGAGCGATCCGATCTGTCCGTCCATGCCCAGCACGCGCGCCCCACCGAGCGTGCCGAGCGTGAGCCATTCGAGCGGCGTGCACGGCGCCGTCCCGTCACCGAGCATCGAACGGCGGCCGCTCTGGGTGTAGGCGCCGGCGCGCATCACCCCGAACATCGAGACGTCCGGTCCCGCGGCCACGTCGGACCCGAGGCCCACCGAGAGACCGGCCGCAAGGTAGCGCCCCAGCGGCATCGCGCCCGACGCCAGGAACAGGTTGGAGGCGGGGCAATGCGCGACATGCGCGCCGGTCGCGACGAGGCGTTCCAGCTCGCGCTCGGAGAGGTGCACCGCATGGGCGAGGATGGCGTGCGGCCCGAGCCCGCCGGCACGCTCGTAGACGTCGGTGTAGTCGGTCGCGGCGGGGAAGAGACGGCGGACCTCGGCGATCTCGGTCCGATCCTCCGCGAGGTGCGTCTGCCAGTAGGTGCCCGTCGCGGCCGCCAGCGCCGCGGATGCGGCGAGCATCTCGGCGGAGCAGCTGACCGCGAAGCGCGGCGTGACCGCATAGCGCAGGCGCCCGTCGTCGCGCCCGTGCCAACGCGCGATGAGGTCGGCGCTCTGACGTAGCGACGTCTCGAGCACCGCGCCGTCGGACAGCGCCGGATCGTAGCGCAGGCGATCCATCATCACCTTGCCGATGACGGCGCGCATGCCGTGCGCCTCGGCCGCCGCAAAGGCAACGTCGAGCGAGTCCGCGTAGACGGCGCCGTAGAGCACGACCGTGGTCGAGCCGGCGGCGGCGAACGCCCGGAACGCGGCCGGGGCGATGCGCTCGGCGGTCGGTCGGTCGAAGTCGCGCTCCAGCGGAAAGATGTACCGGTCCAGCCAGGTGAGCAGCTCGAGCCCCGCGCCGCGCCCGACGCTGGGCAGCTGTGGCAGGTGCGCGTGCAGGTCGACGAGGCCGGGCAACAGCACGTGGCCACGCAGGTCGATCGCCTCCGCGTCCATGGCCGCCGACCATGCGTCGATGCTGCCGATCCGCCCGTCGGCGGCGACGCGCACCAGGGCGTCCGGCTCCCATCGGTGCCCCCCGGCGGCGAGCGGCGTCAGCAACGCGCAGCGAATCGCGAACGGCGGTGCGTCGGGTGGACGCTGCGTGGCGCTCATGCGTCGATGCTAGCCGCTGCACGCTAGGCTCTCCCGACATGGACGGCACGGTGGCGGGCGTGATCCTGGCGGCGGGAGAGTCGCGACGGTTCGGCGGCGCCCGCAAGCAGCTGGCCCTGCTCGACGGGCGAACCCTGCTCGAGCATGTCATCGCCACGGCCGCGGCGGCCGAGCTGGACCCGATCGTGGCCGTCGTCCCGGTCTGGTTGACGCGGCCCGCCCGCTGGTCCGATCCGCGACTGCGATGGGTCCGCAACCCGCACCCGGAGCGCGGGATGAGCCACTCCCTGCGGTTGGGCTTCGCGGCGCTGCCGCCCAGCGTCGGTGCGACGATCATCCTCCTCGGCGACCAGCCGACGCTCCCTCCGTCGCGCATCGCCGCCCTCGTCGCGGCCCGGGACGACCAGCCGATCGTCGCCGCCAGCGCCGGCGGGCGTGCGGCTCCGCCCGTGCTCCTCGAGCGGTCACACTTCGCCGTCGTGGAGCAGGCGACCGGCGACGCCGGTCTTGGTGCGCTCCTCGAAGCGCATCCCGAGTGGGTGCGCCGCGTCGAGTTCCACGACCCGGTGCCGGACGTCGACACCCCCGCCGACCTCGCCGCGCTGGAAGAGGCGTGCCCCGGCTGCGGCGCACGGTTCGCACCCACCACCGCGACGGAGTCGCATCCGTACCTCGGCGCCTCGCCCGCCTGCTGGTCCGCCTTCGGTGAGCTGCTGGCGCGCGAGTTCGGCGACCGTGCCCATGGCTGGATCCACCGCCGCACCGTGGACGTGTACGCGGTGCAGCATCCCGGCACCGATGGCCGCCGGCAGCGGCAGTCGGTGGTGCTCCACCTCGTGGGGCTGTGCCACTGGCTCGAGCACGACCTCGACGTCGAGCACGTGAACGCCATCACGCGACGCCTCACCGGGGAGCCGCATGACTGGCCGTGGCTGCCGGCGCCGGGGTCGTACCCGATCACCGTGCTCGACGCCCTTGCGGCGACCTCGGCAACCGCGCATGGACGAACGGTCCGCCGCTGGGGCGAAAGCACCTGGGCCGCGTGGCACGAGCAGCACGAGGTGATTCGCCGGATCGCCGCCGCGGCGCTCGCCTGACGCAGAGGGTTGCACCCGCCGGGGTCGCATACAATCGGTCACATGTTCGAATCGGTGACCGCGGCGGCCGGGCGATGACCATCGAGCGGGTCACCAGCACCGAGATCGCGGACGAGGAGCGCTCCCTCGAGTCGGCCGTCCGACCGCGACGGCTGGACGAGTTCGCGGGCCAGGACCGCGTCAAGCAGAACCTCGCCATCCTCATCGATGCCGCCCGCCATCGGTCCGAGCCCGTCGACCACATCCTCCTCTACGGCCCACCGGGCCTGGGCAAGACGACGCTCGCCAACATCGTGGCGGCCGAGATGGGTGCGCAGATCCGCACCACCAGCGGACCAGCCATCGAGCGTGCCGGTGATCTCGCGGCCATCCTCACCGGCCTCGGCGCCGGGGACGTCCTCTTCATCGACGAGATCCATCGCCTCAGCCACCCCGTCGAGGAGATCCTCTACCCGGCGATGGAGGATTACGCGCTCGACCTGGTGCTCGGCAAGGGACCCGGGGCGCGGACGGTGCGACTCCAGATCGAGCAGGTGACCGTCATCGGCGCCACCACGCGGGTGGGAAGCATCACCGGCCCGCTGCGGGATCGCTTCGGCGCCACGTACCGCCTCGACTACTACACGCAGGCCGAGCTGGAGCGCATCCTCCGGCGCTCCGCCGCCCTCCTCGACGTGCCCCTGACCGACGACGCCGCCGCGCTGGTGGCGCGTCGCTCGCGCGGCACCCCCCGCATCGCGAACCGCCTCCTGCGGCGCGTGCGGGACTACGCGCAGGTGCGCGGCGGCGGCGACGGCAGCGTCACCGAGCAACTGGCGGCAGATGCACTCGGTCTGCTCCAGATCGACGAGCGCGGCCTCGACGCGATGGATCGGCAGCTGCTCACCGCCATGGCCGATCACCACGCCGGTGGTCCGGTGGGCCTCGCCACCATGGCCGCCACGGTCTCGGAGCCGATCGAGACGATCGAGGACGTCGTGGAGCCGTACCTGATGCAGATCGGCCTGCTGGCCCGCACATCCCGCGGGCGGCAGCTGACACCGTCCGGGTGGGAGCACCTCGGCCGGACGCCCCCGTCATCGGTCTCGCCGGCGCAGCCCGGCCTCTTCGACGCCGGGTAGGACCACGGTGTCGCCGGACGTCGGCCGGGTCGTCCTCGTCATCGGTCTCGTGCTCGTCGTCGTCGGGGGACTGGCCGCGCTCGGCGTGCGGCTGCCGATCGGCCGACTGCCGGGCGACATCGCCATCGAGGGCGATCGCGGCGGCATCTACATCCCGATCGCGACGATGCTGCTGGTCAGCGTCGTCCTCACGGTCATCGTGTCCATCTTCTTCCGTCGCTGACCGCAGCCCGCCACGGGCGTGGAGCGGGTGTGCAATAGAGCACCACGTTCGCTCGGCGCGGCGGCTACGATCCATGACGCGTGCCACCGGGCGCTTGTCCGGTGGACCGATACGGAGGAGGTACGACCAGCGGTGGATACGACCGTCCAACCCGGCGCCCCCAACGATGAGCCGGCCGAAACCGGCCTGGCGGGCTACTTCCACTTCCGCGAGCGAGGGACCGATCTCGGCACGGAGCTGCGTGCCGGCCTGACCACGTTCATGGTCATGGCGTACATCCTGTTCCTCAACGGCGCCATCCTGACCGGGGGATTCGCGGCGAACGGTCAGGCCGATCCACACTGGGACCTGGCCACCATCGCCGCCGGCACAGCACTCATCGCCGGCGTCATGACGATTGTCATGGGCGTCGTTTCCAACTATCCGTTCGCCCTCGCTGCCGGCCTCGGCATCAACGCCATCGTGGCCTTCGCGCTCACCGGCCGCGGGCTCTCGCCGGCCGGTGCCATGGGCGTGATCGTGCTCGAGGGCGTCATCGTCACCATCGCGGTGCTGGTCGGGCTGCGGGAAGCGATCATGAACGCCGTGCCTGCGTCGCTGAAGCGGGCGATCGGCGTCGGCATCGGTCTCTTCATCCTCTTCATCGGGTTCGCCAACGGCGGCCTCATCAAGTCCAACGCGCCGGCGACCCTGGTCACCGTCTCGTTCCCGACCGAGCCCGCGCAATGGGTCTTCCTCGCCGGCCTCCTCATCACCATCGTCCTCTACGTGATGCGCGTGAAGGCGGCGCTCGTGATCAGCATCCTGGTGACGACGGTGCTGGCCCTGCTCGTGGGGGTGGCGACCATCCCACCGTCGGATCAGCTGTTCGCGACGCCTCGCTTTGACACGCTGGGCCAGTTCGACATCTTCCAGGTGTTCTCGGTGCTGCCCCTTGTGACCGCTCTGCTGGTCGTCTTCGCGATCATGCTCACCGACTTCTTCGACACGATGGGCACCGTGACCGGCGTGGCGGCGGAGGCGGGGCTGGCTCGCCCCGATGGCTCGGTGCCCGGCGTCGGACGGGCGCTGCTCGTCGACTCGGTTGCGGCGATCGCCGGCGGGCTCGGCGGCGTCAGCTCGAACACCACGTACATCGAGAGCGCAGCAGGGGTCGCAGACGGTGGCCGGACCGGCCTGACATCGGTCACCACCGGGGTCCTGTTCCTGCTGGCGATCATCCTGTCGCCGATCGCGCTCATCGTTCCGTCCGCCGCGACGGCGCCGGCGCTGGTGCTCGTCGGCTACCTGATGTTCACGCTCGTCAAGGACATCCCGGTGGGAGACGTCGAGGAGGGCCTGCCGGCGCTGCTCACTATGATCCTGATGCCGCTGAC
>JBBRWZ010000001.1:0-99120 GCA_038248895.1 Candidatus Limnocylindria bacterium | reverse complement strand
TCGGGGTCATCGCCCTGGGATGGGACTGGCCCTGCCCCGATGCGAGCGACGGGCTCGTTCTCGTCTTCCGCGTCCCGGACCGTGCGTTGGAACGGCCTCGTCGCGGAGGGATTGTGCCCGATGGTCAGCACCCTCTCAGCGGATGTCGCGCAGCGCTGACGAGACTCAGCCTCGCCCCATCCGCTGCCGCCACATCGTCGCGCCCACCAGCAGCGCGGTGATCGCCGCCAGCGCCAGACCGGCATACACGCCCGGCAGCACCGACGGGTTGTAGGTACCGGCCCCCGTGTACTGGATCCCAATCAGACTCGAGCAGACCGTGCTCGAGACACCGCCGGGCTCAGCGTGGGCCGCGCAGAAGAACGGCGCGACCGCGAGATAGCCACCGATGAAGGCCACGACGGCAGCCATCGGGGGCCAATAGATCAGCGGCCGATGACGGAACGGGCCAAGCGCGAGCATCGCCAGCCCAATCGGCATGATGAACGTGCCGATGCTGAAGCCGGTGAAGAAGCCGACAACAAGAACCGCGAGCGCCGCCAGCCAGTACGCCATCGAGGAGCGTCCTCCCCGCCTATCGTCGCCCTTGGACGGGGTCGGTGGCAAGCCGTGATCAGACGTGCCCGCACGCTGGAGGTCAGCCTTCGGGGACGTCGCCCTGCTCGACGACACCGCCAGCCGCATCCAGGTACCGATACCTGACGCCATCGCCGGCCGCGGCCGGCACGACCGCCAGGAAGCTGCCGGCCTCAGGCGTGGTGTAACGATACGTCGATCCCGCCACCGTCAGGTCGACGGCCACGACATCGGGCGTGCGCGGCGCGCCGTACACGGCGGCGTAGTTGTCGGTCGCGCTGTCGGCCGCGCCGAGCCGGATCAGACCGATGCCGGCGATGCCGTCCAGCAGGTCGGCGCTCTGCAGCGAGCGCAGCTCCCAGCCCGTCGCCGCGCGGCGAACGACGCCGACGTACTCGCGCGGGTCCCCGGATGCCGGACGAGGACCCAACCCGCCCTGGTCGTGCTCCTCGATCACGAGCTCATCGGGACCGAGGTAGGCGACGCTCGGCGGCGAGTAGCCCAGCTGTCGGACCCCGAAGTCATTCACGATCTGCTCCTGCGCATGGTCGACGGACGGCAACGCGTCATAGTCGGCCTGGGTGCGGGGGTTCGGCAGGGCGCGACAGGTGTCGCCCGCCGCGGCGCGCGCCAGCGCAACCTCCGGCGCGTCAGGGCCGGGCACGATGCGCAGCGTGGAGCCGCGGACCGTGATCCCGGCGGTCGTGCCGGCATCGGACCAGAAGCGCGCCAGCACATTCCCGTCGCAGTCCTCGACCCCGATGAGGGCCGCGCCGCCCGGCACCAGCGGACGAGCCTGATCCGCGGCGGCCACTGCCTCCGCCCGGTCCCGGGCACGCTCGGCGTCGCGCTGCGCCAGCAGCGGTGCGGGATCGCTCCCGTCGCACGGCATCGTCTCGAACCCGCCCCCGTAGCCGTGCCCGCCGCCGGCGGTACCCTCGATCAGGAGCAGCCACGTCCGGCGCTGCGTCGCGGCATCGAGCGCATAGGTCACGCTGCGCGGACTGCCGATGACGGCGGGGGAGCCGACGGCGAGCGTGCCCGCGGTGGTCGGCAGCGACGTCGAGCCGGACTGGTCACCGATGGCACCGAAGACGATCGCCTGTCCGGCGAACTGGCCAGCGGTACAGACAATGCCGATGACGTCCGCTTCGTTTCCGACGCCGGCCGCGGGCAGGCTGCGCGTCACGCCGAGTGGGACAACGGTGCGGTCCGGGGTCACGCCCAGTACCTCCGAACGTCCGTCGGACAGGCGGGTCGCGATCGCGCCCCCCGAGACCGCGATCACCTCGTCGGTAGAGACCCCGAGCAGCTGCGCCGCCAGCGCCGGGTCGATGACCGGCACGATCGGCGCGCGGGTCGCCGTCGAGGACGGGGCGGCCGATGCCGTCACAGCCGCGACGGGGCTCGATCCGGCATCCGGGGGCGACGGCGGTTGCAGCACGAAGACGCTGGCCACTGCCAGCGCGGCTGCGGCGAGGGCGATGATCGAGACCAGGCTTGGACGTCGCATGCTGAGCTCCTCCGGTGTCTCCAGGTCAAGTGCCGCGACCAGCGTCGGCGCGAGCGGCAGCGGCTCGGGCGCGACCGCATCACCGATGCGGGCCAGCTCACGCCCGAAGGCGCGTGTCTCGGCCAGCGCGCGGGCACAGGCCGGGCAATCGGCGACGTGCGCGCGCTCGTCGGCGGTCAGCTCCGCTTCGGCCAGCGCGAGGTCGACAAGGCCGGCGGTGCGCCGGCAGCGGTCACGGCCGGGCAGCCTCATCGGTCTTCCTCCCGCCAGGCGACAAAGAGCCGCTTCCGGGTGCGGGCGATGATGGTCCGCACGTTGGTGTGGGTCAGGTCCAGCAGGTCGGCGATCTCCTGCAGCCGATAGCCGTGTCCGTAGTGGAGGACCAGGACTGTCCGCTCGCGCGGCGGCAGCGTTTCCACCAATTGGCGCAGGGCGAGGTCACGCCCCGCCCGCTGCTGGGCCTGCTGCCGGTGAAGGCGTGGCAGCAGGTCGCGCAGCCGACGCCGTCGTCGGTGGCGAGTGAAGGCGACGTTGACCGTGATCGCCGTCAGCCACGCTTCGAGCGCGTCCGCATCGCGCAGCTGCGGCAGCCGGCGGCGGGCGGCGAGATAGGCGTCATGGACCACGTCTTCCGCCTCCGCACCGCCCACCAGCGACCCCGCGACCCGCACGAGTCGATCGCGGGCCGCGGCGAAGCGTGCGTCAAACTCGGCGGCCACCGGTTGCGACACGGCCAACTCCACGGCCTCGGACATCGACTCGCTCCCTCCGCTTGGTGGCTGTGAGATGTCGCAGTGTGGCGCGATGTTGCACCGCTCCGCGACAGATTGACAGTTGCGGCCGCTGGATCGAGGCTGGCCACATGCGTGAGGGATCGGTCAGGCCATCCACGGCGATGCGGGCAGTGGCGGTCGTCGCTGCCCTGTGGCTGGCTGCGCTGGCACTGGCCGCCTGTGGTGCCGATCCGTCGCCACCGCCGCCGACCGGCTCCGCCATCGCCCTGACCCGCGGCGCGGTGCCCGACAGCGCGCGCCGCCCTGACGGCAGCATCGACCGTGCGCAGCTGCCCGACTTCATCTCCGCCACCGCCGGGGACAGCACGGTGGGCTGGATCTGGGCCGCCGACGCCTTCCCCGCCGCCGGGGCTGACCGCGTCGCGATCGTGACCGTGTATGCCGATGACCTGGCGACGGTGATCGGTCACATGTACCCCGCGGTCGGGTTCGTCCCGCTCGGGGCCGAGGACGCGATGCTCCCCGACCCGGGCCGCAACCGCGGGCTGACACTGTGGGTGCGCAACGAGTCGGATCAGCCGGCGGTGCTCGAGATCACCGCTGCCCGCGACGAGGTCAGCGGGGCTCCGCAGCTGATCGCCCCACCGGTGGTAGTCGGCGCGGGGATCCAGCAGCAGGTCACGTTGCGCGCGCCCCGCGACCGCTGGTCGCTGAGCCTGCGCGGCGACCCGGGGTTCTTCTTCTCCGACGAGCTGGGACGCCGCGCCGCGGGTGACGCAGGTTTCGCGCTGGTGATCGATCCCGCTGGCGTGGTGGAGCTGGGGCAACGCGAGTGAGTCGCGATCCGCGCCCTGGTTACTCCCGCCGCATGCTGCTGCTGCTCGGGATCGCGCTGGTCGTGCTGGGCGGGCTGTTGACCATCTCGATCCTCTTCGTCGCCGGTCTCGTCATCGGGGTCGGTGGGCTGGTCATCATCGGTGTCAGCTTCGGACGGCCCGAGCCGGACGACCGATAGCCGGCGCGAAACGCAACACCGGTGGCGTGCATCCTATGAAGCATGGGGTGGACGATGGAATCCAGTGTCCCAGCCGATGCCGAACGACTGCTCGGCGCGGTGATCGAGCCGGTGATGGCAGTCGGCTGAACACGGCCGAGGTCGCCGGCCTGACGTATGCGTCGGAGGAATCGTCGGAGCACAATGGGGGCATGACCGTTCGCACCGTCATCGACCGCGGGCCGAAGGAAAAGCGCGTCGTGGCCGTTGCCCTGGACTGGCCAGGCTGGAGTCGCGGCGCCAAGACACCCGCAGAGGCGGTCGAGACGCTCGAGAAATATCGAGACCGATATCGGCCGATTGCCGACCTGGCCGGGCTGGGGGACGACTTCGCGGCCGCCGGGCCGCTCGAGGTCGTGGAGGACAAGATCGGTACCGGATCCACCGATTTCTGGGCGATCTCTTTTGCGCCCGCCTCGACCGAGACCGATCCGATGGAGGGGGCGACGCTCGAGCGCGGCCTTACGCTGCTAGGGGCGTCGTGGACCTTCTTCGACGGCGTTGCCGCACGCGTCTCACCCGAGATGCGCAAGGGTCCGCGCGGCGGCGGACGAGATCGCGACGAGATCATGCGCCATGTCGTCCGCGTCGAAAGCCTGGACTTCGCGAAGCGGGCGGGCCTCCGGATGGAGGAGGGCGAGGCGCTCGTGCCTGGCCAGCTCGATGACTACCGGGAGCGTTACGTGACGGCGATGCGCGCGTACAACGCCGGGGCCGGAAAGCGGATGCGGTCCTGGACTCTGCCGTTCCTCATTCGGCATTCGGCGTTTCACACGCTCGATCATGCGTGGGAGATGGAGGATAAGGACCTCTCGGCAGCGTCGGGGTGACGGGGACGCTCATGATCCTGCCCAAGGTCCGCGATCCGCGCTTCATCACGCTGCGCCGCGGCGGCAGCCTCCGCGACAACGACCATCATCTGCTCGCAATCTGGGCGGCTGACTGCGCCGAGCACGTGCTACACCTCTTCGAGGCGGAACGGCCGCAGGACGGTCGTCCGCGCCGCGCGATCGACCTTGGGCGTGCCTGGGCGCGGGGTGAGGTCACGATGACCGAGGCGCGGACTGCGGCGGGGCATGCGAACGGCGCCGCGAGAGACCTGCGGGGAGCGGCGCGCCATGCCGCGTACGCCGCGGGGCAGGCGGCGGCCGTTGGCCACGTCGCGGCGCACGAACTTGGTGCCGCGGCCTACGCGATCAGGGCGGCGCAGGCGGCGGCGCAGGCGGCGGCGGCTCAAGCAGCGCGCCAGGACGAGCGCGAGGACGCTGGCCGTCTGGAATGCGCGTGGCAGCGCGCTCAGTTGCCGCTTCCGATCCGGGATCTCGTGCTCGACGACCAGCGCCTGCGCAACGAGCTGTGCTGGTTCGTGTTCGACTGCTGATCCCTTGCCGCCCGCGTTGGGAATGGCACCGGTCGCCGGGCCGAGCCGCGCTCCCTCCACCCGGTGGAGATATCGGCGCCGCACGAGGCGCTCCGTGGCTGAATCCGGCACTCCAGGCAACGAGCGGCCGCCAAGCCCCCGACCGCCGGTGGCTCCGGGGCCGATACCTCCACCTCTTGACTCTCCGCCCGGTGACGCTGGGGCAGCCGGGACGGCTCCGCCCCGAGACGCCCCTCAGTGGGGTGGTTCGACGATGATCGTCCAGGCGCGGTCCGCTCCATCCGGCGGCTCGATCTCCACCTGCCAGTGCGCCGCGAGCAGCTCGGCAACCTCCACGGGGTCATCGGGGTCGGCATGCGACTCGAGCAGGTGCCGCGCCGCCTCGCCGCGCATCCGTTTGGCGATGACATCGCCCACACGCCGACCATCGGCTGACCACTGGCGCACCCGGATCGTCACTGTGCGATCCTCGCGATCGACCGGGCGGCCGACTGCCCGGTAGGCCGGCGATCGCAGGTCCAGGATGACGCCGTCCGGCCCGGCCGCATCGGCGAGGACGGATGGCAGGACGGTCCGCCACATCGGTTCCAATCGGTCCAGGCCCGCCAACCGAGCGCAGACGTGCAATCGATATGGCGGGATCCGGTCCGCGGGGCGGAGCGCACCCCACAGCGGAGACACGATGATCACCTCGCGGTCGGCCCGTGCGTGGACGCGGGGCGCCCATGCGGAGGGCTCGAGGCCACCGTACAGCGGCCCGGCATACACCTCGGCTGCCGGTCGTGTCGGCAGCTCGGCGAGGATCGCGTTGCGTGCCACTTCGGCCGCGATCGACGGGCCGACGAGAAGGCGCCGCATCGCGTCCGGCCGCAGGCTGGTGGCGACGAGCGCATCCAGGATGCGCGTCCGCATCGGTGTCAGCTCCGGAAACGACAGGTCGTCGAGATCCAGCGCAGGACCGATGTCGGGGGCCGTTCGCTTCGTTTCCGAGGGCGGCAGGATGATCAGCACCACGGCATGCTAGGTCCCGCCCGAACCGCGCGAGGACCTGCGTCGTAACGTTCGGGGAACGAACGTGCCGCATCGTCTCGATTGACCATGACACAGACAGCCACGCAACCGGCCCCGAAACCGAGCGACGCGCGTCGCGCGCGTATCGCGTCGCGTGTCGTGCTGGCGCTGGATGGGCTGCTCCTCATCGCCGCGGTGGTGCTGTCGGTCCTTCACGGCAGTCCGGACGTTGGACGGATCGCCTTTCTGGTGATGGTCTCGGCGATGATTGCGGGGCTGAGCGTCATCGGTTCGTTGATCGTGCTTCGCCAGCCGCGCAACCTGGTCGGCTGGCTCTTCCTCGGGAGCTCGGTGGGCTTCGCGGTCGCAAGCGTCTCGTTTGAATACATCGATCTGAGCGAGGCCCAGTTCGCGCTGGGCCTACCCGGCACGATCACGGCGGCGTGGCTCACGAGCTGGCTGATGATTCCGAACCTGATCGTCCTCGTGGTCCTGGTGCCGCTCTTCTTCCCGACCGGTCGGCTGCCCTCCCCCCGCTGGCGACCGGTGGCGGCGCTGGCGATCGCCGGCATCGTCGCCACGAGCATCGGTGCGGCGCTGGTCCCCGGTCCGTTGGAAAGGGTGAACGCCCGGATCGACAACCCGGTGGGCGTCATCGTGCCGCATCCGCTCATCGACATCTTCGGCTTCATCGATGGCGTCAGCGGCGTCGCGGTGTTCACGCTCGCCGCCGCGTCGGTCGTGGTGCGCTACCGGCACGGAACGCCGCTGGAGCGGCTCCAGCTGCGCTGGTTCGCCTACCCCGCCACGCTCGGGATCGTCGGGATCGGAATGTCGTCGATCATCGACACCGGCATCGTCGGAGACGTGGCGTGGCTCGGCGGGCTCGCCAGCCTCGCGGCGCTGCCCTTCGCGATTGGCGTCGCGATCCTGCGGCATCGGCTGCTGGATATCGACCTCGTCATCAAGCGCACCATCGCGTACGCGGCGCTCTCCGTGCTCCTGGTGGGGGCGGAGGTGGCAGGCGTCCTGGTGCTCCAGGTGCTGCTGGAAAGTGTTACCCAGGATCGAACCTACGCGGTCGCGGCCGCGACGCTGGGCGTCGCGGCGCTCTTCCAGCCGGCACGCCGCCGTATCCAGGCGTGGGTGGATCGTCGCTTCGACCGCATTCGCTACGACGCCGCGCGGACGGTCGATGGCTTCGGTTCGCGCCTGCGCGATCGGCTCGACCTCGACGACGTCTGTGCCGAGCTGGTGGTCACCGCCGGCAGCGCCCTGCGGCCCGCGTCGGTCGCCGTCTGGGTCCGTGCTCCGCGCTGAGCGCCGCTGGGCTTTCGCGCCGCCGCGCGTTCGCGCCGCGGGGCCTCCGCGCCGCCGCGCCTTCGCGCCGCGGGGCCTTCGCGCCGCGGGGCCTTCGTCACGGGACGGTCGTCCCGGCCCCACTCCACCCGGTGGAGGTATCGGCCCCGCGCCCGCCTCTCAGGAGCTGAAACTGGCACTCGGTGTGACGAATGGCCGCTGAGCCCGTGCTTGCCGGGAGCTCCGGCGCCGATACCTCCGCCCGGTGACGCTGCCCCCCGGGACCCGGGCCCCAAGGGCGGAGCGGTGCGTGGCGGCATAGACTGCAGCGGTGGATCGGTATGACGCCATCGTCGTTGGCCTGGGCGGGATGGGGAGCGCCGCGGCCTTCCATCTCGCCCGTCGCGGGCAGCGAGTCCTGGGATTCGAACAGTTTGCCGTTGGCCACGAGCTGGGATCGTCGCACGGCCTGACGCGGATCATCCGTCTCGCCTACCACGAGCATCCCTCGTACGTGCCGCTGCTGCGCCGCAGCTACGAGCTGTGGCACGAGCTCGAGGCCATCGCCGGCGAGGAGCTGCTCGTCACGACCGGCAGTCTCGAGGGCGGACCGCCGGACGGGCCGATGTTCCGGGGTGCCCTCGCGGCCGCCGAACTGCACGATCTTCCGCACGAGGTGCTGAGCGCGGCGGAGGTGATGCGTCGCTTCCCGGCCTATGCGAACCTCGATCCGGCCACGCAGGTGGTGCTGCAGCCCGATGGCGGGTTCTTGCTCTCCGAGCGCTGCATCGACGCGCACGCTGCCGCGGCCGCGCGCCACGGCGCCGACCTGCGCTACGAGAGCCCGGTCACCGCGTGGGAGACGAGCGACGAGGGAGGCGTGCGCGTCACGACGCCGACGGGCACCTACGAGGCGGATCGCCTCGTCATCACCGCCGGTGCGTGGGCCGGCAGCATCGTGCCGCGGTTGGCGTCGCTGGCCATCCCGGAACGCCAGGTGCTCGGTTGGTTCACGCCACGCGATCCCGCGCCATTCAGCGCAGAGCGCTTCCCGGTGTTCGTGCTCGATGTCGAGGACGGCAGCTGGTACGGGTTCCCAACCCACGCCGGGCACGGCCTGAAGCTCGGCTGGTACCACCACTTCCGCGAACCGATCGAGCCGTCCGATCCGGACCGATCTACCACGGCGCGCGACGAGGCGGCACTGCGCGGTTTCGTGGATCGCTACTTGCCCGCCGCCGCCGGCCCGACCGAGATGCTCAGGGCCTGCATCTTCACCAACTCGCCGGATGAGCATTTCATCATCGATCGCCTCCCCGAGGCGCCGCAGGTCACCGTCGCTGCCGGCTTCTCGGGTCACGGCTACAAGTTCTGCAGCGTCGTCGGCGAGGCGTGCGCGGAGCTGGCGATCGATGGTTCGTCGCGCCACGACATCGGTCTGTTCCGGCTCGATCGCTTCGCCTGAGCACGCGCCTCGAGCATGTGGAAACGAATGTGGACAACTTGGTGGATGAACCCCCTTCCGACGCGTCAGATCGGCCCCTACCATGACCCGCCGACGGCTAGTGTCGTCAGGCAATCTCCGCCCTTGCTATCGGGAATCACTCATTGCCCTATCCCCTTGGAGGCTCGCCTTTCATGTCCGAGCGGTCTGGCGCTGACCATGAGCGCCCCGGTTTCGCGTCCCCACGACGCGAGCGTCCTCCGGCCGATGTGGCCGATTTCATTCGTCACTGCCACCGCCGTCGCAGTGCCCACTGGCCGGAGATCTACGATGACATGTGCCTCGTGGCCGCACGTCGCGAGTTCAACGGCTGGGGCTACGATCAGCTGAATGCCCACGGCCTGACGTTCGCCCTCGGCGAGATGCCACGCCTCGCGGCGTGGGTGCGCGATGTCCTTCCGCCACCCGTCGCGGCGCAGGCGGAGCCCCGGCTGGGGTTGCTGCCCGCCTGACCGATGGCCGCCGCCCGCGCGGCGGCCGCGATCCCCACTCGTGTCGACGCGTCTCGATCCGTGCGCAACGTGGCCGCCCGTTCGCGTTATCCACACATCCGCGTCGCGTGCTGTTCGATATCCACATTCCGGTGGCCGCGACGGCGCGCCGACAGGTGGGCGGGAATGCGCGTGGAGGGTTGGTCCCGCGCAGTTTCGCTGATCTGTCTGCCGGGCGGGAGCGTGACCCGACCCGGTCCGGTGCCACTCGTGCTCACCGGTCGCCGATGTGGCGGCGGAACGCGGCCGGGCAACCAGGTCAGGTGCAGATCCGGCGATTGATCGGCGCAAGTGTCGGTTGCGGCTGCCGGGGGCCCGCGTCAGTAGGTGTGGCGCCTCGCCATCTCGCGCTCGATCATCCGCTCCATGACCAGGTACGTCTCGATCCGGCGACGCAGCTCGTTGGCCTCCGGCGTGTAGAGGTGGACGTACTGCTGGAGCTGGAGCGAAAGCTTGCGGCTGGTGATCCGGACGTGGTCCAGGTTCCGCCGCAGAAGCACCTGGTCCATCCGGCGCAAGTGCTCCTCGTTGAGGAGGTCCTCGTCGCGCATGAGGCCGCGATCCGACTCGATCTGCGGCGTCTGGAGCTGCGTGCGGGTGATGATGCGGTCGTCGTCCATGTCGGAGCGGAGTCTAGCCGCTGACCGCGTCCGCGATGTCGAGCCGCCGTGCCGCGGCTGGCATGGCGCCCTGCCCGAGCACGTCTGCGACGAGCCGGGTCAGGTCATCGATCCCGAACGGCTTGGCAAGGATGTGCATGTTGCCGATTGCGGCCAGCTCGTTCGCCCGCTCCTTGAGCTGCGCGACGTCCGCGGAGCAGACGATGATCGGGATGGCGGCGAGCGAGACATCGGCCCGCGCGAGCGCCACGATCTCCCAGCCGGATGCGCCGCCGAGCAGCAGGTCCACGATCAGCAGATCCGGCCTGGCGTTGCGCAGGTCGCTGATGGGGAAGCCCTCGTCGCCATTGAAGAGGGTCACGTCGTAGCCCGACTCCTCGCGCAGGATCTCGGACATGAGGTCGAGGAAGTCAGGGTTGTCATTGACGACGCTGATGCGCGAACGGGGGGCGGAGGCAGGCAAGATGGCGAGACTCTCTGGCTCGGGGATGATGGACGCAGTATACCGATGCGCCGCCGCTCCCTACCCGCGCGGGCCCGGCACCTCCAGCCATCCCTCCCGCAGCGCACGCGTCGCGAGCTCCGTTCGGCTGGCCACGTGGTGGCGCTCAAAGAGGCGCCGTAGATGTGACTCCACCGTCTTTGACGCGATCCCGAGCCGCGTTGCCGTCTCGTCGTTCGAGAGGCCATCCACGACGGCCGCCACGACGTCCCGCTCGCGCTCGGTGAGCGGTGGCCCGCCGGTGCCGGGACGCACGCCGAACGCGAGGCGACCGGCCGCGGCGCTGCGGATCGCGTCGAGGAGCTCGGAGATGGGCGCCGTCTTCAGCACGTACCCGGCGGCGCCGAGCCGCAGGGCGGCGTCGACGTACTGCGGATAGTCGTACGAGGTGACGATGACGACCGCGGGGAGCGGCGTTCCCGCGGCGCGCTCCTGGAGTGCCCGCAGGCCGAAGTCGGTGCCGAGGCGCAAGTCCAGGAGAAGCACGTCGACGGCAGCTGCGTCGAGCAGTGGCGCCGCCTCGTCGAGGTCGCCGGCGGTGCCGGCGAGCTGCATGGTGTCGGCCCGCTCGATGATCGCCGCGGTCCCAGCGCGGACGAGGGGATGGTCGTCGACGATGCCCACGCGGATTGGGCGAGCCGTTCCGGCGGACTCCGCCACTCCACGCTCCGTCACTGCCGGATCCGTCACTGCGGGCGCCACTCGAGGGCGACATGTGTGCCACCGGCCGGCCAGCGCCGGATGTCGAGTAGCGCACCGATCTGCTCCGCTCGCTGCTGCATGTTGGCAACGCCGAGGTGGCCGTTGGCGAGCGCTGACTCCGCGGCCTGGAGGTCGATGCCCGGGCCGGCATCGTCGACGGTGAGGCTGACATGGCCGGTCTCGTCGACGTGGTAGCGGACGGTGATTGGCGCCTTGCCGTGCTTGACGGCATTCGCGAGCGCTTCCTGCGCCACCCGGAACACGGCCAGCTCGACCGCGCTCGGCGGCCGCGAGGGATCGGTGCGCTCGAGGCGGACCTCCCCGTCGGCCATGGTCTTCACGCGGGCCACGAGCCACTCGAGCGCCGGACCGGCCCCGAGATCGTCGAGGAGCGGCAGGCGCAGGTCGGATGTGATGCCGCGCAGGCGTTCGGCCACGGTGCGGGCGATATCGGCCCCTTCGGCGTCGCCCGCCTCGTCCAGGCGGCGCACCAGCCCGGTGAGCTCCTGGAGCGCGTCGTCATGGAGGTTGGCGGCGAGGCGCGCACGCTCCTGCTCCGCCGCGGCGACCGCCAGGTCGAGCTGCTGTTGCGTGCGCTGCGCGAACCCGAGGAGTGGGGCGAGGGTGAAGCGGCGCCAGATGACCACCATGCCGAGCCACCCGAGCAGCAGCAGCGGACCGAGTCCGGGAACCACCATCGCCAGCATGGCGACGCCCGGCGTCAGCGCGACGAACAGCGTCTCCCCGCGGCCAGCCGCGGCGCTTCCCGTCGGCGAAGCGCCGCCCAGCACCAGCGAGAGGCCCGGGACGAGCGGCACGAGGGCCGCGACGACGAGTGCGCCACCGCCCCCGCCACCGCGCGACTCGATGAGCGCGATGGCAGCGAGCCCGGCCGCGGCCGCGAAATGCCGGCCACGCCAGACGGGGTCAGGGTGCTGCCACGCGATGGCGTGCGCCACCACCAGCGCGGCCGTGATTGCCAGTGCGTTGGCGACCAATCCGCCGGGGTTGTAGCCGGCGCCCGAGAGCATGAGGGGCACGGCGACGGCCACGCCGAGCGGGGCGGCGGACGCCTCCCAGCTTGGCCCCAGCACGCCGCGCAGGAGCGCGTATCCCAATCCGCCGCCGATCCCCAGGCCGAGCAGCAGGCCCCAGGCGTCGGCGGCGGCGGTGGCCGTGAGGATGGCGAACGCACCGATGAGGTAGGCCACCAGGTTGCGCCGCTCGGCGATCCGCGGATCGGCGACGACCGCGGCGGCGGTGCTTTCCGACGTGGCCGTAACCCATCGGCCGGCGGTGCCGACGGAGGCGCGGATGAGCGAGGTCGGAACCACGGCAGCAAGGAGCTGTGCGACGAGGAGCGCGGTCAGGAGCCAGAACGGGATCATGCTGGCGGTGCTGGGCCCGATGAGCGTCGCCGCGAACCCTGGGACGAGCCCGAGCGACACGATGGAGAAGCGTTCGCGGACGCCGTCCGCTGCCAGCATTGAGATCAACGCCGGCAGCAGCGGAATCGCGGCGAGCATCGCGAGCAGTCCAAAGCGACTGTCCGCCTCCAGCGTGTCGGCCGTGAGGTGGCGCGCGAGCAAGCCGACCGCGATCGACGCGATCAGCAGTGACGCGATCCGGAGGTTGCGTCGCCATTCGGGCCTCTCGATCACGCTCACCAGCGCGCTGGCCGCAACGAGCGCCGTGGCCGTGGGGAAGAGGTACGTCAGCGCGATGCCCGGCGCCGTGCCCGCGCGCGCCAGGGGAAAGGCGAGGAACGGGCTCGCGGCGGCGGCCGCGAAGACGACCGCGTCCCGCCGCCCGGTGCCACCGGCGAGGCCCATCGCCAGGAGCAGCCAGACGGCCGCGCCCAACCCTACGCCGGCACCGACCAGCCATGCGCTGTCGAGGAGCTCGCCTTCTGCGATGGTCCGATCCAGGCTCTGGCCGAGGTAGACGTCGGGTGCGACATCTTCGGCACCGACCACGAGCCGCTGGATCGCGGTCTCGTCGACCGCGGTGGCGGGCAGCGAGATCGTGGTGGTCGAGCTTGAATCGGCACCCTCGAGCGTGATGAGATGGCGAGCGGCCCCGCCCCGGATCGCTCGGCCGTCGGTGGTCTCGAGCTCGACGACCGTGACCCCGGGCTGGATGAACTGGTGGTCGGCAATTCCGTCGGGCGTGACGTCGGTGACTCGCACGACACCACCGTCGGCTTCGAGTCGCAGCCCAAGGTCCACGTGCCCATTTACGAGCACGGCGAGACCCGATATGGCGGCGGCAAGCGCGATCAGCAGCGCAACCACGCCGTGGCGAGAGATCGACATGCCGCGACGGTAGCAGGGCCCCTGCGGCATCGGTATGCGGGGAATCCCGCAACGACGGTCGGGGATATGACCGATAGCGCGCGTGGCGCGAGCGCGTGAGGATCGGTCCATTCACTCCGTTCGCAGGATCAGACCGATGCAGACGCTACGCGCCTCCGCCGTGGCCATCCCCTTCGTGGCCTTCGCCGTCCTTGTCTACGTCCTCTCTCTGCTCGTCAGCTCCGCGCGCTGAGCGACCGACCGCCGCGGCCCACTACCATGCGACTGTGGCGACATGGACGCCCGAGTGGATCGAGCGACTGGCACGGACCGATGAGGTGGATATCCTCACCGCGCGGCCGGACGGAGGCGAGCGACGCACGACGATCTGGGTCGTGGTGGCCGATAGCGCGGTGTTCGTCCGCTCGGTCCGCGGGTCGCGCGGCGCCTGGTACCGCGACATGGTGGCGACCGGCAGCGCCGGCCTCGAGGCCGCAGCCGCGACGATTCAGATCATCGCTCGGCGCGCCGATGATCCGCGCAGTGTCCAGCTGGTGAGCGAGGCACTCGAGGCAAAGTACGGCCGCCGCGCTCGGGCATCGACCGATTCGATGCTCGAACCGGAGACGCTTGCCACCACCACGCAGCTCGAGCCGGCTGGCGGCGACGACTGAGGACCACACCGAGGCGTTTGTCGGCCGCCGGATGTGGCGCGTCGGTGGGGGAGTTGGTACCGTCTGGGCGGGTCCCCGTAGCTCAGTGGACCAGAGCAGCCGCCTTCTAAGCGGCCGGTCGCAGGTTCGAATCCTGCCGGGGACGCCAGTCCATTGCTCCTCGACCCTCGGCGACCGAGCCATTCCGCCAACGATCCACGTCGTCGTGCTGGGCGCGCAAATGTCTTACTCTTACCGGTAAGAGGAGGAACATGCCGATGCGGATCACATCAAGGGGCCAGGTGACGATTCCCCAGAATGTTCGGGATGCCGCCGGGCTGCTGCCCCACACCGAGGTCGAGTTCGTCGTCGAGCGCGATGGCGTCCGGATCCTCAAGGCCCATCAGGGCCGGCGGCCGACGCGTGGCGCGATGGTGGTCGATCGCCTGCGTCGCAACGCGGGCAAGGTGTCGATGAGCACCGATGAGATCATGGCGATGACTCGCGGGGAATCGTGACGCCAGTCCTCGTCGACAGCAACGTCCTGCTCGACGTCGTCACCGACGACCCAGCGTGGGGCAACTGGTCCGGAACCGCGCTCGGCCGCACGGCGGACGAATCGGTCCCGGTCATCAACGCGCTGGTGTATGCTGAGGTGTCGATCGGCTTTCCTGCCATCGAGGCGCTCGAGGAGGCTCTGCCGGCCGACCTGTATCGGCGCGAGAATCTGCCCTACGAAGCCGCCTTTCTTGCCGGCAAGGTGTTCCTCGCGTACCGGCAGCGTGGAGGAATGAAGCGCTCGCCGCTGCCGGACTTCTACATCGGGGCCCACGCCGCGGTCTCCGGCTACCGGCTGCTCACGCGCGATGCGACGAGCTATCGCACCTATTTCCCTACGCTCGAACTGATCGCCCCCGCCGCCTGAACCTCAGCCGTTCGCGGATCCTCACCCCGCCGCGGGCGCGCCGGCGGGACGCTTGGGCTCCAGGATGCCGAGCGCATTCCCGCCCGGATCGAGGATCCATGCCACCCACGAGTGGCCCATGTCTCCTCAGATGTCACGGATATCACCCGGTGTCATGCGCGGACCATAGCGCGGCACCTTCACCCCGCTCACCTCCAGCAGGCGCTGGACGCGACCACGCTGACCGATGTACGGCTCGAGCAGCTCCAGCATGCGGGCGTCGTCAGCGCGCGGCTCGCCGGCGAGGACCCACGCGACCAGCGAGGGGATGTGGAAGTCGCCGATGCTGATCGCGTCGGGATCGCCCCAGGCCACCCGGGCCACCTCCGCGATGGTCCACGGGCCGATGCCCGGGATAGCAGCCAGGCGTGCCCGCGCGAGGTCGGGTGGCGCCGCCTCGAGCCGCTCGGCATCGATGGCGACGCGCGCCACGAGCTCGGCTCGTCGCCGTTCGAGCCCGAGCCGATGCCACGCATGTGATGGGATGCCGCGGAGCGTTCGCGGCTCGGGCATGCACCGCATCCCGGCGATCCCGGCCGGGCCGGGTGCGGGATCCCCGTATCGGTCCAGCAGGGCGCGCCACACGCGTCGCGCCTCGATGCCGGTCACCTTCTGCTCCAGGATCGCGGGCACCAGCGCCTCCAGCACCAGCCCGGTGCGCGGCAGTCGCAGCCCGGGTCGTTGGTGGACGAGGCGCGCCAGCGGCCCGGGGGGCGGGGCGAACCGTTCGGGCGCGTCCCGCAGGCCGGCGAGCGCCGGCGCCTGTGCAACGGCCCATGGTGCCCCGGGGCCCCACGCCCGCGCGACGAGCTGGTCACCCTCTCGCCACAGGTGGAGCGTCGCCGGCCCGTCCGGCGTGCGGGTCACGCGCCACATGTCGCGGGCCGAGATGCGAATCGTCGGGTCACCGTGCCCGTGCGCCACCGGAGCAACGGTCAGCGGCAGGTCGAGCGCCACCGCCACCGGGAGGATGCCTACTTCGTCCGGGGGCGGCCCGTCACCGTGGGGCGGGAGCGGCGGTCGGGTGCGGCGCAGCCTCGGTGGTGGCACCGGCCGTCCGATCAGCTGCCCATCGAGAGGACGAGGGGATCGGTGCGCTGGCGTCGCTCGAAATCCTGGCGACTGCGGATCCCCTGGTAGCCCTCCGCCACCAGCGCCTGACCGCAGACGGCAGCGAGCGCGGTTCCCGGGCCGGTGAGGATGAGACGATCCGGCGCCTCCTCGCGCAGCGCTACGCGCATTGCCGTATCGAACCGATACGGCGTGCTGAGCCACTCCCCGAGCGTGTAGTCGCGCAGCGCTGCCGGATCGGTCGACCACGGCGTCCACCGGCGACCGCGCCCGTCGATGATCGTGACCTGCGGGCGTGCCCACGCGATCGAAGCGAGGTTGTCGCGCAGCGCGGCCGCGACATGCCCGGCGAGCGGCGTGTGGTCGGGTCCCTGGAGCGCCACGCGCAGCGGGTAGCGTCGTCCGCCGGCGCGCAGCGGGGGAAGTTGGCGCAGCAGTCGCTCGACGCCGGCGTCGTCGCCGCCGAACGTGGTGTAGCCGATGAGGTCAGCGCTCAGGTGGACCACGCCGGCTCGATCGCTGGCGGCACCAGCATCCCCGGTGATGGCGGCATCCGCGATCGTGCGCAGCGCGGGATCCGGGTGCCACTCCCCGTCGACGAGCGGATAGATCACCTGGCCCCCGTGGCCTCCAGACGGGAGTGGGGCCTGTTGCAATCGGGCGAGCTCCTGGACGGCGGCAAACCCGTCGCCGAAGTCGAGCGCCGCGCTCGCAGCCAGCGCGGTGAGCCAGCCGAGCCCGTTCCCGACGACGCAGGCGACGTGATGGTCCGTGGCGGCGCGCTCGGCGTCCAGGAGTGCGGCGATCCAGGTCAGTGGCGCCGCGTGGATGGGCTGGAAGTGACGTCGTGGTTCGAACGTCGCCGCGCCGTCGAGCTCGGAGAGCGTCGCGAGCCCCGCCGCCCGACGCCGGGCATCGGCCTCGACGACCCAGGGGTGTGCCGGATCGAGCGTGCCGAGGCTCGTGGCGACGTAGGCGCCGCGTCCGGGGAGGACGAGGAGCCCGCGCTCGGCGCCCGTCACGCCCGCAACCCGGTCGTGCTCGTCACGGACGCCATCGCGGCCGTGACGATCTGGTCGGTGCCGACCAGCACGGCGCTCGTGGCGGTGCCGAGCGGGACGAAGCTGTCGACCGCCCGAACCGATGACATCGGTCCGTGAATGCTCGCGTGCTCCACGAGATCGGCGATGACGGCGTCGGCGATGCCGCCACCGGTGGCGCGGCACTCGTCGACGACGAGGACACGGCCCACCTCCGCCGCATGCGCCCGCAGCGCCTCCACGGGGAGGGGGGCCAACCAGCGCAGGTCGATGACGCGTGCCGCCACGCCATGCTCGTCGCGCAGGCGGCGGGCCGCCTGGAGGCTGAGTCGAAGCCCATTGGCATAGCTGACGATGAGCAGGTCGCTCGCCTCGGGGTGATGAACGCCCACCTCGCCCGGCACCAGCGCATCCGGCGGCGCCGGGTAGGACGTCAGCCAGCCGCCGTCGCCATCGGCGTAGAGGTCCTTCTCGTGGTACAGCGCGATCGGCTCCAAAAAGATGACCACCCGGCCTTCCTCGAGGGCGATGGCCACCGCCCCGCGCAGCATCCGGGCCGCGTCGTCGCCGCGCGATGGCGCCGCCACCACGATGCCGGGGATGTCGCGCAGCGCGCCCACGCTGTTGTCGTTGTGGAAATGCCCGCCGAAGCCCTTCTGGTAGGCGAGCCCGGCGACGCGTACCACCATCGGGTTGCGGAACTGGCCGTTGCTGAAGAACTGGAGGCTCGCCGCCTCGCCCCGCAGCTGATCGAGGGCGTTGTGCAGGTAGGCGAGGTACTGGATCTCGGGCATGGGCAGCAGGCCGAGGTGTGCCGCACCCTGCGCGATGCCCAGGATCGAGGTCTCGTCCAGGAGCGTGTCGAAGACGCGTGCCGCACCGAAACGACGCTGGAGGCCGTTCGTCACGTTGTAGACGCCGCCCTTGCGGCCCACGTCCTCGCCGAAGAGCAGCAGCTCCGGGCGGCGGGCCAGCTCGTCGGCGAGCGCCGCGTTGATGCATCCCGCGAGCGTGCGGGCGGTGGGCGCGCGGAGCGACTCCGGCAGCTGCCCGTCGAAGAGCCCGGTTCGGTCGACCGGGGGCGTGGTGCGGAGACGGGCCGCCACCGCCGCGGGGCGATGGGGTGCGAGCGGCGCCACGACCTCGGCCGTCGTCGTCAGGCGCGGCCGCTGCGCCGCCTCTTCCGCGGCCCGCATCACGCGGTCCCGCGTGTCGCGGACGATGGCGATCAGCTCCGCGGGTGTCGCGGCCCCGAGGGCAACGAGGCGTCGCGCGTTCTTCAGCAGCGGGTCGCGGGCTTCGACCGCGGCGATCTCGTTGGGAGTGCGATAGGCAAGCTCCGCGTCGGACCCGGCGTGGCCCCAGAGGCGGATCGTGGCGAGGTGCAGGAACGCGGGCTGTCGCGTGCGGCGCACGTGGCCGATCGCGCTCGCCGTCGCGGCCCAGACCTCGTCCAGCTCGCCGGCGGCCCGGACGTAGGCCAGGTGCGGCAGCGCGCCGAACGTGTCGACGATCCAACCGGCCGGGGTCGGGACGCTGATGCCGGTGCCGTTGTCCTCGCAGACGAAGAGGATCGGGCAGGGGAGTCCGAGGCGGGCCGCGTAGCGAGCCGTGTTGATGCCGGCCAATGCCGTCGCGTGGTTGGCGCTGGCGTCGCCGAACGACGCCACCACGATCGCGTCCGCCGGCAGCTCGGCCGACACGCCCATCCGGCGCGCACGGCCGAGGCTGAATGCCGTGCCGGTCGCCTTCGGCAGGTGGCTCGCGATCGTTGACGTCTGCGGCGGCACCCACATGGCCCGGCTGCCCCAGACCTTGTGGCGGCCGCCCGAGGTGGGGTCCTCGGCCGAGGCGACGATGCCGAGCAGGGTGTCGAAAGCGGGTGTGCTACCGGGGAGCTGGCGGGCGCGCGCCATCATGAAGGCGCCGGAGCGGTAGTGCAGAAACGCGGGGTCGCTGAGCCGCAGCTGCGCGCCGATCACCGCGTTGTCCTCGTGGCCGGCCGACCCGATGGTGTAGAAGCTGCGGTTCGTCTTCTTCAGCTCTCGGGCCGCGACGTCCAGCGCGCGGCTCAGCACCTGGTCCTCGACCGCGGCGGTCGCCGACAGCGTGCTCCCCGGCGTCATGGGTGCGCCGTGGGGCAGCAGTCGATCCGGGTCGCGCAGCGCTGCGAGGGTGGCGTCGAGGGCGGACTCGACGATCGGGACGCGATCGAACGTCATGCGGGTCGGCGTGGCTCCGCGATGGTTGCAGGCGATGTGTGCGTTCCCGAATGATACCGACCGCCGCGTCGTGCGGTGCGCGGACGATCAGTGGGGGAAACCGCCGCCCGTCGTCACCGCGACGAACACCGCCATCGCCACCCCGGCGGCGAGGCGCAGCCACTTTCGCGAAATGCGTGTCATGGTCCTGTCTCCCTGTCAGCGCCCCGAGCGTTGATCGCCCGGGGGAGGTCACAGGAGACTGCGAGGCTCCTTACCGGGCCGTTAGCGCCGGCTTATCGCCTTCGTGCGGCCAGCCGCCGCCCACCAGGCGCAAGCCGCGAAGGTTGCAGTTCCCGGCGCCGCTGCCCAGAATGCTGCCGGGCGTCCGAGACCGGCGTGCCACCCGCATGGAGACCGATGCACCGCGCATGATCGATGCGACCGGAGCCTTCCGCGACAGCTCGCAGCAGCAGCGCGACGAGGCCGAGCTCCGCGACTCGGAGCAGTTCCTGAGCTCCGCCCTCGACGCCCTGTCGGCGCACATCGCCATTCTCGACGAGCGTGGGGTCATCGTGGCCGTGAACGAGGCGTGGCGCAGCTTTGGCGACGACAACCGGCTCATCAGCCCGGCCTCCGACATCGGCGTCAGCTATCTCGACGTCTGCGACACCGCCACCGGGGACGACGCCGACGATGCACACGCCACGGCGGCCGGGATCCGAGCGGTGATGGACGGTGACATCGACCGCTTCTATCTCGAATACCCGTGCGACTCGCCCACCGTTGAACGCTGGTTCGGCGTCCGCGTCACGCGCTTCAGCGAGGATGGCCCGCCGCGGGTGGTCGTCGCGCACGAGGACCTGACCCAGCGCCGCCGCGCCGAGCAGCAGCAGACCGATTTCCTGGCGATGGTCACCCACGATCTGCGTGGCCCACTCGGCGTCATTCGCGGCTTCGCCGAGCTGATGCTTCGACGCAACGCCTTCGACGAGCGCGGGCTCGGGCTCATCGTCAGCCAGACGCGCCACATGGAGCGGATGGTCGCCGACCTCCTCGACGCCGCGGCCATCGAGGCCGGACGGCTGGAGCTGAACCGCATGGCCGCCGACCTGGGCACCATCGTCCGGGCCAACGTCGAGCAGGCGCGCACGTTATCGGACCGGCACGAGGTCGACGTCGAGGCCGATGCCGGTGCGTTCCCGGTCGAAGTCGACGTGACGCGCATCGACCAGGTCCTCCAGAACCTGCTCGGCAATGCCATCAAGTACTCACCGCGCGGCGGCCCGGTGCGGGTGCGGGTGTGGCGCGAGGGGGATCGCGCCCGCGTGGCGGTCACCGATTCGGGGATCGGCATCCCCGAGGCCGCCCTGGATCGGCTCTTCGATCGGTACTATCGCGTCGGCAGCGGGGGCGGCGCTCCCGGCCTCGGGCTCGGCCTGGCGATCGCGCGCTCGCTGGTGGAGGCGCATGGCGGGAGCATCGATGTGCGCTCGACGGTCGACGAGGGCTCGACGTTCACCGTCACGCTGCCGCTCGCCGCGGCCTGACGCTCAGCCGATCGAGATCAGCACCACCGCCGCGATGGCGGCCGCCACCGCCACCAGGCCGAGCTTCGGGAGGCGCTCGCCCAGGATGGCGCGGGCCAGCACCATCGTGACCAGCGGGTAGAGGCCGCTCAGGGCCGCGGCCAGCCCAACCGGGATCGCATCACGCGCCACCACGAAGCCGACGTTGCCGCCGACGTCGAGGAGGCCCGCGACGACGATCAGCGGCACCACCGATCCAACGCGGGATCCGCGACGACCGAGGATCACCACGGCGCCAATGAGCAGCGTCGACGAGAGGCGGCTCCCGACCAGGCTCCACAGCGGGTCACCGGCGTCAGCAGCCAGATCGAGCAGCACGTACCACGAGCCGAACGCGACGGCGGCGACGGCCGCCAGCGCGAGTGCGGCGCGGCTCACACCCGAGCGTGAGGCGCCGCCGGCGGTCGCCGCGGCGACGCCCGCAAGCAGGACCCCGGCGAGCTGCACCGGCGTCAGCAGAACCCCCGTGACGGTGCCGACCAGCGTCGGAATGAGGACCGATCCGAGGCCCGACAGCGCCGCCACCAGCCCCATCGCCCCCAGCGCGAGGCCGGCGTAGAGCGCGGCCAATCCGATGCCGCCGGCAATTCCCGCCGCGAGCCCCATCGCGATCGCGGACGCGTCCGGCAGCGGCGGGCGCACGATCACGAGGCCCACCAGCAGCGCTGCGAGGCCGGCCAGCTGGACGCCGGCCGCCACCCCGAGCCCACCGGCGCGGCGCGCGGCCGTCCCACCGGTGAAGTCGCCGGCGCCGAAGCTGCAGGCGGCGGCGACGCCGGCGACGAGGCCGATGAGCGCAGGAGGCATGGGCGGGCAGGCTAGCAGCCACTCGTCGACGTCGTGGCCGCGGACCAGCGGGCTCTGGCGCCGGTACTGGTCTGCCCGTATCCTCGACGCAGCGCAGCGTGCCCGGCTGCGATCCGAGCAGGAGGGGAGTGATTCCCATGATCGTTGAGACCCATGATCTCCAGCCGACGCGCCGTCCGGCCCGTCCCGGCTGGTTCACCGCCGCCACCGTCGCCGTCGTGGTACTGACGCTCGCCATCGGTGGCGTCGTCGGCGCGTACCTCGTCAACGGCCGGAATGCCGGGTCGAGCGAGCTCGCGACGTGGGCGCCAGCCGATGCGGCGATGTACGCCGAGTTCGACTTTTCCCTCCCCGGCCGCCAGCACGACAACGCCGCGGCGTTCCTCGACCACTGGTCGGGCGTCGACCCCGAGCGCATCCTGGGTGACGAGTTCGGGCGCCTCGTCGACGGCCTGCTGGCCGACGCCGGTGCGCCGCTCAGCTACACGCGGGACGTCGCCCCGTGGGTGACCGGCCAGGTTGCTGTCGTGGCGTCGGCGTGGCCGGCACCGACCGGGATGGCGATGGGCCTCGGGATGGGGGGCGAGGTTCCCGAGATGGGCTTCGTCATCGGCAGCCGCGACGCCGCTCTGGCCACCGCCTTCCTCGACCGGATGCGCAACTTCGCCGCGGCAGACGGCGTCTCGTTCAGCTCGAGCACGCATGGCGACGCGACCGTCTGGTCGGTCGACGTGCCACCCAACGTCGACGCGCAGGTACAGAACGCCGAGGGTGCGTATGCCGTGACCGATGACGCGGTCGTGGTCGCGACCGGCGCCGACGAGGTGGGTCGGCTGCTGGACACCCATGCCGGCACCGCGTCGCTGGCGACCAACCCGGAGCTGCAGCGGCTTGCCGCGGTGCTGCCCGCGGACCGCATCGGCATGATGGCGATGGACCCGCGAGCTGCCATCAGCTCGACGATCGCGGCCGCGGGCACTTCGTCGCCCGACCTCGCCGCCGCGCTCGCACCCTTCCTCGATGCGGTGCCGGAGCTGACCGTCGCCTCGTTCTCGGTCGAGTCGGACCGGCTCGTAACCACGTCGGCGATGCCAGCCCGCGAACATGGCTTCGGGTCGCCGTTCCTCAGCGAGCCGCTGGCCGAGCGCATCCCGGCCGGCACGCTCTTCTACGCCGGGACGCCGGCATTCGGCGAGACCGTTGGCTACGTCGTCGACATCCTGCGCGCCAGCACGGCAGGTCCGATGACCGGACCGATGGTCGACGACGCCGTGGCTGCCTTCGAGGCGGAGACCGGCGTCGCCATCGACGACCTCTTCGACTGGGCCGATGACGCCGCCGTCTACGTCACCTGGGACGGCCTGCAGCCGGCGGGCAGCGTGGTGATGCTCACCGCCGATCCGGCAGCGGCCCGCGAGCAGGTCGAGCAGCTCGTCGATGCCGCGGAGCGTACCGCCGCGGGCGGGCTCACCGTGGAGCGACAGGACGACGTCACGCGGCTGGTGGGCGCCGGCACGCCCGGCTTCGAGATCGGCTACGCCGACGACGCCGTCACATTTTCGGTCGGCACCGGCAGCGCGACCAACCTCGCGGCCATCGAGCCTGCGTCATCGCTGGGTGGTGACCATCGGTTCACGGCGGCGGTCGACGCGGTCGCGGGCACGCCCGAGTCGACGGCCGCGTGGGTCGATCTGGCGGGGATCGTCGACGCGGTCGCGGCCGCGATGGGAGCCGCCAACGACCCAACTGCGCTGATGGTGCTCGCCAACCTCGACCCGCTCGATCACGTCGTCGGAGCGAGCCACGACACCGACGGCATCACCGTCAGCCGGCTCGACCTCGTGGTGCGCTGACCGACGGAACTAGCGACGGACCGATGGAGCGGCTGTGGCTGACGGATGGCGTCGTCGCGTCGTCCGCATCGGTCGCTGCATTGCTCCGCGAGCGCGGCGTGGAGCCCCATGCGTGGTCGAACGATCGTGGTGACCGCTACCCGCCGCATCGTCACGCGTACACGAAGCTGCTCATGTGCGCGGCGGGGTCGATCACGTTCCACTTCGAGGATGCGGACCTCGCGCTTCATCCCGGCGAGGGTTTCGTCCTGCCACCCGGCACCTCGCACGCGGCGACCGTGGGGCCCGAAGGCGTCACCTGCCTGGAGGGTCACCGAGCTTGAGCGGCTCAAAGCCATCGGCCGCGGCACGAGCCGCGCGCTCGTATCGATTGTCGCCATACCATTGCCCGCCGGCTCGCCAGGCGCGATACGAGGCGCGCAGGTAGACGGCGGCAAAGCGCGGTCCGCCCGCCGCCCACTGCCGGACGTGCTCGACCTCGTGACGCAACTCTCGCGCGTCGAGTGGGCGCCACGCCCAGATGTGGCGACCGATCGTGATCGCCAGCCAGTTGCGCAGCAGCAGCCCACCTGGCCGGCGGAGCCAGGGCACGACGTGGACCGCAGGCCGCGGTGGGTCGGGGGGCGATGCCATCGGCATCGGCTCAATGGGCGTGGTGGTGGTCCGGCCCGTGCTCGTGCGGCGGGTCCGGCTCGAGCAGCAGATCGCGGCGGTCGCCCCAGCGACGGAGGAACCGATAGAAGTTGCGCTTGCTCTGACGTGACAGCTCCGGTTCGTCGAAGGCGGCGTAGCCGCGATGCGCGTGCCGCTCGAATGGAAGCGGTTCGGTCCGCACCGCACGCCAGCCGGCGTCGCGGGCCTGGAAGCTGAAGTCGATGTCCGCGTTCCGATACCAGCGGAACCGCCGCTCGAAGAGCCCGGCATCGCGGAGGACCTCTCGTCGCGCCGCCAGGCAGTAGCCCTCGACCGCGTCGACCTCGCCGGGTGGGGCATCGTGGAACTGGCGCGCGTTGCCGCTTCGCACCCCCCAGCCGCCGGCAACGCCCACCCGTGCATCTTCGAATGCGGCCAGCAGCGGGGTCGCCCAGTCGCCGCTTGCCTCGAGGCTCGTGTCGAGCAGGAGCACCACCGCCCCCATGGCTCGCCGCAGGCCGAGGTTGACCGCGTCGCCGTAGCCGAGCCGCGCCCTGATGGGGAGCACCGTCGTCACGGCGGCCAGGCTCGCTGCCTCGACCATTGGCTCGACCGGCGCCTCGGTCGCGTTGGCCACCACGAGGAGCTCCCACGCGACGCGTGGCGGGTGCGCGGCAAGGCCGGCCAGGGCACGCGCGAGGTCGTCGAGGTGGTCCTCGGCGACCACTACGATGGACAGTTCGCAGCTCGAAGCTTCACCGAGCCGGGTCTCGAGCGCATCGGCGGTCACATAGTCGGTGCCGTCGGATGCCCCTGCCGGCAGCAGTGGCCGCACCGTGGAACCGCCGCGTCCGTCCTGCACCTCCCAGCCGAGCCCGTGGATCCGGTCGCGAAGCGCGTCAGCCTGCGCGAAGTCACCCGCCGAGCGCGCGTCGGCCCGGGCACGGACGAGGTCGAGAACCACAGCCGGCGCCTCGTCACGCATGCCGATGCCCCAGGAAGGTGGCTGCTGGCGAGCTGGGGGCGGACATACGCGCGGAAGTACTCCCATCGGTGACCCGAACGTACCGGGTGGATCGAAGGCACCGCAACCGTACTATCCGAACAGGAGCCGCACCGACCGCACCGCGAGCGGGACGTCCCCCTATCCACCCACTCGTGCCCGGTGGAGGACACCGTACACAATATGATCAGCAACGAGGTTGGCAGGCTGCTCACGGCGTCGGAAGTCGCCGAGATGCTGCACCTGCACGTGAACACCGTGAAGCGCCTCGGCGACCGCGGCGAGCTCCCGTTCTTCCGGGTCTGCAAGCGCGGTGACCGTCGATTCCGCTACGACGACGTGCTGGACTTCCTGCGCCGCAGCAAGTAACGCTCCCATTCATGCCTTCCGGCCCCCACGCCGGAAGTGTCCGTTCCCTGCCAGGGGGGCGGTCAACGACCGCCGAGGTGCCCTTCTCGGCGGTCGTTGATGTCTGACGGCATAATGGCCGACCGATGACCATCGACCATCCACGCAATCTTGCCGAGGGCCAGCGACTGCTCGACGCCGGCGAGCCGGCCGACGCCATCGGCCCGCTCGAAGCGGCGGCGGAGGCGTCGGATCCAAGCGTCGCCGGACCGGCGCTCCTGGCACTCGGCACCGCCCGCTACCGGACCGATGACGAGCCCGGTGCTCAAATCGCCTGGCAGCGCGCCGCCGAACAGGACTTCGGTGACGCCTGGATCGGCTGGCGCAGCGTCGCCGAGCAGCAGGTGCGTGACGGCGATCTCGAAGCGGCGATCGCGTCGTATCGCGAAGCCGATCGCCGTGCGCCGTCGGTCGAGAAGGGGGCCATCGCGAACCGGATCGCGTGGCTGCTCAAGGAGACGGGGCACGACTTCGCGTCGCGTCGCCAGTTCAACCGGGCGCGCGGCAGCTACGGCAACTACACCCCCTACGTCACGTGGGGAATCATCGCCGTCTGCGTGGTCATCTTCGTCGCCGATTTCATCCTCGGCGGCGGCGGACAGATCGGCTTCTTCGGCAACGGCGGTCCGCTCGTCGACCAGCTGCTCATCTATCGGCCCTACGTCGCGGACGGCGAGTGGTGGCGCATCCTCACCAGCGCGTTCGTGCATCTCGGGATCGCGCACATTGCCTTCAACATGATCGCGCTCAACCTCTTCGGGCCGCTCATCGAGCAGATGTACGGCCACGTCGAGTACCTCGTCACCTATCTGCTGTGCGCTGCCGGTGGCAGCGTCCTCACCATGCTGGCGGCTCCCGACCAGGCGGCGGCGGGCGCCTCCGGCGCGATCTTCGGCCTCTTCGGGCTCGCCTTCGTCGTCTCGCGGCGCCACCGGGTGGCCACCACCCGCGAGGCGCGAGGACTCCTCAGCCAGGCCGGGACGCTGCTCGCCATCAACCTCGTCTTCACCTTCGCGATCCCCGGGATCAGCTGGACCGGGCACGTCGGGGGGCTCGTGGTGGGGCTGGCGCTCGGGTTCGTGCTGCCGCCCTCGAACGTCCCGACCATGAGCACCATGTTCCGGGGTCCCGACGGGAGCCCCATCGTCGCCGGGCCCGGGCCTGGCATGCGTGCCGGCATCTACGTCATTGTCGCGGTGGCGCTCGCCATCGGTGCGTGGTACGCCGTCGTCGTCGCCTGATCAGCTCCATTCCCGTTGAGCCGGCGATAAGCCGGCGCTAAGCGCCCGTCCCTACCGTGCTCGCCGTGGCTGCGTTGGCAGTCACCAGTGCCAGCCAGCAGCAGGAGGACGTGCCGCCACCCGTGTCGCAGCCCCATCGATCACACCCCACCACTGCGCACAGGAGGCTGCGATGGTTCGCATCCGCACGTTTGTCATGGTCCTCACCCTCGTGAGCGCCGCAGTTCCAGCGGCCGCCAACGCGGCCGATCCCACCGTCGAAGTGCTTCCCGGCCCCGCCCTCGGCGCCGAGGAGGCCACCCCGCTGACGCGGGCCGAGCAGCGCTCGGTCGCGCAACGCGAGCGGCAGGCTGCCCGGCTCGCCGCCGAATCCGAGTCCGCCTCGCGCACGAAGCACGCGGACGCGCTGGCGTTGGCCGCTCTCTGCCCATCCATGGCCATCTCCGCCCTGGCCCTCGAGGAGCGCACCGCAACCGATGCGACCTCGGCGGGCGTGGCGGGCAGCACCGCCGAGGAGCGCCTCACCGCGGTGAGCGGTTCGGGCAGCTGCGTCAGCGATTTCGTGGCGATCTACCCGCGCCAGCAGATCAAGGGCATCTACTGCGGCCCGGCGACGGTGCAGCAGGTCATCAACTACACGCGTGGCATCTTCAGCTGGGACCAGAACTGGAACTGGTTCACCCAGAAGCAGATCTCCGATTGGTGGCTGAAGGCGGATGCCAACGGTGGCACCTCGCCATACGCCGAGCGCGTCGGCATGAATGCCGGCTCACGGCTGCCGAGCGGCTTCATCTACGCCGAACGGCAGGTCACCAGCGGCGCGGACTGGCACGGCAAGATCATTACCGACGTCAGCGGCTGGGATATGCCGCTCACGGCGGCCGTCGCCCCGCATGACATCGGCTTCGGCTACTTCCTCACCAGCTGGGAGAACCACCCAGCGGTCAACACCGGGCACTGGATCGTCATGCGCGGCTACTACGCCAAATGGGACGGAACGCGTGTCCCCCTGGCCTACTACACCGATTCGTCAGGCGGCTACGGCGGCGAGACGGGCCGGTTCGTCGATCCCAGCTACGACATCTACCGCACGCTCATCAAGACGAATGGCGTTCACTCACAGGGGAAGTGGATTGTCTGGTAACCGTTTCCGGTCGTCCGGGCCCCTGGCTCGGGCGACCGTTGCCCTGGCCGCCGTGCTCATCGCCGCGGTGGCCTGTGGGGCACCCCAGCCGAGCGGCGCGAGCCCCGCGATCGCATCGGCGCCGGTCACGGCGCGGCCATCCGCAACGCCGACGCCAACCACATCGGCCAACACCGACCCGGGCATGTCGGTGGAGGTTCCGCAGACCGTCCTCGAGCATGGCACGGTGCCGGGCTCCCGCGCGGTCCTGTTCGTCACCACGGATGGGGACTCGATCGTCTTCTCCGGTGCCGACCCCGCGATTGCGGACCCGCAGTCAGGGCCGAACCTGTATCGGGCGGAGCCCGGCAGGGACCCCGAGCTTCTCTGGGCCAGCCCGCGGTCCGCGTCGAGCCTTCTTCCGGTCGCGACTGGCGGCGGCTACGTGGCGTTTGCGGAGGCCAATGACCTGGCCTTCGGCGAAAAGGCATGGATCCTCTGGCTGCTACCGCCGCAGGCATCCGAGCCCATCGAGCTGGATCGCAACCCGCCCCTCAACGAGGCGCCGTACCCGACCGTGGCCGTCAACGCGCGCCATGTCGTGTGGAGCGTCGTGGCCGGGGGCCCCGATGTGACGCGCTCCGAGCTGATCGACGTCGCCCTGCCGGCCATGACCCGCACCGTGCTGCGCACCGACGACCCATCGCGCTACCAGTGGTTCCACCCGGACCTCGACCAGGACCGAATGGTCGTCACCGAGGTGGACTACGTGCACGGCGAGGTGGGCTCGGACTTCCACCCGGCGGAGCTGACTCCCATCCTCATCGACCTGGCGGTGCCCGGTGACGGTGGCGTGCGCCTCGACGACGCCGGCCGAGCAACGCAGCCCGCCATCCACGGCGAGTGGGTCGCCTGGAAGGAAGCGGAAAATGTCTACACCTGGGGTTCCCTGACGCTCCACGACCTCAGCAGCGGTGAGACGCGCCACGTGCTGACGACGCCGCAGTCGGGCCTCACCAACCCGTCGGTCGGGAACCGCTATGTCGCATTCTGGGGCATCGACGACACCGAGTTCTACCTCTATGACCTGAAGACAGACGCTCCGGCGCGCGTCTTCCAGATCGCTCCTGACAACGAACAGGGAGGCGCATTCCGTCCGGTTGTCGCCGGCGACCTGCTGGTGTGGGTGCAGGGCACCGCCGACGGTACCGTGGTGGCATGGGGGCGTCTGCCGACGATGGACGACCCATAGCCGGCCGTGCCCGGCGCTACGTGTGGGCGGCCCCCTCACCAGCAGGTCGTGCATTCGGCCGCGCGAGAGCCGCGGGGCGCAGGTACGCGGTCATGACGACACCGAGGTAGCCGATCCAGGCTGCGAACGTCAGCCACTCGGGACGCGACGCGTAGCCGAGCACGGCGCGCAACATCTCGCCGACGAAGTTGCCCTCGTCCGGCAGGACGCCGCTGATGTCAAAGGCGGCACTCGTCAGGGGGAGCTCGGCGCCGTAGAACTCGGCCACCTCGATGAGGTCGTGGACCGCGTGAGAGAGCAGGCCGGCAGCGATGAAGATGAGCGCGATGCCGGTCCATTGAAAGAACGTCCGCAGGTCGACGACCCGGGCGCCACGGTAGAAGCCATAGCCGATCCCCGCGGCGATCGCCAGCCCGAGGAGCGCGCCGCTCAGCGTGCTTGCGGCGCCACCCTGCGCCTGCGCGGCAGCCTGCGTCTGGCCGAGCAGGAAGAGGGACGTCTCGATGCCCTCGCGGATGACGGCGGTGAACGCGAGCACCGTCATGCCCCATGCCCCGCCATCGGTCAGAACCCGCTCGACCGAGGCGTGCAGGTCGCTTCTGGCGCTTGCGGCCTGGCGGCGCATCCAGAACAGCATCCAGGTCACAACAGCCGTGGCCACGAGCATGGCGAGGCCCTCGAAGAGCTGCTCGGCCGGCTTTTGGAGGCCACCGATCGTCACGAACAGGATTCCGCCAACCGCGAGACTCACCGCCGCCGCCGCTCCAGTTCCGAGCCAGATGCGGCCGACGTGGCGTCGGTTGCCGGTCCGGACCAGGTAGGCGAGCACGATGCCGACGATGAGTGCCGCCTCGACGCCCTCCCGCAGTCCGGTCAGCAATCCGGCAGTGAAGAATCCAACGTCCAATCCGGTGCTCTCCTTCGTCTCCGTCGATGCATGCGGCCGCGCGCCGCGCGATCGGTGGCGGTCATGGTTAGGCTAGCCTGACACAATTGGTTCGTCAATCCGAATTACCGATGCTCCACTCGGAATTCAACGCAGCGGGTGTGGTGCGAGGCGGCCGAATCCCACGCGGCGGCTAGAATCTTCGGTGACCGCATCCCGACCACGCGACGGGGGCGACCGGCTTGATGAGCGCCCGACTTCCCCCATGGAGCCCCGATGATTGATTTCTCCCTGACCGACGCGCAGCGAGAGGTGCAGCGCACCGCGCGCGCCTTCGCCGAGCGCGAGATCCTGCCGCGCATCGGCGAGCTCGACGCCACGTCCACGTACGACCGCGGCATCTACGAGCGCATGGGTGCCGAGAGCCTGCTCGGCCTGCCCATCCCGGAGCGCTACGGCGGCGCGGGAATGGACTACATCGCCTTCGCGCTGCTGTGCGAGGAGATGGAGCGCGCGGACACCGCCTTTCGGGTCATCCTCAGCGTCCACACCGGGCTCAACTCGCTGACGCTGCTCCAGTGGGGGAGCGAGGAGCAGAAGCAGCAATACCTGGTCCCGCAGGCACGCGGCGAGCAGCTGGCCACGTTCGGGCTCACGGAGCCGGGCGTCGGCTCGGACGCGGGCAATCTCGCCACGACCGCGCGTCGCGATGGGGATCGGTACATCCTCAACGGCAGCAAGATCTGGATCTCGCTGGCGGATGCGGCGGACAACTTCCTCGTCTTTGCCACCGTCGATCGGGCGGCGGGTCACAAGGGCATCACCGCCTTCATCGTCGAGCGCTCGTTCACCGGGTTCAGCTCGGAACCGCTGCACGGCAAGCTCGGCGTGCGTGCGGGGAACACGGGGATCCTCACCTTCGATGACTGCGAGGTCCCGGCCGCGAACCGGGTCGGCGAGGAGGGGGAGGGCTTCACCATCGCCATGAGCGCCATCGACCAGGGCCGCTACACCGTTGCGGCGGGGAGCGTGGGCCTGGCGCAGGCGTGCCTCGACGCGTCGCTGAAGTACGCGCACGAGCGCAAGACGTTCGGCTCGGAGATCGGCCAGCACCAGCTCGTCAAGCAGATGCTCTCGAAGATGTACGTCGGGATCGAGTCCGGGCGGCTGCTCGTCTTCAAGGCCGGCTCCAAGAAGAACGCGGGCGAGCGCAATACGCGCGAGACCGGTCTCGCCAAGTGGTACTGCACCGACCATGCGGTCGCGTCGGCGCTGGACGCGATCCAGATCCACGGTGCGTACGGCTATAGCAACGAATACCCGGTGGAGCGCTACCTGCGCAACGCGAAGGGATCGGTCATCTACGAGGGAACGAGCCAGATCCACACGCTCATGCAGGCCGACTACCTGCTCGGCTACCGCAAGGACCGGCAGCTGCGGATGCCGCAGCCACCATTCGAAGGCGAGATGTAGCGCGGCTCCGCCTGTTCAGGCGCCGCTGACCGTGCGGAATTGGTCCACCACGCTCCGATCGACGACCGGGTCGGGCCGCCGGAACAGCCACACCAGGAGACCGATGAGCAGCGCCGGCACGGTCACCAGCGCCAGCGCCGCCGCCGGGTTCGAATAGGCGGCCGTGATCGGGTCGAACGGCGGGGGAGGGCCGCAGCAGGCGCCGACACCCGCCAGCAGGGCAGCGCCCGCCCACCAGAGCACGACCGGCGTGAGAAGCAACGCGCACAGCAGCCGGACGACCCAGCCGGCGCCGAGAACGGCGGCACCCATGCCCGCGACCGCGATCACGGTGCTGCCGCCCAGTGCCAGACCGACGCCGATGGGCGTCGCCGGGAGGCGACCGACCCAGTAGCCGTCGACGAGAGAGGTGCCGGCGGGTCCACGTACCGCCTCTACGCCGGCCTGCCCAACCACGATCGCGCTACCGATCAGCAGAGTCAGGAACGCGAGCAGGGCAGCGAACCGCACACCCGCTGCCATTCGGCCACGACGAGTCCGCATCAGCCAACCCTCCCATCCGGCCTGTGCGATCGATACCCGCCGGACGCCCGTGGGGTTCATCGCGGCGGCGGATGGCTATACTCTGGCCCGCTCATGAGTCGCACCATCGAACTGTTCGCCGGCGTCCTGCTGCTCGGCGTTGGCGTCGCCATCCTCGCCGGGGAGTGGATCCGGACGTTCCTCGGCGACCTTGGCGTCACGCCCGAGCTCTGGGCCTGGTGGCCGGCGCTGCTGGTGGTGCTGTCGCTCTTCTTCCTCGCGCCCGCCGTGATCGGCGAGCAGCATCGGCGCCTGCGAGCCGGGATGGTGATCCCCGGGGCCGTCCTGGCCGCCGTCGGCGGCACCCTGCTGTACACCTCGCTCACCGACCGCTGGGGGCAGTGGTCGTACCTGTGGAGCGTTCTCCCGTTCAGCCTGGGGCTCGGCATGTACGCCGCCGGCTGGATTGCCGATGCACCCGCCTTCAAGTGGATCGGGTTCGGCGTGGCGGCCGCCGGGGTCGTTGCCTACGTGGCCTTCGCGACCGTGTTCGGCGGCGAGGCATTCCGTCTGGTGGCGGCGGTCGGCATCATCGCGCTCGGCATGGCGCTGACCGTCGGCGGCCTCGCGGAGCGACTCTCGCGCAAGTCGCCGGCCTGACGTTCGGCAGCCGATCAGCCGCCGAGCAACGCGCCGACGACGCCGTAGGCGATAACACACCCCGCTGCCAGCGGCGGCAGGAGGCGCAGCCACCGACCGCGGAGCCTGGCCACGACGCCCGCCACGATTGCCGCCGTCGCGCCGGACGCGATGCCCGCCACGGCACCGGCAGCGGCATGCGCCAGGGTCGGCGAAGCCTGGCCGACCTGCCGCTCGCCGGCGGTCACGACGCCGACGATGACGAGCGCGAGGGCGGCAAACAATGCCGAGCCGAGCGTCGCCAGCAGCGCCCGTGCCGCGCCCTGCTGGGTGGCGCCGGTGGCAGTGGCTCCCACCGCCACCGCGATGGCGACCGCGTACGACAGCGGCAGCGCCCGCGTGCTGTCGAGGGGCGGGGCGGCGATGAACCACGCCAGCGCGACAAGCGGCGCGGCGAGCATGCCGCCGGCTGCGACCCACGTCAGCGGCCGCGTCCAGTCCTCGGGGTCCTCGGGCGGTACGACGTTGCCGAGCCGAACGCTGGCCGGTACGCGGCGATCGTCCCCCCGGCGCTCCGGCACGCGATCCGCACCGGCGTTCGTCACGCGACCGCCGCGTCCACCGTCGCCGCGAGCCGTCCCTCGAGGCGGAATCCGAGGATGCGGCTGCCGAGCTCGCGGACCGTCCAGCCGGCATCCGCGGCCAGTCGTGAGTCCGCCGTCTCGAGAGCGAGCGAAGCGAGGGCGTTCAGCTCGGGCAGCGCGGCGGGCGTGTCCAGATCGTCGTCCATGGCGGCGAGGAAGCGCGCGCGACGCTCCACCACCTGCGGCTGCAGCGATCCGACACCGCCGTCCGGCCCATCGGGTGCCACCTCGGCGGCGCGCCTCGCCGCGCGCCTGAGGCGAGCGGCAGCGACCGATGCTGCCTCCAGCTCGACTCCGTCGTACGTCACCTCGTCGCGATAGTGATGCGAGACGAGGTACTGGCGGATGGCGTCACCCGAGTGCATCCGCAGCAGATCGCGGACGAGGACGAGGTTGCCGAGCGACTTGCTCATCTTGTCACCATCGTGCCGCAGCATGCCGGCATGCATCCACCAGCGCACGAATGGGCGCTGCCCGGTGGCCCCCTCGCTCTGTGCGATCTCCGACTCGTGATGCGGGAAGATGAGATCAGCCCCGCCGCCGTGGATCGCGAACTGCGCGCCGAGGTAGGCGGTCGACATCGCCGAGCACTCGATGTGCCACCCGGGGCGGCCGCTGCCCCACGGCGCGTCCCATGCCGGCTCGTCCGGGGCGGACCGCTGCCACAGGACGAAGTCCAGGGGGTCGCGCTTGCCGGGCATGTCGGGAACGTTGCCCCGCTCGTTGGCGACCGCCAGCATCGCCGCGCGTGGCAGGCCCGAGAGCTCGCCGTAGGTTCGCCACGAGTCGACGCTGAAATAGACGTTGCCCTCGGCGGCATACGCGTGCCCGTGCTCGAGCAGCGCGGCGATCATCGCCTGCATCTGCGAGACGTGCTCGGTGGCGCGCGGGTAGACGTCAGGCGGAATCCAGTTGAGTGCATCCATCTCGGTGCGGAAGGCGGTGACCCACCGGTTGCCGAGCGCCAGGTAGTCCTCGCCGGTCTCGCGCGCCTTGCGCAGCATGTCGTCGTCGACATCGGTCAGGTTCTGGACGTATTTGACGTCGTGGCCGAGGAACTCCAGGTACCGATGCAGAACGTCGAAGCTGACGTACGTGAACGCATGGCCGAGGTGGCCGGTGTCGTAGGGCGTGACGCCGCAGACGTAAAGACCCACCGGAACGTCCAGCGGGTGGTCGAACGGGACGCGCACGCCGCGGCGGGCATCGTGGAGGAGGAGGGTCACCGGTCGATTCTAGAGGGCTGGACGACGAGCGGTAGAATCGCCCGGACCGGTGGGGGCGTATTGCTGCCGCACGCTCGAGGAACCGAGATCACCCATGGAAGTCCTGCGCTGGTTCGGATTCTTTCTGCTCGCCATGATCCTGATCGTCTTCGCGATCTTCTGGCTGCAGGGCAAGCCGCTGCCCCTGCCGCGCTTCTAGCCTGCTGACGGGTCAGCCGCCCGGCTTGGCCATCATGAGGAAGCCGATGACGCCCGTCGCCCCGGCCATGCCGTAGGCGATCCAGCGCTGCCGGCGCGCGCGTCGCTGCCAGGCGGCCGCGTCGCCGCTGCCGAGGCCGATCAGGCGCCGCAGGTTGGGGCGGCTGACGAAGCCGGCGACGAGCAGGTTGACCGCATAGATCACGAGCGCCACGAGCAGCCATGGCTTGGCGAGCAGCCCGGTGCCCAGGATGAGGAGCAGGCCGGCGCCGGTCAGCGCCAGCCCGGCAGCGATCACGATGCTGCCGCTTCCCTGCATCCGCATCAGGCGCCGCACGAGCGGCGATTCGGCGGCGACGGCGCCGCGCCGGAGGACGAACGGCAGCACCACGCTGGGCAGCAGCAGCGATAGCGCCAGCAGGATGTGGACGACCAGCAGGATCGGGAACCAGCTCATGTGGTGCCGATCCTAGCGCAGCGCGCGAATCCGGTCGGTCAGGAGCCTCCGGCTCGTGAGCTCAGCATGCCGATGCGACGCAGCGCGGTCGGGATGTTGACGGCCCAGCCCACCCCGAGCGGACGCTCCGTGAACACCTTCGTCGAGTGCGGGTTCCAGTAGGCGAGCCGCAGGTCATTGAGGGAGGGGATCCGGAAATCGTACGGCACGACGCCCAGCACCTTGCCGTGCCAGGTGCGGTCCGCCGGCGGCTTGCGCAGCTCGGTGTAGACGGCGCCGGCCACCGCCGCCATCACGGCGGTCCGAAGCAGCCAGCCCAGCGCCCCGATCTCGTTGCCCACGGCCTCGGCTCGCGCCGAGACCTCGTCCTGAATCGATGTCATGTGTTGCCTCCTGAGCAATCCGTGTGCCCGCCCAAGGGTACGCCCCGCGGTCGACGGCCCGGGCGCGAGCGGGGCGGGTAGACTCGCAGGCTATGCAGGTCTTCGACGCAGCGGCGACGCGCGCCGCCATACCGATGGGTGAGCTGCTGGACGGCGTCGAGGCCGCGTTCCGTGATGTCGCGAGCGGCCGCGATCGCTCGCCCCTGCGCGCGCACGTGGATCTGCCGTCGGGTGACCTGCTGCTGATGGCGGGCGTCCGCCAGGATGGGGTGGGCAGCACCGTGAAGCTCGTGACGATCACGCCGGGAAACGCCGAACGCGGCCTACCGACGATCCACGCCAGCGTGACGTGGATCGATGCGGCGACCGGGGCGCCACTTGCCGTGCTGGACGGCGCCACCATCACCGCGATGCGCACCGGCGCCGCATCCGGTGTTGCGACGCGCCTCCTGGCGCGCCCCGATGCATCGGTCCTCGGCCTGCTCGGTGCCGGGGCACAGGCCGCATGGCAGGCGCACGCAGTCCTCGGCACGCGGCCAATCGAGGAGATCCGTGTCTTTGCGCGTGATGAGACGCGGCGTCGGGCGTTCGCGGCCGCGTTGGATGCTGATATCGGCGGTGCCGTCACGGTTCGCGTCATGCCCGACGCGGAGGCGGCGGTCCGCGGTACCGATATCGTGTGCTGCGCGACCACGTCATCGACCCCGGTGCTGGACGCGAGCTGGGTCGGCGCGGGGTGTCACATCAACGGCATCGGTGCCTATCGGCCGGACATGGTCGAGTTGCCATCGGCGCTGTTCCGACGCGCCACGCGCGTGGCGGTGGACGCTCGCGCGGCGGCGCTGGCCGAGGCGGGCGACGTGCTCGCCGCCGTGGGCGACGGCGCAGTGGCCGAGGCCGACCTGGTCGAGATCGGCTCCGTCCCGCGCAGCTGGGCGGCGACGCGTGATCCCGAGGCGATCACCGTCTTCAAGAGCGTGGGCCTCGCGATCCAGGATCTCGCCGCCGCCGAGATCGCCGTCCGCCGCCTCATCGGCTGAGTCGAGCCGCCGCGCACGGCGGAGGTGAGCTGGTGCCGATCATGCGGCAACGCCGCCGCTCAGCGGCGCGCGACCGCCTCGGAGATCCACGGCCGCGGGAGGACCGCGACGAGTTGGCGCATCAGGCGATTCGCCAGGTCGTCGGCGAGGACCACGAACGTCGCGAGGCGCGGATCCATCCGGGCCGCCGGCTCGGAATGCGTCGCCGGCCACGCGAAGCCGTTGACGTGCGCCCGCTCATCCCATTCGAGCGTGCGGGTCGCCGCCAGGCCGGCGTGATCGGAGGGGTGGCGCGGTGCGGAGTCCACGCTCGACGAGCGATCGACAGGGACCGATGCCAGTACCGGTGTCGCCACCACGACCACGGGGGCCGGATCGGGCGGAGGTGGCGGCGGAGGAGCTGCGGCGCCGACGATGCCCGTCTGACCGCCGCCGGGCTGCTCGTTGACGGGAGGTGCGACCGGCGGGACGGGTGGAGGTGTCGGTGAAGGGGTCGCGACCGGCGTCGCCGTGGGGGCGACGGTTGGCGTCGGCGTTGGCGTTTGCGTCGGCGCCGCGGCAGTGGCGCTTGGCGCCGGCGTTGCCGGCACGGCCGATGGGGAGGCCGTCACGACGGGGATGGGTGTCGCGATCGGTGTGGGGGTGGGCGTTGGCGTTGGCGTCGGCGTCGGGGACGGCACGACCGGTGCGGGAGCTGACGAGACGGTGACGCCGGCGTAGTAGGTTGCCATGATCTGGGTCGCGGAGCGGCCGATCAGGCCGCAGCCCTGTGACCCCCATTGGTACATGCGCCACCCGTTCGCGTTTGCACCGCAGCTCTCGCCCGGTCCGCCCGCGTTGTAGTACGTCGGGAAGACGTGGCCGCCGATGAGCGCCACCGTGGCCCACGTCGCGTCGACCGCGGCCGACATCGCGGTGTACGTTGGTCGGGTCGGGTCGTAGTACTGGTCTCGGGTTGAGTCGAAGATGTCGAAGCAATCCCCGTCGGCGTTCACGTAGCCGCGGTAGTGCACCACCTGGTACCAGGCGTAGTGCTTGACGGCCAATGCTCCGGCACGGATCGACTCGGTTGTCCAGCTGCTGATCCATTCCCGCGACAGCACGTTGTTCACATAGCTCCGGAAGTCGACCGTCTCCACGGCGCCGGTCGCGGTCCGGAAGACCCGGATAACGGCCGGGGGCTCGGACTCGGAACTCCATGCCGTGCACGCGGCAGCGGCCGCGGGACGGGGGAGCCCGGGGACGGCGAGCAACGAGGTGAGGAGCACGGCCAGCAGCGGAGCTGCCCAGCGGCGCGAACGGCGGCGGTCCATCGGTCGCCGACGCTACCAGCGCACCAGAACCCACCGAACCGTACGAAGGTACTGCGCGCCGACGGATGTGCGGCGAAGACCGCGAGATGCGTCGGGCGGGTCAGGCCCAGCGGTGCACGCGCTCGCCGACCGTCTCGAATCCAAGCTCGTCACAGAGTGCGGTGAACGCCTCGCGGGGAACGCCGTGCCATTCGAGCGCGTCGAGTGTCGGCGCCATCCGCTCGATGGGCGCATCCCGGTTCAGCGTCGCGAGGCGGCGGTAGAGGAGTGCCTCGGTCTGGCCCTGGGCGAGCGTTGCGGCGAGCCGGCTGGCGCCGCGCAGCGGCAGCTCCCAATCGAGCGCCGAGGCGGGGATGCGCTCGATGGTTGCCCAGCGCGCCAGGACCGCGGCCGCGCTCTTGGCTCCCCAGCCCGCAAGGCCGGGGAATCCGTCGCTGCTGTCGCCGACAAGGGCCAGGTAGTCGGGGATGCTCGCGGGCGCCACGCCGAACTTCTCGATCACGCCCGCCTCGTCGTACGTGATCCGTCGCATCCGGTCCCGGAGCACGATGCGGCCACCCTCGACGAGCTGCATCAGGTCCTTGTCGACGCTGCAGACGACGACCTGGCCGATGCGCGGGTCGTCGCCGAAGCGCGCCACGGCAGCCGCGATGGCGTCGTCCGCCTCGTCCTCGACCATCGGCCAGACAACCATGCCGAGCGCCCGCAGGGCACGCTCCGCGTCCTCGAACTGGGCGAGCAGGTCGGGGTCGACCCCGGCGCTCGACTTGTAGCCTGCGTACAGGTCGTTGCGCCACGATTCGATCACGTGGTCGGTCGCGGCACCGATGTGCGTAACATCCGGCTCGCGCAGGAGGCTGAGCATGCTGTCGACGAGGCCGCGCACCGCGTTCACCGGCCGCCCGTCGGGGCCACGCTCGGGGGGGCGAGAATAGTAGGCGCGGAACAGCTCGAACGTCGCGTCGACGAGATGCAGCTTCATGCTGGACCGATGGTAGCGGGCGCTTCGCCGATAAGCGGCTGGTAAGCGGGCGCGTGGCAGGGTGATGGCGTGGGGGAGTTCGGCGCGGCGCTTGCGTGCCCTGCACCGGGTCGGCCACCGGCTCACGCATCGGGGCCGGCCCGGGCCGCGCCGGCTCGCCGCGCTGCCCCGCCTGGTCAGGATCAGACGGCGAGCGGCTCCCGGTACTCGCCGTAGACGCGACGCAGAACGCCGCACATCTCGCCGATCGTGGCGTACGCGCTCGTCGCCTCGACGATGGCCGGCATCAGGTTCACGTCCCCGCGGCGGGCATCGTCCTCGAGGCGGCGCATCGCCGCCGCGTGCGCGTCCGCGTCGCGGTCGGCGCGCGTGCGCGCCAGGCGGTCCAGGTGGCGGCGCTCCTGCTCCTTGCTGATGGCGAGCAGCGGGATGCGGAGCTCCTCGTTGGGATCCGCGTGCTTCGTGACGCCGACGATCTCGCGCTCGTGCTGCTCCAGCTCGCGTTGCTGCTCGTAGGCGGCATCGGCGATCTCGCCCTGGGGATAGCCGGCCTCGAGCGCCTTCACCATCCCGCCGAGCTCGTCGATCCGCGCGATGTAGCGCCACGCGGCCTGCTCGGTCCGGTTGGTCAGCGTCTCGACGAAGTAGCTGCCGCCGAGCGGATCGACGGTGTTGGCCGCCCCCGACTCCTCGGCGATGACCTGCTGCTGTCGCAGCGCGAGGAGGGCGGCCTCCTCGCTCGGGACTGCCCACGCCTCGTCGTACGCATCGGTATGGAGGCTCTGGGTGCCGCCGAGGATGCCGGCGAGGGCCTGGACGGCGACGCGCGTCAGGTTGTTGAGCGGCTGCTGCGCGGTGAGCGAGACTCCGGCGGTCTGGGTGTGGAAGCGCATCCAGGTGGAGCGCTCGTTCTCGGCCCCGAACCGCTCGCGGCACAGCTTGTACCAGATCCGCCGCGCGGCGCGGAACTTCGCGATCTCCTCGAAGAAGTCGTTGTGGCTGTTGAAGAAGAAGCTGAGCCGCGGTGCGAAGTCGTCGAAGCGCATCCCGCGCGCGATCGCGTCCTCCGCGTACGCGATGCCGTCGGCGATCGTGAAGGCCAGCTCCTGGACGGCGGTCGAGCCGGCCTCGCGGATGTGGTAGCCGCTGATGCTGATGGTGTTCCAGCGCGGCAGCTCCCGCGTGCCCCACTCGACCGTGTCGGTGACGAGCTTCAGCGACGGTGCCGGCGGGAAGATGTACTCCTTCTGCGCGATGAACTCCTTGAGGATGTCGTTCTGGAGGGTGCCGGTGAGCTGTGCGCGCGGCACGCCGGCCTTCTCGGCGGCGACGATGTACATCGCCCAGATCATGGCGGCGGGGGAGTTGATGGTCATGCTGGTGCTGATCTCGCCGACCGGCAGCCCGTGGAGAAGGATCTCCATGTCGGCGAGGCTCGAGACGGCGACGCCGCAGGTGCCGAACTCGCCCTCGGCCATCGGGTCGTCGTGGTCGTAGCCGTACAGGGTCGGCATGTCGTACGCGATGGAGAGACCGGTCCCGCCGGCCGCGATCAGCTTCTTGAACCGATCGTTGGTGTCCTCCGCGGTGCCGAAGCCGGCGAACATCCGCATCGTCCAGAGGCGGCCGCGATGCCCGGTGGGATGGATCCCGCGCGTGAACGGCGGCGCGCCTGGCAGACCCACGTCGTCGACCTCGTCCCACGCGCTCGCCTCCTCGCTCGCGCTGGGGCTGAACCGATAGCGAGGCCGATCCCGATCCGGGTCGTTCACCGGGTCGGCCAGGTCCGCCGGCGTGTAGACGCGGTCGATATCCACGCCGGACTGCGTGATGAAGCGCGCTCGTCGCTCCGGGCCACGCTCGAGCGCCGGGTCGAGGCGCTCGCGGGCCCAGCGGTCCTGGTGGTCGCGGAATCGGTCTGGATCGGTCATGGGCTCAGTGTGCGTGCACGGTCGATGCCGCCGCAACATGCGGCTGCGGTCGCGGCACAGCGCATGCATTGGCGGCGCTCATGTTCGCACTGCTGCGCCGATTGATCTTCGGCTTCCTGATGGTTCGCCTGCTCCGACGCCTGACCGGCGGCTCGACGGGTGCCCGGCGCCGCTAGCCGGCGACCGCGCCTTCGCGCTCGACGGTCGCCGCGCGACGGGCCTCGAAGCGCGCGGCCGTGGCATCCAGCCGGTCCAGGAACGTCTTGAGCTCGTCACGCCGCTGCTCGGCGGCGGGGGAGAGGTGCTCGAGCTCGAACACGCCCCAGTGCCGCAGCAGGGGCCAGACGACCTCGTCGTGGTGGATGCGCAGGTCGTAGATGCCGGCCTTCGCCATCTGCGCCGCCTTGCGGGTGAAGTTCTCCATGCCGGCGCCCGGCATCTCGAACGCGATCACCTCGTCCGCAACGGCCATCACCGCCGCCGACGGGTCCAGCAGCAGCGCCTCGCTCAGCATGTCGCGGTAGAACACCATGTGCAGGTTCTCGTCCGCGGCGATGCGCGCCATGATGCGATCGGCGACCGGGTCCGACGAGTAGCGGCCGGTGTTGCGGTGGCTGATCCGCGTGGCGAGCTCCTGGAACGCAACGTACGCGAGACCGCGCAGCACGTTCCCCCCATCGTCGTGGTTGTACGCGACCTGGAGCTGGTTCATGCGTGAGCGTTCGAGCGCGTACGGATCGATGTTGCGGGTGACGACCAGGTAGTCGCGCAGGACGATCGCGTGGCGCCCCTCCTCCGCCGTCCAGCGGTTGACCCAGTTGATCCACGCGCCATCGCCGTTGCCGAACATGCGGTGGATCTCGCGGTGGTACGAGGGCAGGTTGTCCTCGGTCAGCAGGTTCACCTCGAAGGCGATCTGTGCGACGCCGCTGATGCGTGGCTGGTCAGGCGTCCATGGCTCCCTGTCGAAGTCGCGACCCATCGAGTACGGGATGTAGTCGTGGGGGAACCATTCCTTTGCCATCGCAACATGACGGCTCATGAGGCGCTCGGCGGCGGGCTCGAGTTCGGTGAGCAGGTCGCGCGGGGAGGCGAAGGGCTCGGTCATACGGTCGGATCTCCAGCGGGGTGTGGCGACGCGCACCGCGGTCGAACGACGCGCACGTAGGGATACGTGGAACGACCATTCTCGCATGCGCCGCCCATCGCCACGTCGGGCGACCCGGCTCAACCCGCGCGGCGGGGTGGCGCAGGGCGGATAATCGGGGGGCATGGTCCGCGCCGGCTCGAGCCCAATCCTGATCGGACGCGCCGCCGAGCTCGGTCGCCTGATGTCGCTCTTCGAGGAGGCGGCGAGCGGTCGGTCGGCTGCGACCGCGCTCGTCCTCGGCGAAGCGGGGATCGGCAAGTCACGCCTCGTCTCCGAGTTCGCCATGCGCGTCCGGGACTCCGGTGGGCGGGCGCTCGTCGGCGGCAGCATGGAGATCGACGAGGCGAACCTGCCGTACGTGCCGGTCCTCGAGGCGCTGCGGCCCGTCGTCGACGACGCGCTCGCGGGAGACCCGGCCGCGGAGGAGGCGATCGGCCGGGCCCGACCCGAGCTGGCGCGTCTCTTCCCTGACCTGGGGCCGTCGCTGGCGCTCGATGCCTCGGACCCCGGGCTGGCGCAGACGCGCCTCTTCGGGCAGGTGCTCGGTGTGATGGGTCGCCTCGGCCGCTCGTGTCCGACGCTCCTGGTGATCGAGGACCTCCAATGGGCGGACCGCTCGACGCGCGAGCTCGTCGGGTTCATCGGACGGACGCTCCAGTTCGCACGGGTCGTCCTGGCGGTGACGATTCGAACCGATGCGCTCCATTCGCGCCACCCGGTGACGCCGCTCCTGGCGGAGCTGGGACGCATCGAACGGGTGACGAGCCTGCGGCTCGAACGGTTGACCCGTGACGAGCACGACGCGCAGGTGGCGGCGATCCTCGGCCGCCAGCCGTCGGAGGACCTGCTGGCCCAGACGTATGCACGGAGCGATGGCAACCCGTTCTACACCGAGGAGCTGCTCGCCTCGAACGGAAGCGCGACGCTGTCGACCGGGCTGCGCGAGACGTTGCTGGCACGCGTCCGTGGCCTCTCCGAGCCATCGCGTCGACTGTTGCGCATCATCAGCGTCGGCTTGTCGGTGACCCATCCCCTCCTCGAGGCGGTCGCCGATCTCCGCGACGACCGCCTTCTCGAAGCACTGCGCGAGGCGGTCGACCGCGCCATCCTCACCCCCGACCCGGCGACGGCGCGCTATCGGTTCAGGCACCCGCTGACCGCGGAGGCGATCTACGAGGATCTCCTCCCCGGCGAGCGGCTGCGGCTCCACCGCGCCTACGCCGTCGTGCTCGACGGGATGCCCGAGCTCGGCGATCCATCGCCGCCCCGCGCCGCCGCCGAGCTGGCGAACCACTGGCTGCGCGCCGGTGACGAGCGACGCGCCCTGCCGGCGCTCGTGCAGGCCGCCCAGGCGGCGCAGGCGGCGTTCGCCCAGGCGGAGGCATTCGGCGCCCTCGACCGCGCCCTGGCGATCGTGGAGCTGGACCCGGCGGCGCTCGAGACGATCGACCTCGACCTGCCCGCAATGACGCGCATGGCCGCCCAGGCGGCGCAGGCGTGCGGGGAGTTCGCACGCGCCGCCGAGCTATGGGAGCGAGCCGTGGCGCTGGCGGTGGACGGTGACCCGGTGACGTGCGGGCTGCTCCACGTGCGGGCCGGCGAGGCCTATTGGCTGGTGGGAAACACGGAGGCCTTCACCCGCCATCGGCGAGCCGCCGTCGCCCTCGTGCCGGCGGAGCCCGCCACCGCCGAGCGGTCCTGGGTGCTGTCCAGGCTCGCCTCGGCGCTCGTCATGGGTGCCGACCTGGACGAGGCGTTGGCCCTCGCCGCCGAAGCAACCGACGTGGCGCGTCAGGTGGGGGCCGCGACCGAGGAGGGGCGAGCGCTCGGTGTGCTCGGCATCGCGCAGCTCCGCAACGGCATGCCCGAGGAGGCGATCGAGACCCTCTCCGCCGCGCTCGAGATTTCGACGCACCTCGGCCGGCTCGACGACGAGGCCATCGACCGATCGAACCTGTCCGAGGCGCTCCACGAATCGGGCCGTCTGCGCGAGGCGTTCGATGTCGTGGTCGAGGGGGTCGAGGCCGTCCAGGCGGCAGGGATGCAGCACACCTACGGCGAGACCACCAACGCGATTGCCATCGACCGCGCCTTCCTCCTCGGCGACTGGGACCGATGCGAGGCGCTCCTCGAAGCCGGGCTGGCGCGCGGCCCGCGCGGTCTGCCGCAGGCGTGGCTCGCCCTCGTGGCCGCCCAGCTGGCCGCGGCACGGGGCGATGCGGCCGTCGCGCAGGACGCGCTCGACACGGTCGACCGCCTGGCCACGACACCGCGCGTCACCGGTTGGACCGGCCCGCACGAGCAGCGCGCGCACGCGGCGCTCTGGGCCGGGCGGCCGGAGGACGCGCTCGCGCAGGCGCTGGCCGGGATCGCGGCACTCGAAGCCGGGGGCCATCCCGACCGATCCGCGGAGTGGCGCTGGCTCTGCATCCACGGGCTGCGCGCCATCGGCGACCTCCGCGAGCTTCCCGCGGTTCGGCTCGACACGTCGCGCATCGGCGAGCTCGAGGCGGTCGCCGAAGCGCTCGGTGCGCGGTTCGACCGGCACGTGCGCGTGCTGACGGTGAACGGCCCCCCCTCGGCGCACCTCGCCGCCGACCGGCAGCAGCTGCTCGCCGAGCACGCGCGGGCAATGGGGTGCGACGACGCCCGCCTCTGGGAGGTCGCCGCGACGCAGTGGTCCGCGCTGGAGCACCGCTTCGACGAGGCGGTCGCTCGCTGGCGCCACGGGGCCGCCGCGCTCGCCGCCGGCGGTGCCGGTGCCGACGAGGCGCGCGATCCGCTCCAGGCCGCGCATCGCCTGGCATCGGCGATGGGCGCCGAACCGATTGTCGCCGCCGTGCGGGAGCTTGCCCGGCGCGGACGCATCCACCTCGACGGAGCCGGTGCACCGGCCGCGACGCGCGCCAGCGGCCTCCTCTCGGCGCGCGAACGAGAGGTCCTGCGCCTGGTGGCCGCCGGACGGTCAAATCACGAGATCGCCGAGCGGCTGTTCATCACCGCCAAGACGGCGTCGGTGCATGTCACCAATATCAAGGCCAAGCTCGGCGTTGCGACACGCATCGAGGCCGCGACCGCGGGGATCGGGCTCGGGCTCGTCGGACCCGGGGATCCCGAGTAAGGCGAATCGGCCCAGAAATAAGGCGCAGCCCAATGCGCGGTGGCGGAGCCGCGGGTGACCATCGGTCCATGCCCGAACACTGCGTCGTGGTCTCGCTTCTGCCCGGCCGGGGGGAGTCGGCGCGCGGCTTCATGCGCGAGCTTGCTGATGGGCGCCGCGCCGAGCAGGAGCGATGCGAACGACGTGTGGGCATCGGTGGTGCGCGATGGTTCCTGGGCCGGGTCGAGGCGGGGGAGCTGCTGATCGGCATGATCGACAGCGAGGACCCGGTCCGGGCCTTCGCGCTGCTGTCGGTATCGATGGACGCGCACGACCTGTGGTTCAAGCGTCAGCTGGCGAGCGTTGCGGGCATTGACCTCAACGAATCCGTGGCGCTCGAGTTTGCGATGTCGTTCGCGACGCCTACCGATGCTGACGATCAACGCGGACTGGTCCGTCCACGGTCGACGCCGATGGCGGCCGTCGCCGCCCCCCAGGGGCCCTGAGGAAAGCTACGGGTAGAGCCCGCGCAGCTGGGTCGCCTGCGCCACGCGTTCGACGGCGACCATCTCGGCTGCCTCGCGGAGCGTGACGCGGCTGCGCTTGGCGAGGTCATAGACCGACGCGACCGCCCGCTCCATCACCTGCTCGAGCTCCTTCGCGACCTGCTCCCGATTCCAGAAGAACGCCTGCATGTCCTGCACCCATTCGAAGTAGCCGACGACCAGGCCGCCGGCCGAGCAGAGAATATCGGGGATCACCGGGATGCCGCGGTCGGAGAGGGCGACGTCCGCCTCGGGCGACACCGCGCCGCCGGCGACCTCGGCCACGAGCCGCGCACCGACGCGTGACGCGTTCTCGCCGTCGAGCTGGCCCTGGAGGCCGGCGAAGACGAGGATGTCGCACGGCAGCTCGAGGAGGGAGTCCTTGTCAGCCGCCTCGGTGTCGGCGAGGTCGGTGATGGCGTCGCGCTCTCGCATCCACCGCACCGCGGCGTCGACATCGATCCCGTCCGCTCTGGTCACGCCGTTGCTGTCGTCCGCGATCGCCACGATGCGCGCCCCGAGCCGGTCGAGGCGTCGCGCGAGGATGGTGCCGACGCGCCCGAAGCCCTGGATGACGACGCGCGCCCCGACCAGCTGGATGCCGGTGGTGCGCGCCACCGCCTCGAGCGCCGTCACTGCCCCCAGGCTGGTCGCCTCGCGCCGGCCCTCCGATCCGCCGATGGCGAGCGGCTTGCCGATCACCGATCCGGGGACGGTATGGCCGCGATGCATGGAGTAGGTATCCATCATCCAGGCCATGGTGATCGAGCCGGTGTTCACGTCCGGCGACGGGATATCACGGTCCGGCCCGGTGATCGGTCCGATCTCGGTCGCGAAGCGGCGCGTCATCCCCTCGCGCTCGGTGACGGAGAGCTGCTTCGGGTCGACGCGTACCCCGCCCATCGCGCCACCGAACGGGATCTGGACCAGCGCGGCTTTCCACGTATTCGCCATGGCGAGGGCGCGCAGGTCGTCGAGGGTGAGGTCCGGCACGTAGCGGATGCCGCCGGTGGCCGGACCGCGGTTGACGTTGTGATGAACGCGGTGTCCGGTGTAGACGGCGACGCTGCCGTCGTCGCGGGTCACCGGGAAGGTGACCGTCAGCTCCCGCTTCGGTGCGCGGAGCACCCGCCGCATCCCGTCGTCGAGCTCCAGCCGCTCCGCGGCGGCGTCGAGGCGGCGCTGGGCGATGGTCCACAGGTTGGCTGCTCGCGTGGTCGGCACGACTGGCGACTTCCTCCGTCATTGACCGAGCGGTGACGTCGGTCCCAGACTACGCCGCGACCGGTGCGGGCGCCACGCCATTGCGCAACGTGGAACGCGTCGGCAGCGCCGTCATCGCCGAGCTGGAGGATAGCCGTGGCATCGCATGTCATGACCGTGACCGGACCGATCCCGCCGGAGCGGGTCGGCTTCACGCTGCCGCACGAGCACCTGGGCATCGCGCTGTGGCACGTCCCCGGCCGCTGGGATTACTGGGAGCTGACGCCGGATGACGAGCTCATCCTCCCCGAGCTGCGCGACCTCCGCCGTCGGGGGCCCGCGACCCTGGTCGACCTCACGCTCCCCGGCGTGGGCCGTGACCCGGAGCGGCTGCGGCGGATCGCGTCCGCGAGCGGCATCCAGATCGTCATGGGCTGCGGTTGGTACCGCGAGCCGTACTACCCGGCGGAGGCACGCATCGACCGTCGGTCGGTCGACGAGCTGGCGGCGGAGCTGATCGCCGAGTTCCGGGATGGTGTCGGCGGGAGCGGCATTCGTCCGGGCATCATCGGTGAGATCGGCACCGACAAGCCGTGGGTCAGCCCGGCGGAGGAGCGCGTGCATCGTGCCGCGGCCCGCGCGTCGCTCGCCACCGGCATGGCGATCACCACCCACGGTGTGGCGTCGCGGGTCGGTCAGGCGCAGCTTGCCCTCTTCGTTGACGAGGGCGTGGATCCGGCCAGGGTCGTCATCGGTCATGCGGATTCGCTGGTCGACCTCGACCACTACCTGGCAATCCTCGACGCCGGCGCGAACCTCGAGTTCGACTTCCTCGGCCACCGGTTCGCGTCCGCGGAGGCGGCCGAACCGCGCCTGGTGGAGCTCATCGTCGAACTCGTCGACCGCGGCTTCGCCGGCCAGATCCTGCTGAGCCAGGACGTCTGCCACAACAGCCAGCTCAAGGCGAACGGCGGCTTCGGCTACACGTACCTGCAGCAGCACTTCCTGCCGCGCCTGCGGACGGCCGCGGTGGGCGAGGGAGAGATCACGACCATGACCGTGGGCAACCCACGGCGACTCCTCACCGTCGCCTGACGCGGTCTGTCCTCGCGACATGCCCGATCCCCGCGATCCAGTTGCCGACCTGCGCCGCATCGCCTTCCTGCTGGAGGCCGCCTCGGAGCCCGGCTACCGGGTGCGCGCGTTTCGCTCGGCCGCATCCACGGTCGCCGGCATCGGCAGTGCGGAGCTGGCGTCGCGGGCCGCCGCCGGCACGTTGCGCGAGCTGAGCGGCATCGGTGAGGTCACCGAGCGCACGGTGCTCGAATCGCTGCACGGCGACGAGCCGATCTACCTCCGCCGTCTCGAGGCGACCGGCCTGGTACCGGTGGACGACGGAACGGCGGCGCTGCTCGACGCGCTGCGCGGTGACTGCCACGTCCATTCCGAGCAGTCGGATGGCGGCGCGCCGATCCGCGAGATGGCGGAGGTGGCCCGCGACCTCGGGCACGACTACATCGTGCTGACCGACCATTCCCCCCGGCTCACCGTGGCGAATGGCCTCTCGCCGGCGCGCCTGCAGGCCCAGCTGGATGAGGTGGCGCAGCTGAATGCCGAGCTGGCGCCGTTCCGGATCCTGACGGGCATCGAGGTCGACATCCTCGCCGACGGTGCGCTCGACCAGGAGCCGGCGCTGCTCGACCGGCTCGACGTCGTCGTCGGCAGCGCCCACTCGGAGCTGCGGATGGAAGCGGCACCCATGACGCGGCGGCTGGTCACGGCGCTGGCCGACCCACACCTCGACATCCTCGGCCACATCACCGGCCGCATGACCACGGGCAAGCGCAAGCGGCCGGAATCAACGTTCGACGCCGAGATTGTCTTCGCCGCCGCCCTGCGCTTCGACAAGGCGATCGAGATCAACGCGCGACCGGAGCGCCAGGATCCGCCGAAGCGCCTGCTGCGCCTCGCGGTGGAGGCCGGCTGTCGCTTCAGCATCGATTCGGATGCGCATGCGCCCGGACAGCTGGCGTGGCTGCGCAATGGCGCGGAGCGGGGATTCCGCTGCGGCGTCACGCCGGCGATGCTCGTCAACGCCCTCCCCGCGGACGAGTTGCTGGCGTGGACGGCGTCACACGGCGGCTAGGGGTGGTCCGGCTCGTGCATCATCGGAACGCGAACCAACGCCGCACCAAGCACGAGGAGACTGACCGATGTCTGTCGCACGCGTCACCGAGCTGTCCTGCACCTCCACCGAGAGCTTCGAGACCGCCATCAAGGATGGCATCGAGCGCGCCAACAAGACGCTGCGCCAGGTGCGCAGCGCCTGGGTGAAGGAGCAGCGCGTCAACGTCAGCCGCGACGGGACCGTCGAGTTCCAGGCCAACATCCTGGTGACGTTCGTCCTCGAGGACTGACCGCTGCCGGACCGCACATCGAGATGGCCGCCGGGATCACCGGCGGCCATCGTCGTGTTTGAGGTGTGCTGCCCTCAGGCCAGCGTGATGCGGTGCCCGTCGCGCGCGAAGCGGTCGCGATAGACGGGGTTGCTGACGCGGCTGTTGACGGAGGCGGCGTCGAGCGGCTTGCCGGAGCGTGGCGGCGTGAAGACACCACGCTCGGTGATGGCGACGGCGAGGTCGGCGGCGGTCTGGGGGCCGCGCTCAGTGATCACCGCGATGATCTCTTGGTGCAGCGGGACGCGCTTGCCGGAGCCGGCCGTCGCGGCCTTGCGCGGGCGTCCACGCTTCGCCGGGGTGGTCCGGCTGGTCGCAGCCGTCGCCGTCTTCGGTGGCCGGCCACGCCGGCGGGGAGCGGGCGTCTCGGCCGGGTCCGTCGCTGCAGCCGTGGACGTGCTCGCCGCCGGGGCGTCGCCGGCGACATCCGCCCGGGGCGGCCGCGACGTCGCGTCGGTGCTTCGCGACTCGAGCGCGTCGATCCGTGCCGAGAGTGCGTCGATGCGGGCGTCGAGCGCGGTCCGCATCGGCTCCGCGGAGGCCCCTCCGCGCTCCGCCTCGAGACGCTCCTCGACCCAGCGCGTGACGAGCTCGCCGGGCCGCATGCCAGCCTCTCCCGCGAGCGTCTTGAGTGCGCCGAGGCCGCGGGGCGTGAGGCGGATGTTCATGCCGCCGTCGTCCTCGCGGAATGCCGGCCGGGCATCCGGTCGGGCATCCGGTCGAGCGCCGAACCCGGAGCCGCCCGGAGCGGCGTCGCGGCGGCCGAAGCCACCACGGTCCGCCGGGGGTCGTGCGCCGGATGGATTGAATCCGCCGCGCTCGGCGCGTGGAAAGCCGCCGCGCTCCTGACGGTCGAATCCGCCCCGATCGCCGCGTTCAAAACCACCCCTGCCCCCGCCGGGTCGTCGATTGTCTCGTCGTTGTTGTGCCATCACGCCAAGTATGGCGCGTTTGTCACGAATCCGCCAGCCCTCGACCGGCGTTGCAACGGCGGCGGTTGAAACGAGCCGCGATGCCTCAGAAGCTGCCGCTCGCGCCCCCGCCGCCCGACGAGCCACCGCCGGAAAACCCACCGCCCCCCGACGAGCTCGCGGTGGACGGTGGCGTGTTGCCCATGCTGCCGAGCGCGTTGAACATGCCGCCGATGTCGGGGACGGGGGAGCTCGAGAAGATGCCGCCGCCCCCGTGGGCGATGCTGGTGTCGGCCGCGTTGTACGTCGAGCCGCTCGACGAGCCCAGCCACATCGGGTAGTACGTTGACGCGGAGCGCACCGCCTCGGGGGCATCGGCGAGCGTCCGCTCGAGCACGCCCCGCAGCTCCGCGTAGAGCCCCAGCGCGATGCCCCACACCACCGCCTTGTCCGGGGTATCGGCCAGCAGGCGCACCTCCTCGTTGGCCGTGACCTGTTCCATCGAGCGCGACTGCTCCATGGTGAGCTTCAGCGTGCGTCGAAAGGCCTTGAGCATCGCATCGGCGTAGGCGCCCTGCGTCGTTCGCTTGCTCATCGCGCGCGCGAAGCCGAACGCGATGAGCGCACCGATGCCGAGCCCGATCCCGACCAGCACGAGGCCGCTCGACGGCAAAAAGATGCCGAGCGCACCGGCGCCGATGCCGCCTGCCAGCCAGAGCCCGGCGACGAGCGAAGCACCATGGATCGCGAGCGTCGGCTCGCGTGTCAGCCAGCCGAGCCGCACCGACTCGCGCTCGAGCTGCTCCGACGTCTCGCCCAGCGCGTCGTTGAGCTTCCAGAGGCGCGACCGGCTGAGCCGTTCGTTGCCGCCCGCGAGCTGCCGAATGCTGTCGTACGCCCGACTCGAAACGGGCGAGAGGGCGCGCGACGATGGAGCGGCCCGGAGGAGATGGATCGCCGGATCGGTCTCCGGATCGGCCTTCTCGTCCGACCGTGCCTGCCGTACCTGGTCGAGGTTGGCGAAGCCGATGCGGCCGGTGCTCGCGATCTCGAGCAGCGTGACGTTGAGGCTATGGCGCGTCGCGCGGCCCTCGCGGACGACGGTTGCCAGCGCGGGGGTCATCCCGGCCGGGGGGCCCGCCGCGAGGATCGACGGGCTGTCGAGGATGTCGGGATCGTCGCCCTCGCGTCGCCACTTCAGGTAGGCGCCCCCGGCGACGACGAGCAGCGCCAGCGGCCCGCCGATGAGCCCCACCACGGCGTTGAGCTGCCGCGCCCGATTCAACGCGTCGCGACGTTCCGGCGTCGTTGCGCGGTCGATCGCCTCCATCGTGAAGAGGACGGCGTTGTCGAGGTCGCCGTTGCGCGCCGGCGGCACGAAGTCTTGGTCGATGATGCCCTTGAGCGCGTCCTCGTCGAGGTAGGCCGACTTGTAGCCCGCGCCCGCAAAGAGGCTGACCTTGCCATGGACGAGGTCGTCGTTGAGGCCGATCATCATCACGAGGCCATCGTCGAAGCCAGACCGGCCGATGCCCCACTGGTCCATCAGGGCGCGCGCCGCCGCCAGGTTCTCCGACTCAGTGATGAACGGGTCGAGCTGCGTGTAGACGACGACCTCGGCGCCGGAACGGGTCTCGATCTCGTCGATTCGCTTCTCGACGGCGGTGACGGTGCCCGAGGCCAGTGCGCCGGCGGTGTCGTACACCGCCTCGTCGGTGACAGGATTCGGGAAGGGTGGCCCGGCGGCGACGGCGGCACTCGCGAGGCACGCTGCGACGACGGCGAGGAGGGGGGCCAGGCGGTGGCGACGCATCGCGCCCGAGGATACGCGGTTTGCGTCATGCGCCGCCGGCTGGCACCCTTCTTGCGACCCATCTGTACTTGCAGATGCACCGTGGCGCCCACCTGCGCCACCGGCGATCGCGGGGGAAGCCTCCGTCGACGCGCGACAAACGCCCGCGCCCGGACTGGCGGCGATCGCCCCAATCCCGCACTCGGAGTCACCATTGAGGCACCGCATCGCGGCGCTGTGCGCCGCTCTGGCCGTCGGGCTCGCGCTCACGGCCGTCACGGGAGGGCTCGTCGCGCAGGCGCGCGACGTAGGACTGCTCGCCCGTCGATCCGCCCCGCTGGATCGCTCTGTCGTGGAGGAGCAGGTTCTCGCCGCACGGGGCACCCCGGAGACCGTCGCGTCACCGGCGCCGACCACTGCGCCGCCAGCGGCGACCACTGCGCCGCCGCCCGCGTATCGCGCGGTGAGCGGCATCGCCAGCAACTATCGCGGCACGGCGGGCTGGATGGGTCAGCCCGTCGTGGCGCTGCCGGGCGCCCTCGGCGGCCGCTACAACGGGACCGTCAACGGAACAATCACCGTCTGCGCTGACCGCTGCGTCGAGCTACCGGTCGTCGACTGGTGCCAATGCTACTGGGGCACCGCCGACGAGCGCGTCGTGGACCTGTCGCACGAGGCCTGGGCGCTCGTCACCGATCGCTCGCTCGCCAGTGGCCTCGTCGAGGTGGAGCTTCGCTTCGCCGCCTAACCCCGGCACGTCACGGCCACCCGGGCAGGGGCGGCGGTGATGCCCGGGATGAACTCGTCGATCTCGACGCGTTGTCCGCCGGCGACCTCGACCGTCACGAACGTGCGGGTCTGCGTCGTCCGTCCCGAGCCGTCGTAGGCGGCGAGCTGGCACCTGGCGCGGCCGGTGCGCTGTCCCTCGTTGCTGACGGCGACCCTGACGTCGAGCACGGCTCCCGTCGCCGGTGCGCTCGACACCACTTCGGCCGAGAACGGCCCCACGCCGCGCATCGCGACGCTCGCCGCGATCGCCAGTGCCGCGACGCCGGCGATGATGGCCGCCACCATGGTGCCGTGGTACTGCGAAGCGGACGGCGTCACCATGCCGGCGCGGTTGCAGACGCCGCAGATCGACTCGTCCGGGCCGATGTCGCGGCCGCACTTGATGCAGTGACGACGAGCTCGTGTGTCGGTGGGGTCGCTCACGCGCCGCCGACCTCGCCGTGCCCCGCCCGATCGAGGCGCTCGCCGGCGCGGATGGCGACGTCGAGCCGATTCTCCTCCGGGCTGAGCGGGCAGCTCCAGCGTGGGTCGTAGACGCAGGAGGGGTGATACGCGTAGTTGAAATCGATGCGAAGCTCCTCGCCGTCCGCGCCGAGGTCCGCTCCCTTGGCCGAGTCCCAGAGGTAGCGCCCGCCGCCATAGGTCTCCTGCCCGCTCGTGGTGTCGCGGAACGGGAGGAAGAGCCCGCCCGAGTACTCACCGAGCCAGTAGACCGCGAGCCGCGACGATGTGCCGTCGACGGTGAAGCTGACCCACCCGATCCGCGCGAATGGCATCGTCCCGCCCGGTCCGGAGCGCGGCAGGTCCAGCGGCGGCGCCGCCGGATCGCGCTCCAGCCGAGCGCGGAAGACGAGCGCGGGATCGTGGCGCCAGTACGCGAGGCCGCGGAAGTCGCGGCGGCCATCCGGCGGAATGGGCGACGACGGATGCTCGCCGAAGAGGCGATCCCTGCGGGATCGGAACGTGACGAGCCGCAGTGGGTCGGGGCGCGCGTCGGCGCGCAGGTCCGTATAGAGCGTTGCCACGCGACGGCGCCAGTCGGTGAGATCGAGGTGTTCGGACATCTGTGCCGGACAGTCTACGGGCGGCGCGGCCCGAAGGCTGCGCCGCCCGCATCGGCACGTGGTCGAGGCGGCCTACATGAAGCCGTTGTCCGTCAGCCACTGGTGCGCGGCATCCTCGTAGCTGGTCTGGTTGACCGCCACTTCGACGCCGAGCTTGGTGAGCTCCTCGGTGGTGAGCTTCTCCGACACGGCGTTCAGCGCGTCCGAGAGGGTCGAGCCGGCCGCATCGGCGAGCTCCTGGGTCGCCACCGGCGCGAGGTTCTGCGCCGGCGCGAGGCCGCCGTCATCCTCGAGCAGGACGAAGTTGAACGTCTCGATGTCGGGCTGCGTGGTGCAGACCTCGGCGACATCGATCTCCTTGCCGTTGAGCGCCTCGGCCATCGCCGAGCTGCAGGCGTCGAAGTTCTTGACGTCGAGCGACGAGATGTCGACGCCGTAGACGTCGCTCAGACCCGGGCCACAGGCGGGGTTGTCGCTGCACTCGGCGGGGAGCCCCCAGGTGAGCTGGTCCGCGACGGCCGCGAGATCGCTCATGGTGCTGAGGCTCATGGTGTCGGCCGTCTCCTGGCGGACGACGAAGCCGTCCGCATCGGTGCCCGGCGAGGCGTCGAATGCGACTGCGGCCGGGTCGAGCTGCGCGAGCTGGTGGTTCAGCGTGGCAAGCGTCTCGGCCGTGTCCGAGGTCGGTTCACCGTCCAGGCTCTCGTTGGCGGCCAGGAACAGTACGCCTGAGCCGATGTACTCCGGCATCAGGTTGATCTCGCCGGACTTGAACGCGGCGATACGTGCGTCGCGCGCACCGATCTCCAGCTTGCGTTCCACGGTGAAGCCCTGGGCCTCGAGGGCCTGGGCGTAGATTTCTGCGACGACGGCTGACTCGTAGAAGCCGTCCGAGCCGACGGTGACGTTGGGAAGTGCGGCTCCACCAGACGATCCGGCACTGCTGGCCGGCGACTGGCTGCCCCCTCCCGTGGTGCACGCGCTGACCATCAGCGCCAGCACCGACGCCCCGAGGGCTAGCCTGCGGGCAATCCGCATTTGGGTCTCTCCTCCTTCGATGACGGCGCCCCGTGGTTCGCGACGCTCGTGCTCGGTTTCAACCTTCACCATAGCAAGGCGACTGCCGAAGCGAGCCAGGTATGCCATTGCTACGTGTCGGGCGTGTGAAAGGCTCACCGCGGTTTGCGCCGTCGCCGCCACCGCGCCCCACCGCGCCCCGCGCCGCGTTCGCGCCGCGTTCGCGCCGCCGCGTTCGATATTTCGACCGATTCGCGCAGTTCAGGGCCGTCGCGTGGGGTGTGACCGATAAATCGAGCGCTGGCGTGCGGGAGCCGCGCGCAGCCGCAGGCCTCACGCTCACCGCTGACCGATATTTCGAACAAACCTCACGCGCCGCCCACGTCTGGCTCAAATTGTTCGATACATCGAACACGGGGCCACGGGATCGGGTCGGTCGTCACATGGGGCCCGCCGGCGGCAGTGGCACCTCGCCGGCGTTCTTGAACGGACGGTGGCCGGCGGCGGCGTTGCTCCGTCGCGTCGCGGCCCGCTGGAGCGCGCCGAACCCGAACTCGGTGGCAAGCGTCAGTAGCGTCACGAGGAGCGCCGCGCCCACCAGCTTCACGTCGTCACCGCCCCTGATCCCCTGCAGGATGGGGACGCCGAGCGTCCCGCCCGCGACCACGACGGCGAGCGTGGCGGTCGCCATCGTCTGCGCGGCCGAGGTCCGCACTCCCGCCAGGATCACCGGCAGCGCAAGCGGTATCTCGACCCGGGTCACGACGTCGCGCTCGCGCATCCCCATCCCGCGACCGGCCTCGATGAGATCCCGATCGACCTCGCGCATGCCGGTGTACGTGTTCGTCACGATCGGCGGGATGGCGAGCAGGGCGAAGGCGATCAGTGACGTCCAGAAGCCGCCGGAGCCGGTGCGCAGCAGCAGCACGATCGGGAAGAAGATCCCGATCCAGCCGAGCGACGGCACGGCGCGGCCGATGTTGGCTGTCCAGATGACCGCGTTGGCGCCGCGCCCGGTGTGCCCGATGCGCAGGCCGAGCGGCAGTGCGATGGCGATGGCGACCACGAGCGCCAGGAAGCTGAGGACCAGCTGCTCCCAGACGTGGATGCCGAGCCCGTCGCTGCCGGTCCAGCTGGCTGGATCGACGATCCAGGCGAGGACACGTCCGATGAACTCCATGACCTCAGACGCCACCGGCGCGGGACCGCGACCACGGTGTCAGCGCGCGCTGGAGGAGGAGCAGCGAGATGTCGGCGAGCGCCGCCAGGAGCACCGAGAGCACGACGCCGGTGTAGATCGAGGTCGGGAAGAAGCGGTTGATCCCGGTGTTGATGATGAGGTAGCCGAGCCCGCCGAGGCCGATGAGGGCGGTCACCGTCACCAGGCCGACCGTCGTCACGGTTGCGATGCGGATGCCGGCGATGACGACGGGCAATGCGATCGGCAGCTCGACCTGCAGCAGCCGCTGCCGGGACGTCAGCCCCATCGCCGTCGCCGCCTCGACGACGTCGGGCCCGACGCTCTCCAGCCCGGCGACGATGTTGCGGACGAGGATGAGGAGCGTGTAGCTGACCAGCGCGATCTCGGCGGTCAGCACCGACAGCCCGGTGAACGGCACCAGGATCGCGAAGAGCGCCAGGCTCGGGATGGCGAACATCGTGCCCGTGACGCCGATGATCGGTCCGTAGAGGCGCGGGACGCGGCGGATGAGGAGCGCCAGGGCGATGGCGATGACGAAGCCGAGGACGACGGCGATGACGGTCATCTGGACGTGCTCCCAGACGCGTCCCGCAATGGCATCGGCGTTGTCGACGATCCAATCGACCCTGAAGAAGGGCTGTTCCCTCACGACGCGGCCTCGACCGCCGCCTCCCCGACGGGATGCAGCTCCCCGTCGGCACCGCGCACCGGAGCGCGGAGCGCCTCGCCGATGGCGTCGACGCTGACGAGACCGATGGCGCGGTCCTTCTCGTCGACGACGACCCCGAGCTGGACCGACGAGCCGAGCAGCGCCGACAGCGCATCGCGCAGCGTCGTCTCTGCCTGCACGGTGGGCGCGCCGGGGGTGGCGGCATCGACCGGCACGCTGCCGCCGCCGGTGAGGTCGCTACCGTGGATCCAGCCGAGTGGACGACCGTGATCGTCGACCAGCAGCGCGTACTCCAGCTCCTCGACGCCGGCGAGACGCTGGCGCGCGTCAGCACGTGTTTCGTCGGCGCGGATGATGACAGGCTCCAGCATCGGCACGTCGCGCACCCGTCCGAGCGACAGCCGCTTCAGGCCGCGGTCCGCGCCCACGAAGCGCGCGACGAACTCGGACGCCGGGTTGGCGAGGATGGCATCCGGCGTGTCGTACTGGGCGAGGACGCCGCCGCGCTGCAGAATCGCGATGCGGTCCGCCATCTTGATCGCCTCGTCCACGTCGTGGGTGACGAAGATGATCGTCTTGCGGACGCGTGCCTGGAGCCTGAGGAACTCGTTCTGCAGCCGCTCGCGGCGAATCGGGTCGACGGCGCCGAACGGCTCGTCCATGAGCATGACGGGTGGATCCGCGGCCAGCGCGCGGACCACGCCGACGCGCTGACGCTCTCCCCCGGAAAGGGCCGAGGGGTATCGGTCGCGGTACTGGCTCGGCTCGAGCCCCACCAGGTCGAGCAGCTCGTCGACGCGCTCGCGGACGCGGGTGCGGTCCCACTGCAGGAGCTTCGGCACGATCGCCACGTTGTCGGCGATGGTGAGGTGCGGGAAGAGGCCGATCTGCTGGATCACGTAGCCGATCCGCCGCCGCAGCTCGACTGCCGGGATGCTCGAAACGTCCTCGTCGTCGATCGTGATGCGACCGCCGGTCGGCTCGATGAGGCGGTTGATCATCTTCATCGTGGTCGTCTTGCCGCACCCGGACGGCCCCACGAGGACGCAGATCTCGCCGGCCGGGACGGTGAGCGAGAGGTCGTCGACCGCCGCCGCCCCCGAGCCGCCGTAGGTCTTGCTCAGGTGATCGAGGGCGACGACGGCGCCACCCGGCCGGGCCTGGCTGGGGCTGGTCATGGGCCGATGATACCCGCCGGCCCGTCCGGCTCCGTCAGCTCCCAGACGCGCAGCTGGTCATTGGCGTACGCCTCGCGGAACGCGCCGGAGGTCGAGAAGTCCACCGGCGCCGGGCAGGTCTGCGGCCGGACGGCGTCGACGACGTAGCGCGCGCCGAGCGAGCGCATGATCGTCGCGCTCGCCGTCGCGTCGCCGTCGCAGAAGATCGCGTCGACGAGGGCGTGCCGCGCATCGGGGCGGTAGCCGAGATTGGCCACGTACGGGTCGAATGTCGTGAGCCGCAGGCGGCCGGCCGGGTCGGTGAGGGCGGTGAGCCACCCATCGGTCACGAAGACACTGCGCTCCGGCGTCGTCCTCGCCCAGCCCGCCGCGTCGAGCTCGGCGCCGGTGAGCATCTGGAGGTTCGCCGACGCGCTCCAGATCCCCACCAGGAGCGGGCTGGGGATGCTGAGCACCAGCAGTCCGGCGATCACCGGTCGCGGCCAGCGGCGCACGAGCCACGCGCCGGCGAGCGCCCCGCCGACGGCCATCGCCTGGAACAGCTTGTTCATGTCGAACGCCACCACGCTGACCTGCACGAGGTTGGGGACCGCGAACAGCACGATCACCCACGCCGCTAGGAACGGGGCGTACGGAACGCGGGCGACCGCGAGCCCCGCGAGGGCCAGGGCGAACGGGATGCCGAGGTTGGTGAGGTAGAAGAATGCGACCGCGGCGAGGCCGTCGTCGCGCGGTGCCGACTCCCAGCCGGCGACCACCTGGAGCGCCCCGCTCGAGCCGGCCTGGGTGAGGGCGGGGAGGGCGAACGGCACGGCGATCACAAAAGGCAGCAGGTAGCGAGCCGCGTTGCGCGCGCTGCCGCGTCCGGTGAGGCGGCCGCCGAGCAGGACCCAGCCGAGCGCCAGCATGATGAGCGCCGGGAAGAGGAAGAACTGGAACGGCGCGAGGGCCGCCCCGAGCAGGCCCGCCGCGACGAGCAGGTATGGGCGATCGCGCATTCCGCGCCGCAGCCGCCGGCGTATCGGCAGCGCCAGCGTGAGGAGGAGGATCGCACCCACCATGATCGGCAGCCCCACCGCCGTGGCGCGGTGCACGAGCAGCCCGGTGCCCATCACCGATGGGATGCGGAAGTAGGGCCAGCTGACGAGTCCCTGGCTGTCGTACCAGATGTTGTCGTAGCTGTTGTGGGTGACGAGATGTACGAGGTCGCCGCCGCGGACGACGTCGTCGAGGAGGCGCGTCCAGGCGAGGCCGCCGCCGAAGACGACGAGCACGGCGGCGAGCACCGCCGCGCGGCGCGCGCCGCGACCCCGGAGCAGGTGCGAGGCAAGGCCGTGCACGCAGAGCGCGAGAGCGGCCGCACCCACCGCGGACCCGGTCACAAAGGCGGGGATGCTGAAGAGGTCCGCGGCCTTGGCGGCGATCGCCGCATGAAAGTCGGCGAACCAGTGATAGACGAGCGGCTCGCCCGCGAAGTAGGGGACCTGCGGCGGGAAGTTGCCGGCGTTGAGGCTCTCCGCGATGGACAGGTGGACGGGCAGGTCGCTCCAATTCGAGCCACCGGCCGCGACACCGGACGGGGTGACATGCCACAGCCCCTGCGATAGGACGATGCCCACGAAGGCCGCGCTCAGCGTCGCGACGGCGAAGGCCGGTACGTGGCGGCGCAGCGCGCGCCACGCGCGACGCGGCGACGGGTGGGCACCGCGCGCCGCGGCCAGCGGCAACGAGGCGGCGAGCAGCGCCGCGGCCGCGAAGATCGTCGGCCGGCCGTACCCGTGGCCGCCGACCGACGGTCCGATGGCCATTGCCAGCCAGTAGACGACGTGGGTGCTCAGCGCCACCGAGATCACGATCGCGAGTCCCACGCGCCCCGGCGCGGCCAGGCGCGGCGCGAGGATGCCGACCGCCACCGCACCCGGCACCACGAAGAGCAGCGGCCAGACGACCGCAATCGCGAGCGGTGGCCAGATCCAGGCGGCGACGAGCAGGGCCGCGCACACGAGGGCGACGGCCACCGCCCGCCGGGCAGCGTGCGTACTGGTCATGGCGTGCGGATCATACGGGCGTTCCTTACACTCACCCGACCCATGGCATCAACCCAGCGCATCGCGCACGGCCGCCTCGCCCCCAGCCCGATGCGGGCCGCCGTCATCATCCTCGTCCTCCTCGCCGTCGTGGCCGGCCTGGTCGTGCTGATCGACATGCACCTGGCGCGGCCGATCGACGAGGCGGTGATCGGTACCGTCCGCGCGCAGGCGCTCGTGGCGCCGCTGGGGTGGCTGCAGACCGCGACGGCCCTCGGCGGGCCAACCTGGGTGGGACTCCTCGCGGTCGTGGTCGCGATCGTGGAGATCGCGGCGCGCCGCCCCTGGGTCGGCGTCGCCGCCGGGACGGCGGTGGGTCTCGGCGCGCTCGCCAACGGCACCATCAAGCTCGTCGTCGAGCGCCAGCGACCGAACGAGCTGCCGCCGATCGTCGTGGAGCCCGGCTACTCCTTCCCCTCCGGCCACAGCCTGAGCGCCATGATCGCGTACGGCGTGATCATCGTCCTGGTGGCGCGGACCTCGCTCCCGGCGGCGACGCGAGTCGTCGTGGCGGCGCTGCTCGGCCTCGTCATCGGCCTGGTGGGCCTCAGCCGGGTGTACCTCGGTGCGCACTATCCGACGGATGTGGTGGGCGGCTGGACGCTGGGACTTGTCTGGGTGGTGCTCTTCGCGGCGGTGAGCGCGCGGCTCGACGCGCGCCTCAGCGCGGCTCGGGGGCGAGACGCTGGAGCGGCTGGCGCGGATCCAGCAACGAGACAATCCGGTCCACCTGCGACGGGCTGAGCACCTCGTCCCGTCCGATACGCGCCGCCAGCTGCTCCGGATCCGCCTGCACGCGGACGCCGGGGCGCTGGTCGCGCTCCCACTCGACCGATGTCCCATGGCCGGCGAGGAGACACGGCTCGACGGCGCTCGGCAGCCCCGCTCCCTCCAGGACGATGCTGAGCCGGTGGCCAGCCAGCCGAGCAGCATCGATGGGACGCGCGACCCACGGCACCCAGGAATCGTTGCCGCTGTGCCATCGGTACCAGTGACCGTTGCGCTTGCGGAAGCGGCCGCTCTCGCCGCCGATGGTGATGGCCCAGGTGCCGCCGCTGCCGACCACGACGGCGTCGATGGGGGCGCCACCGCACATCACGCCACTCAGGTAGTGGTGGCCGTCGTCGAGACGCCGTCCCAGCCCGCGCGCGACGGGATCGCCGGTGAGGGCGCTCAGCGCAGATCGGCCGAGGGAGCGACGGTGATGCAGGGGAGGATGGATGATCACGAGCCAGGTGGCCCCCGAAGTGGTGCGTCCGGTCACATGCGAGTGTACCGCGACGCCGTGGCTGGCCGATATGCCTTGCGGCCCCGATGCGCTGGTACCATCGTCCCCCATGAGCGATGCCAAGAGCGCCCCCGGCACCGACCTCGAGGTCGCCGTCCGCACGCTGCTCGCGGAGATCGGCGAGGACCCGACCCGCGAGGGGCTGATGCGCACCCCGGAGCGGGTGCGGCGCATGTATGCGGAGCTCACCGACGGCTACCGGACTGATCCGGATGCCCTCATCAACGGCGCCACGTTCGAGGTCGACTACGACGAGATGGTCGTGGTGCGTGACATCGAGTTCTACAGCCTCTGCGAGCACCATCTCCTGCCCTTCCACGGTCGTGTTCACGTCGGCTACCTGCCGCGCGGCCGGGTGGTCGGTCTCTCGAAGATCCCGCGCATCGTCGACATGTACGCGCATCGGCTCCAGGTGCAGGAGCGGCTGACCGTCGAGGTGGCGGACTACCTCATGGAGCGGCTGGCGCCCAAGGGGGTGGCCTGCGTCGTCGAGGCATCGCACCTGTGCACGCTGATGCGCGGGGTGCGGAAACACGGTGCCACCATGGTCACCAGCTCGATGCTGGGCACGTTCCGCCGCGATGCCCGGACGCGCGGCGAGTTCATGGGCCTCATCGGCAAGGCGTTCGTGGCCTCCTGATGGATCGCCTCCTGATGGACCGATAGAATCGCCCTGATGCCCGATACGCCCATCCGCGTCCTGATCGCCAAGCCCGGCCTCGACGGCCACGACCGCGGGGCGAAGGTGCTCGCCCGCGGCCTGCGTGACGAGGGATTCGAGGTGATCTACACCGGCCTGCGCCAGACGCCGGAGATGATCGCCGATGCCGCGGAGCAGGAGGACGTCGATGTCGTCGGCCTCTCGATCCTCTCGGGCGCGCACATGGCGCTGCTGCCGCGGACGGTCGAGCTGTTGCGCGCGCGGGGGATGGACGACGTCCTCGTCGCCGCCGGCGGGATCATCCCCGATGTCGACATCGCCAAGCTCAAGGATGCCGGCGTCGCTGAGATCTTCGGTCCGGGGACGAGCATCGGCCAGATCGCCCGCTACTTCCGCGAGCACGCCCGCCGCGAGGCGTGAGCGCGTTCGACGAGCTCGCGACGGGGGGGCGCCGGCCGCTCGCGCAGCTCCTGACGCGCATCGAGCGCGGCGATCCGACGCTGCGTCCGGAGCTGCCGGCCCTGTTCGCGGCCGGCCACGGTGGGCATGTGGTGGGCATCACCGGGCCGCCCGGCAGCGGCAAGTCGACACTCGTCAGCGCGATCATCGGTGAGTGGCGACGTCGGGGCCGTCGGGTGGGCGTGCTGGCGGTGGATCCCAGCTCGCCCTACACCGGGGGCGCCATCCTGGGGGATCGGATCCGGATGATGGAGCACGCCGCCGACGCGGATGTCTTCATGCGCTCCATGGCCTCGCGCGGTGAGCTCGGCGGGCTGGCCGCCACGACCTGGATCGCCGCCGCCGCCCTCGATGCGGCTGGCTTCGACCCGATCCTGGTCGAGACCGTCGGCGCCGGGCAGTCGGAGATCGAGGTGGCGCGCGTCGCCGAGACGACCGTGGTCGTGGAGGTGCCCGAGACGGGGGACGAGGTGCAGGCGATCAAGGCCGGCCTCCTCGAGGTGGCGGATCTCGTCGTCGTCAACAAGGGCGATCGGCCCGGGGCGGACCGTGCCGCGCGCCAGCTGCGCGCGATGCTCTCCAGTGCCGGTGGCCGCGTGACGCGAACCCCGCCGCCGGTCCTCGTCACCACGGCGACCTCCGGCGAGGGCATCGCCGCTCTCGCCGACGCGGTCGACGCCCACCGGTCCGTGGCACGGTCGCTCGCCGCCGCCCAGGAGCGCGCCCGCCACCAGGTGCGTCGTGCCCTCGCCGACCTCGCCGCGCGCCGTGCCGCAGATGACCCGCGCTGGGAGGAGACCGTCGACGCTGTCGCGGACCGCACCCTCGACCCGCTGACCGCCGCCGAGCGCCTCACCCCCGAGGCGCAGACGGACGCCGCCCCCGCCCCTGCCCCCGCTCCGGCCCCCGATTCATCGCCGGATGGACGCCCGGGGAGCGGGTGAGGCCACGTGGCGCCGGTTCATCGGTGTGGCTGACGCCTGAGAATATGCTGACCTCGCCGCAGGCGCCACGCGCACCGATCAGTCGCCGATGCGTCGCCCGGCGCCGTCCGCGGGCGTCAACTCCGCGATTCATGAGGGGTTCCCGCCCGCGCATGGGCCACCCCCCGCGTGAGCACCGGACCACCGCCCGAAGGCACAACCACCGAGCTGCAGCCAATGCCGGGAAACTGGCAATCCCCGGCGCGTGGCGGTGGCCTCGCCGCGCTTCACCGCGACCGGCGCTGGTACCCTGCACGGACTGATGAGCATCCATCGTGTCTACGTCATCGGTGCCGGCCTGATGGGCCATGGCATCGCGCAGGTCAGCGCCGGCGCCGGCAGGCAGGTGACACTCGCGGACCGCACCGTCGAGCTGGCCGAGAAGGGGCGTGCGCGCATCACCGCCAACCTGGCGCGCCAGGTGGAGAAGGGACGGCTCGCGCAGGCGGCGGCCGATGAGATCGCCGGACGCGTCACCGCCGCGGTCGGCACCGCCGGGGTCGGTGGCCACGACCTCGTCATCGAGGCGGTCTTCGAAGACGAGCAGCTGAAGCGCGAGACGTGGGCCGCGGTGACGGACGCCGCCGATCCGGACACGATCTTCGCCAGCAACACCAGCAGCATCAGCATCACCGGTCTCGCGACGGCGACCGATCGCGCCCCGCGCTTCATCGGTCTGCACTTCTTCTCGCCGGTCCCGGTGATGGGCCTCGTCGAGATCATCCGCGGCCTCGAGACCGATGACGCGACGTACAACGCCTGCCACGAGTTCGCGACGGACCTCGGCAAGACCGTGATCGAGTCGAAGGACATGCCCGGCTTCCTCGTCAACCGGATGCTCGGCCCGTTCATCAACGAGGCGGTCTTCGCGCTGATGGAGTCGACGGGGACGGCCGACGACATCGATGTCGGCGCGCGCCTCGGTCTCAACCACCCGATGGGTCCGCTGCAGCTCTCCGATTTCATCGGTAACGACGTCATGCTCGGCGTGATGGACGTCCTGTATCGCGGTTTCGGCGACCCGAAATTCCGCGCCGCGCCGCTGCTGCGGCAGATGGTCGCCGCCGGCCACCTTGGGCGGAAGACGGGGCGCGGCTTCTACCGCTACGACGAAAAGGGAACCCGGGTCGAGTGATGGCCTCCGGCGGCGCGTCCCGCGATCCGTTCGGCCTGACCGAGGAGGAGCGGGGTGTCCGCGACACGGTTCGCGCCTTCGCGCGCGATCACCTCGCGCCCACCGCGGCCGAGCGTGACGAGGCCGAGCGCTACGACCGCTCCCTCTTCGACGGCATGGCGGAGATCGGTCTCGCCGGGCTGCAGTATCCCGAGGAGCATGGCGGCGCGGGGATGGGCACCCTCGCTTGGGCCGTGGCGCTCGAGGAAGTGGCCGCCGCCGACATGGGCATGGCGGTGTCGCTATCCGTCCACGCGCTGGCGCAGCTGCCGATCCTCTCGTTCGGGACGACCGAGCAGAAGGACCGATACCTCCCGCGCATGACCTCCGGGGAGTGGCTCGGCGCCTTTGCATTGACCGAGCCGGGCGCCGGCTCCGACGCCGCGGCGCTGTCGCTCGCCGCGCGGCGCGATGGCGACGATTACCTTCTCGACGGGACGAAGATCTGGATCACGAACGGCGCCGACGCCGAAGTGACGGTCACGTTCGCGACGCTCGACCGCGCACAGGGTCGCGACGGCATCACCGCCTTTGTCGTCGAGCGCGACACACCCGGATTCCGGGTCGCCGGCCACGAGCGGAAGATGGGTATCCGCGACACGGTCAGCGCCGAGCTCGTGTTCGAGGGGGCGCGGGTCCCGGCCGCGAATCGGCTCGGGAACGAGGGGCAGGGGCTCAAGGTTGCGCTCAGCGCGCTCGGGGCGGGGAGGATCGGGATCGCCGCCTGCTGCGTCGGCCTCGGGCGAGCGGCGCTCGAGCACGCGGTGCGCTACGCGGCGGATCGCAAGCAGTTCGGCCGCCCGATCGCCGACCAGGAGATGATCCAGGCGCTGCTCGCCGAGATGGCGGCCGGCGTCGAGGCGGCGCGCCTCCTCACGCATCGGGCGGCGCGGCTGCGCGACGCGGGCCAGCCGATCAACGCCGCCAGCAGCATGGCGAAGTGGATCGCCTCCGATACCGCCATGCGCGTCACGACCGATGCGGTCCAGGTCTACGGAGGCGCCGGCTACAGCCGCGACAACCCGGTCGAGCGCTTCATGCGCGACGCAAAGGGAGCGCAGATCTACGAGGGCACGAACCAGATCCATCGGCTCATCATTGCCCAGCACCTGATCGACGAGGCCAGACGGTCATCCTGACAGCCCCGAGGAGGCGCCGCCCATCATGACCACCCCCACGGCCGCGTCGCCGGCCGAGCGCGGAGCCGCTCGCACCGGTGCGCGCCTCGAGACGGACTACGAGCCCCTGACTCTGCCGGACGAGCTCCGTGCCCGTTCGGTCGTCGATCTCGTCCATCGAACCGTCAAGCGGCAGCCCGGCAAGGAGGCGCTGCGATGGAAGCTGCCACGGGCGCGGCGCCCGATGGGTGGCGCCGAGCCGGAGGCGGACACCGCCGCCGTGTGGCGCAGCATCACCTACCGCGAGATGTGGGAGTGGGTGACGCAGGTGGCGCTGGGCCTGAAGCACCTGGGCATCCGCGATGGCGACGCGGTCTGCATCATGAGCCGGACGCGGCCGGCATGGCTGACGGCCGACCTCGGGGCGATGTCGCTGGGCGCCGTCACCTGCCCGATCTACCCGTCGTCGGAGCCGGGCCAGGTCGCGTACGTCATCAACAACGTCCGCGCCCGCGCCGTCTTCGTGGAGAACCAGCAGCAGTTCGCCAAGGTCGAGAAGGTCCGCGGTGACTGCCCGACGCTCGAGCACGTCATCGTCATCGACGATCGGGGCAAGCTGCCCGCCGGCGCCGTCAGCTTCGATGCCATCTTCGATCTCGCCGATGCCGAGCCGGGCGAGGTGCGTGCATGGGAGCGGAGCTGGCACGAGATCGAGCGCGACCGGGTCGCGACCGTGGTCCACACGTCGGGCACGACCGCCAACCCCAAGGGCGTGGTGCTGACGCACGGCAACCTGCTCCACAACTTCGAGGCGGCGATCTCCGCCATCGACTTCAACGATCGGGATCTCTTCCTCAGCTTCCTGCCGCTGGCCCATGCCACCGAGCGCGCGGCGGGGATGATCGTCCCGCTCGGACGTGGCTGCACCATCGCCTACGCGGAGCCACTCATCGAGCGCCTGGCCGCCAACATGGTCGAGGTGGAGCCCACCGTCATGGTCGCCGTGCCGCGGCTCTACGAGCGCCTCTACGCGCGCGTCATCTCCACCGTCGAGGGCTCGTCGCCGCTGCGGCAGCGGATCTTCGGCTGGGCGCGAGCGCTTGGCACGCGGCACTACCAGAACCACCTCGATCACCGGCCCGACTCCCCGTGGCTGGCGCTGCAGCTGACGGTCGCCCGCCGCCTTGTCTTCGACAAGATCGCGGCCCGCACCGGTGGTCGGGTTCGCTACTTCGTCTCCGGTGGCGCTCCGCTGGCGCGCGAGGTGGGGGAGTTCTTCTACGCCATGGGCATGCTCATCCTCGAGGGCTACGGGCTCACCGAGACCGCGCCGCTGCTCAGCATCAACCGGCCGGAGGACTTCAAGTTCGGGACCGTCGGCAAGCCGGTGGCGGAGACGGTGATCCGCATCGATCCAGCCACTGGCGAGATCCTGGCGCGCGGACCGCAGCTGATGCAGGGCTACCTCAACCAGCCCGAGGAAACCGCCAAGGTCATCGACGCCGACGGGTGGTTCCACACCGGCGACATCGGCGAGCTGGACGAGATCGGTCGCATCCGCATCACCGATCGACTGAAGAACATCCTCGTGCTCGCCAATGGCAAGAACATCGCCCCGGCACCGCTCGAGATCGCGCTCGTGACGAGCAAGTACATCGCCCAGGCCGTGGTGCTCGGCGACGGGCACCCATACACCGCTGCGCTCATCGCGCCGGACTTCGAAGAGCTCGGCGCATGGGCGGCGCAGCACGACCTGGCCGAGATGCCGCCGGAGCAGCTGGTCGAGCAGCGGCCCGTGATCAAGCTGATCGAAGGCGAAGTGCGCCGCCTCCTCGACGACTTCGCCAACTACGAGCGGCCGCGACGCGTCGCGCTCCTGCCACGCCTCCTCTCGGAGGAGGAGGGGGAGATCACGCCGTCACTGAAGGTGAAGCTGCGGGTCGTGAAGGAGCGCTACGCGGACCAGATCGCGTACCTCTTCGACGAGGCGGACGCCAAGGACTAGACCGATGTGCGGGCGAGGATTGGCCGCCGCCGTCGCCCACCGCTCGCCGCCGCCGTTCCGTCGCCCGCCGCCCGCCGCCGCCGTTGCGTCGCCCGCCGCCCGCCGCCCGTTCGATATATCGCCCGATTCGTGCGCGAGCCCACCGAGGCGCGCGGTTTGGCCGATATTTCGAACGCCAGCGTGCGTGAGCCCCACCGACGCGCGGCGCTCGTGCGCGCACCTGACCGATATTTCGAACGAACCGCTCGCACCGGGGATTTCCCGCGCACATCGGTCGATATTTCGAACGTGCGAGGCACCTGCAGCGTCACGGTCGCGCTGCCCTGGGTCGTGGTCGCCATGGTCGTCATCACTCCTAGCGTCCGAGGTTATCGAGGACCTCGTCCAGGGCCCCGAACCGAGCCTCCCAGGCACGCTCGTGGGCCTTCACCCAATCGTGGATCGGCTTCAGCGACCGGCCCTCGAGCCGATACAGCCGCTGCCGTCCCTCGTCGCGCACCGCCACGAGACCGACCTCGCGGAGGACCCGGAGGTGCTTCGACACCTGCGGCTGCGCAAGCCCGAGTGCGGCGACGATGCCGTTCACCGCTCGCTCACCGCCGGCGAGGAGATCGATGATCTCGCGCCGCCGCGGCTCCGCCACCGCGTTGAACGCGTCGCTCGTCGTCGCTGTTCGCGCCATGTGCGCAACATATACCGATATCGGCATATGGCAAGCGGGCTACCATGGACCGATGCGTGACGTTTTCATCCTCTCCGCCGCCAGGACGCCCATCGGCAAGTTCGGCGGCGGCCTCTCCACGACTCCCGCCACCGCCCTGGGGGCGACCGCCATCCGTGCTGCCGTCGAGCGCGCCGGCATCGATCCCGCCCGGGTCGATGAGGCGATCATGGGGCAGGTCATCCAGGCCGGCGCGGGTCAGGCGCCCGCACGCCAGGCAGCGCTCCAGGGCGGGCTGCCCGACGGCGTCAGCGCGACGACGATCAACAAGGTCTGCGGCTCGGGCCTGAAGGCGGTGATGCTCGGGGCGGCCGCCATTCGTGCCGGCGACGCGGACGTGATCGTGGCCGGCGGGATGGAGAACATGAACCTGGGCCCGTACCTGCTGCCGGGGGCGCGAGCCGGCTACCGGCTGGGAAACCAGACCGTGGTCGATAGCACCGTTCACGACGGCCTCTGGTGCTCGTCATGCGACGTGCACATGGGGCTGCATGCGGAGCGCGTGGCGGCGAAGCACGACATCACCCGTGAGGCGCAGGACGCATTCGCGCTCCGCTCCCACGAGCGGGCGGCTGCGGCGATCGACAGCGGCGCCTTCGACGCCGAGATCGTCCCGGTCTCGGTCGCGGGCCGCAAGGGCCCCGAGACGGTGAGCGTCGACGAGAATCCGCGACGCGACACCTCGGCGGAGGCGCTCGCGAAGCTGCGGCCGGCGTTCCAGCCCGATGGCGGAACCGTGACCGCCGGGAATGCGCCGGGTATCACCGATGGCGCAGCCGCGCTCGTCATTGCCGCCGGCGACGCGCTGGACGGCGCGACACCGCTGGCGCGTATCACCGGGTATGCCCAGGCGGACGTCGCGCCGGAGTGGCTGTTCGAGGCGCCGATCCACGGCGTGCGCCGCCTGGTCGAGAAGGTCGGCGGCAGCGTCGCCGACTTCGATCTCGTCGAGATTAACGAGGCGTTCGCGGCGCAGGTGCTCGCCGACGGCAACGAGCTCGGCTTCGACTGGGATCGCGTCAACGTCAACGGCGGTGCCATCGCGCTGGGGCACCCGATCGGTGCCTCGGGAGCGCGCGTGCTCACGACGCTCGTCCACGCCCTCCGCGCACGCGGTGGCCGGACCGGGCTCGCAACGCTGTGCCTCGGCGGCGGGGGAGCGGTGGCGATGGCGATCGAGCTGGTACAGCCGGGGTAGCTGCCGGCAACCATGCCCGGATCGAACCCCCGGTCCGTCACGCGTGGGCAGCCAAACGGGGGTTCAACCCCCGGCGCGACGCGCGAGCGTGACCAAATAAGCGCTCAACCGCCTACCGGTTGTCGGGCCGCGCCATGCGGCTCGGTGCTACGCGCCGTGCGGCTCGGCGCTAGCCGCCATCCGGCTCCCGCCTCGCGCCACGCCCCCGGCTGGAGTCCTGCGCCGTCGCCGGAAGTCGCCCGCCCATCGGTACGGGTGACGCATCGCTCCGCTGCGCTAGAATTCCATCCCGTCCGCGACCCGGCCCGCCTCCGCCTGGAATCACGACAAGACGGCGTGCAGAGGCGTCGGGTCGACTGCATCACTGGAGGCAACCTGCGGCTCATGGCCAGCAAACACCCCGTCGCCGAGGCGCCGAACATCTGGGCGGTCGCCCAGCAGCAGTTCGATCACGCTGCCGACAAACTCGACCTCGACGACGGCATGCGACGCGTCCTGCGCGTCCCGCAGCGCGAGCTGACGGTCAACTTCCCGGTGACGATGGACGACGGCAGCGTCCGGGTATTCACCGGCTATCGCGTCCAGCACAATGTCAGCCGCGGTCCGGCGAAGGGCGGCATCCGGTACCACCAGGATGTCAGCATCGACGAGGTGCGCGCGCTGGCGATGTGGATGAGCTGGAAATGCGCCGTCGTCAACATCCCGTACGGCGGGGGCAAGGGTGGCGTCATCGTTGACCCCAAGAAGCTGTCCATTCGTGAGGTTGAGGGACTGACGCGGCGCTTCACCACCGAGATCATCCCGTTCATCGGCCCCGACCGTGACATCCCGGCACCGGACGTGAACACGAACGCGCAGACGATGGCCTGGATCATGGACACGTACTCCATGCACAACGGTTACACGATCGCCGGCGTCGTCACCGGCAAGCCGATCGCCATCGGCGGGTCCCTCGGGCGCAACGAGGCGACCGCACGCGGCGCGGTGTATACGCTCCGACAATGGTCGCGCACCGCGGGCACGCCACTCGAGGGCGCGCGGGTCTCGATCCAGGGATACGGCAACGCCGGCAGCATCGCCGCCACCCTGCTCGCCGCGGAGGGCGCGCGCATCGTCGCGGTCAGCGACTCGACCGGCGGGATCCACGACCCCGGCGGCCTCGATCCGGCGCGGGTCGGCGCCTGGAAGCAGGAGCACGGCACCGTCGTCGGCTTCCCGCGCGCGACGGATATCAGCAACCGGGAGATCCTCGAGGTCGACTGCGACATCCTCGTCCCCGCCGCGCTCGAGAACCAGATCACCCGTCACAATGCGCCGAACATCAAGGCCAAGGTCGTCGCCGAGGCGGCGAATGGCCCAACCACGCCGGAGGCGGACGAGATCCTCTTCGACCGCGGCGTCTTCCTCATCCCCGACATCCTCTGCAACGCCGGCGGCGTGACGGTGAGCTACTTCGAGTGGGTGCAGGACATGCAGAGCTTCTTCTGGTCCGAGGACCGGATCAACGAGAGCCTGCGCGAGATCATGGACCGGGCGTTCGGCGCGGTGCATGAGATGAGCACGCGCCACGGCGTCGACATGCGGACCGCCGCGTACATGGTGGCGGTGGCGCGCGTCGCCGAGGCCACCATGCTGCGAGGCCTCTACCCCTAGGACCCACCCAGCCACAGGACCGATGCGGACGCCCGCGTGGGCGTCCGACCACCGGAGCGGCAGACGAAAGGCCGGCCAGATGCTCGACCACGAGGAGCGATTCCTCTTCCGCGAGGAGATCCTCAACCTCGCCACGGCGCTCGCCGACGTGAACGCGCTCGACAACGTCGAGGACCTGCTCGCCGAGGTGACCACCTCGCCGCGCTTCGACTCCGACGTCTTCACCCTCGAGCGCTCGCTGCAGGTCATGCTCGGCGCGCGTGCCGGCTCGACGCTGGTCGGCCTCCTCACCGTCGATCGCGAGGTCTTCGAGGAGATCGGTGAGATGGGCCTTCCGCCGGAGGTCCATGAGCGGATCGTCGGCTGGCGGGCCCGCTTCGGGCTCGCCATCGACAATGCCCTCAACTTCCTCAACAACCCCGACGGCATCCAGGGCCACAACTTCGGGACGCAGATCTCGCACGCGGAGTCGGGGACCACGCTCCAGGGTCGCCTCACCCTGGTCCGCTACAACAACGAGCCGCAGTTCTTCATCGCCGATGCGGACGTCCTGCTCAGCATGGCCGCCGACATGATGGAGCACCTCGGCGAGCACCTCACGCCCGACCTCCTCGATCGCGAGCTGGTCACGCGACTGCGCGAGGGTGTCGAGCTCATCGAACGCCGCACCACCGCGCGGGGGTGACGCACCGCGTCTTCCTGGCCGCGACCGGGCAGAATCGCGGCAAGACGACCACGAGCCTGGGCCTCATCGCCGCGTTCCTGCGGGAGGGCCACCGCCTCGGCTTCATGAAGCCGGTTGGGCAGCGGACGCTCCTCGTCGAGGGCGTTCGTGCCGACGAGGACGCGGTCCTCATGAAGGAGGTCTTCGACCTCCCGGACGCGCTCAACGACATGAGCCCGGTGACGCTGCCACGCCACTTCACGACCGACTTCGTGATGGGCCGCATCCACGACGACCTCGGCGCGCAGGTCACCGCTGCCTATGGCCGGGTCGCGCGCGACAAGGAGCTGGTGGTCGTGGAGGGCACCGGGCACGCCGGCGTCGGGGCGGTGGTCGGCCTCTCCAATGCCCGTGCGGCGCGCCTCCTCGATGCGCCGGTGGTGATCGTCAGCGAGGGTGGCGTGGGTCGCCCGATCGACGAGATCGCGCTCAATGCGGCCCTCTTCGCGCGCCACGACGTCCGTGTCGTCGGGGCGGTCGTCAACAAGGTGGACATCGCGGGGCGCCCGGAGCTGCCGGAGATCCTCGCCCGCGGGCTCGCGCAGCAGGGGGTGCCGCTCCTGGGCTGCATCGGCTTCAGCGAGTTCCTCGCCAACCCGTCGCTTGAGCTGATCGTGACGCACCTCGAAGGCGAGCTGCTCGCCGGCGAGGCTGCCCCGAACCGGATCATCGGTCAGGTCTCCATCGGCGCGATGCAGGCCGGCCACGCGGTGGAGCTGCTTGGTGATCGAACCCTGCTCATCACCCCGGGCGATCGCGAGGACCTGCTCCGCGCGGCGATCGACATCAACCGCGGCCCTCGGTCGTCGCCGAGCGTGACCGGCGTCATCCTGAGCGGCGGCTTCCGGCCCGGCGAGGCGATCCTGCGCGACCTCCGCGCCGCCGACGTCTTCACGTACCTGGTCGGGACCGATACCTATCGGACCGCGCGTGATGTGGACGAGATCCTCGTCAAGACGCATCCGTCCGATACGGAGAAGATCTCGACGATCATCGAGCTCGTCGGCCGCGCGCTCGACGTCGACGCGCTCATGGAGCGGCTCTGATTCGCAGCCCGGCCTGGGCATGAGGAAGGGGAGACCGAACGCGGGCACTCGTCGGTCTCCCCTGATGCACGCGACACATGAAGTACGAGACCTCAGGTCGCGGTGACACGCCGGATCATAGAAGCACCGCACGCGCCGTCACTGGTACTTTCGGCGTCCCCACGCTGCGGCCGGTGACGGCCGTCACGTCGCAGGCGGGGCCACGTCCCACGCAAGCGGCATGACGTCGGTGAGCCGGGTGCGCCCGATCCACGCCGCCACCATCGCGAGCGCCGGGCCGGTGACGCGCTGCAGCTCGGCGAGGTTGCCGGCATCGGCCACCGACACGTAGTCGACGCGCGCCATCGTCTCGGCCTCGAGGATCTCGGACATCCGGGCGCGGAGCACCTCGGCTGATCGCTCGCCGCCGTCGTACGCGTCGGATGCCGCGCGTATCGCGGCGTGGAGGCAGGTCGCGGCATGACGCTGCTCAATGGAGAGGCGCGCGTTCGCGCTCGACATGGCCAGGCCGTCCGGGTCGCGGACGGTGGGACAGGCCACCACCTCCACGTTGAGGAAGAGGTCGCGAATCATCCGGCGCAGGACGACCACCTGCTGCGCATGTTTCTGACCGAGATATACGGTGGCTGGCCCGGTGAGGTGGATCAGCTTGAGCATGACCGTGGTCAGGCCGTCGAGGTGGCCAGGACGGGATGCCCCCTCGAGCTGCCGTGTGAGGCCTTCGACGGTGACGCGCGTCAGGTCGTCCGGCGGGTAGAGCGCCGCGACGCTGGGTCGGAAGACGACGTCGGCGCCGGCACTCTCGAGCAGCGCGAGGTCGCGGGCGTGGTCGCGGATCGCGTCACCTCCCTCGTCGAGGACGCGCCACTCGGCCGGGTTGCCGAACACCGAGACGACGGTGCAGCCGTGCATCTCCGACGAGCGTCGGACGAGGGACCGCTGGCCGTCATGGATCGCCCCCATGGTGGGCACGTATCCGATCGCGTCGCCGGCGATGCGCCGTTCGAGGATGATCGTGCGCAGGGCGTCGACGTCCTCGACGACCCTCATCGGCGACGCGTCCGACGGGTGCGGGACGGCGTCGCATCGCCGGGACGGGCGGCACGCCACCGGTCGGCGATGAGGTCCCAGAGTCGCTCGGCGACCTGGCGCTTGGGCAGCATCGGCCAATCGGTCAGCGGTCCCTCGGCGCCGAAGACGGTCACCTTGTTCTCATCGGAGCCGATGGCGTCGAACGGCCCGCCGACGACGTTGCCGACGATGAGGTCGAGCCCCTTTTCGCGCAGCTTGGCGCCCGCATTCGCCTCGAGGTCGTCGCTCTCGGCCGCGAAGCCGATGAGGAACGGCCTGACCTCGACAGGCATCTCGCCCACCTCGGCGATGATGTCGGGGTTGGGGAGCAGCGTGATCGCCAGGGAGCTTCCCTCGCGCTTGATCTTGCGTCCCGATGCGCGCTGCGGGGCGAAATCGGCGACGGCGGCCGCCATCACCAGGATCTCCGTCCCTGGCGCATGGCGCAGCACCGCCTCGCGCATCGCGGCCGCGGTGGTGGCGTTGATCACCTCCACACCACGCGGCGGCGTGACGCTCATGGCGCCGGCGATCAGGGTCACCGATGCGCCGCGGTCGCGGGCCGCCTCGGCGATCGCCGCGCCCATCTTGCCGCTCGAGCGGTTGCCGATGAATCGCACCGGGTCGATCGGCTCCCGCGTGCCACCGGCGCTCACCACCACCCGGATGCCGTCCAGGTCGCCGGCTCGCTCGAAGAGCCGCTCGACCGCGTCGAGGATGGTGGCGGGCTCGGCGAGGCGGCCGACGCCGGTGAGCCCGCTCGCCAGCGCGCCCACTTCCGGCTCAACCACACGGTAGCCGAAGCCACGCAGCGTCTCCGCGTTGCGCTGCGTCGCCGCGTGGGTCCACATTCCGGCGTCCATCGCCGGGGCGACGATGACCGGGGCGCGCGATGCACACGCGATGGCGCTCACCGCGTCCTGGACGAGCCCGGCGGCGAGGACCGCCAGCATGTTGGCCGTCGCCGGGGCCACCACCACCGCGTCCGCCGCCTCGGCGAGCTCGATGTGAGCGATCTGCTGGTCGCGGTCGAGCTCGAGGATGTCGGTCAGCACCGGCCGGTGCGTGAGCGATTCGAACGTCAGGGGGCCGATGAAGCTCGTCGCCGAGGGGGTCATGGCGACATCGACCACGGCGCCGTGCTCCACGAGAAGGCGGACGAGCGCAACGGCCTTGTAGGCGGCGATGCTGCCGGAGACGCCGACCACGATGCGCCGCCCGGCCAGGGTGGTGTGCGACTCGCTCATGCGCGTGCCTCCCCGCCGTCAGCCGCCGCGGCGGCGGTGCGCGCCGCCTGCCACGCATAGCGGATGCCGCGCAGCGTCAGGTCCGGCTCGACGGCGTCGATCCCCGGTACCTCGGCCAGCCACGGCTCGAACGTGTAGCCGCCGGTGGCGATGACGGTGATCCGGCTGTCCGCCGGGGATGCCTCGGCGAGCTCGCTGCGGAGGGCGGTGAGGAGTCCGCTGACGAGGCCGATGTAGCCGAGCACCGCGCCCGATTGCATCGCGTGGACGGTGTTGGTGCCGATGGCGCGCGGCGGCCGCCGCAGCTCGATCCGGGGCAGCGTGCTGGCACGCCCCACCAGCGCCTCGAGGGAGAGCCCCATCCCCGGCGCGATGGCGCCGCCGACGTAGGCCCCGTCGTGGCTGACGAGATCGAAGTTCGTGCTCGTGCCGAGGTCGACGACGATGGCGGGACCGCCGTATTCGCGCCAGGCGGCGAGCGCGTTGGCGAGGCGGTCCGCACCCGCCTCCGCGGGGCGGTCGATGCGAATCTGGAGCGTGCCGTCCAGCGACGATGCGTCGACGAGCAGCGGCACGACCCCCAATCGGTCGCGGACCAGGCGGTCGAGCGTGGCCGTAGCCGACGGCACCACCGACGCAATGGCGACCGCGTCGACGCTGCCCAGCTCGTAGCCGTCGAGGCCCAGGAGGCCGGTCACCTGCGAGGCGAGCTCGTCGACGGTGGCGGCGCGGCGCGTGGTGGCGCGCCACGATCCCGCCAGCCGCTCCCCATCGAAGAGGCCGAGCGTCAGGTTCGTGTTGCCGATGTCGACGGCGAGGAGCTGCATCGCCGCCCATGCTAGCCGGAACGGATCGGTCCGGATACCGTCCTCCCGAGCGTGGCGCCGGCATGGCACGGGCGCCCGAGGCACGGTGCTAGACTCGCCGGCACCGATGACCGACGCTCGCGCCAAGCTGTACATCAACACCGGCGTCGTCACCAACCGGAGCGATATCTACAACATCCTCCGGCCCCTGCTGAAGCAGACGGTGAGCTACGTCTACTACCGCGGCAGCGCGGTGGCCAGCAGCGGCACCGGCTGGGTGGAGCGGATCGTGGTCGATCATCCCGAGATCGCCAGCTACTTCACGCCGCTCTCGATCTGCCTCAACCTCGACTCGTTCGATTACCTGCAGTTCGACACCACGTCCGAGCAGCTGCTCGTCTACACGCTGGTCATCGGCAACGAGCGGGTGGTCATCGAGTTCGCCAACAGCCTGCCGAGCCTGACCGATGACGATGAGATCGGCGCCGGCCGGCCGCTCCCGCGCACGCAGGCGGAGCTCGCCCGCGACCTGCGCTACATCCAGATGGAGCTGCTGATGGCGCCGGACGGCACCGACGAGGACGAGGACGCCTAGCGTGCCGACCGCCGCCCGGCGGCGCAGCGCGACCGCTCGGCGCGGCGCGGTCACCCACCGACGTTCGGTCCTGCCGAGCGGCCTGCGGGTCGTGACCCAGTCGATGCCGCATGCGCGCTCCGTCTCGGCCGCCCTCTTCGTCGGCGTCGGGTCGCGCCACGAGGGAGCGCCGCAGGCCGGGCTCTCGCACCTGCTCGAGCACCTGGTCTTCAAGGGGACCGTTGCCCATCCGGCCCCTGGGGGGCTCTCCGAGGCGATCGAGTCGGTCGGCGGCAGCGTCAACGCCAGCACCGACCGCGAGCTGACGGTCTACGCATCGAAGGTGCCGGCCGCGCATGCGGACCGGGCGCTCGACGTGATCGACGAGCTCGTGGAGTCGCCGCTTCTGCGGCACGCCGACCTCTCGGCGGAGAAGCCGGTGATCGTCGACGAGATCCGGATGTACGTCGACTCGCCGGGTGACCATGTCTTCACGCTCTTCGACGAGCTGCTCTTCGGCACCCATCCCCTTGGTCGCGAGATCGCCGGCACGCCGCGCAGCGTGCGCCGCGCCACCCACGCAGCCGTCCGCGACCACTGGGCGCGCTGGTACCGACCGGCGCACGTGGTGCTCGCCGTCGCGGGTGCCATCGAGCACGACGAGGTGGCGCATCACGCGGCCGGCTGGTGGACCGATGTGCCGCCGGGCCGTCCGACCGCGCGACCCAGACGCGCTGCCATCCCGTTCGGCCGACCGCGACCGACGGCGGCAGGGGCGCTGCGCGTGCTCCACCGCGACCTCGCCCAGGGGAACGTCTGCCTCGGCATGCCCGGCGTGAGCCGCAACGACCCGGATCGGTGGGCCCTCGACCTGCTTGGCGCCGTGCTCGGCGACGGGATGAGCAGCAGGCTCTTCCTCGAGCTCCGCGAGCGTCGCTCGCTGGCCTACGACGTCTCCACATTCGCCACCAGCTATGCGGACTGCGGCACCTTCGGCGTCCACGCCGGGTTCGATCCCGACCATGCGGAGGAGGTGGTCGCCGCAATCGCCCGTGAGCTCGAGCGCGTATGCACCGAGCCGGTGGCGGCGCATGAGCTCGAGCGTGCCCGTGCCTACACCCGGGGCCGCCTGGAGCTGCGGATGGAGGAGACGGGCGCCGTGGCGGCCTGGTTGGGGATGGGGGAGAGCCTGCTGCCGCACATCCTGACCGTCGAGGAGGTGGTGGCCGAGCTCGAGGCGATCACATCCGCGGACCTGCTGCGCGTCGCCCGCCGCTGGGTTCGTCCCGACCAGCTGCGGGTTGCCGTCCTCGGCCCGTTTCGCGGTCGCTCCCGCTTCGCGCGCGCCCTTCGACCGTGGTCCGCAGCATGAGCGACGAGGCGTACATCGTCGACCTGGTCCCGGACGAGCTCGCCCTGGCCCGCAGCCAGCTCGCCTCCGGCATGGCGCCCCTGGCCGAGGCGACGCTGCGACGCCGCATCGCCGAGATCTCGGTGGAGGGCGGCTCGCGGGACGAGCTCGATGCCGCGCAGGAGCTGCTCGCCGAGGCCCTGTGGCGCCAGGGGCGCCACCGAGCCGCGGGCGCGGCGCTGGCGGCGATGCGACCGTCGAGCCCGGAGCGGCGCCGGCCGGTGGTGGCGATCATCGCCGCCGAGGCCGCTGCCGCGGGCGGTGACGATGCAGGCGCGGTCGCTGCCGCCGAGACTGCGCTGGCGGCGGTTGGGATCGATGACGCGTGGCGCATCCGCGGCGGCGTGCCGGGGCGCGTCGCGTGGCCCGTGCCGGCGTCGATGCGCCCCGGCACGGCACGGCCGGTGCAGGCGCCGTTCACCGCGCCGCTGCCGGCGGACGAGCCGGCACGCACGGCCGCTGCGCATGCCCGGCTCGAGGCGGCGCGGCAGGCATACGGTGCGGATGAGCCGGCGCGCGGCGATCGCGAGCTGATGCTGGGACTTCGTCTCGATGCACGCATCGCCGGGGCGGGGATCGCGCTGCTCGAGGGGATGCTCGCGCATGAGGCGACGACCGAGCCGCCGCCGGAGCGTCTGCTACTGTACGGCGACCTCCTCCGCGCCGCCGGGCGAGCTGCGGATGCCGCGGCCGCCTACGACCGCGCCGGACGGTCCTGACCCGCATCGCGGCGCCGCGGCAGACAAGGAGAACCGACAGATGGAGCGCACGCTCGTCCTCGTCAAGCCCGATGGTGTCCAGCGCGGCCTCGTCGGCGCGATCATCGGTCGCTTCGAGCGCAAGGGCCTCAAGCTGGCCGGCCTACGCCTGCTGCTGGTCGACGCCGAGCTGGCGGAGCGCCACTACGCCGTCCACGCCGGCAAGCACTTTTATGCCGGCCTCATCGACTTCATCACATCCGGCCCGGTGGCCGCACTGGCGCTCGACGGTCCCGATGCGATCGCCACCGTGCGACGCATGGTCGGCAAGACGATGCCCAACGAGGCTGAGCCGGGCACGATCCGCGGCGACCTGGGCATCAGCGGGCTGCGCAACCTCATCCATGCCTCGGACGCGCCCGAGACGGCCGCCGCTGAGCTGGCGCTGTGGTTCGGTGCGGACGCCCTGGTCGACTACGAGCGGGACGTGGACCGCTGGGTGGTCGCCGAGGAGCCGCCGCGCGGCTGAGTCACCGCCACGCTACGGGATGGCGGCGCGGGGCAGCGGGCCGATGGCCAGCGGACGCGGGGCGGCGCCGGTGCCGCCGCTGGTGACGCCGTCGGGGAGCCCGGCGTAGCCACCCGGCGGCCGGCCGACGAAGCCGAACCGGTCGAGGGGGAAGTAGCGGAGCCAGGCGCGCCCGATGATCGAGTCGCGCGACACCGGTCCGAAGACGCGTGAGTCCTGGCTCGCCCCCCGGTTGTCGCCCATGGCGAAATAGTCCCCCTCGGGGACGAGCCACTCGCTGGTGCAGTCAACCGGAGCGCACTGCGTCGGCACCGGCGCCCCGCCGGCACGGGCGACGTACGGTTCGTCGAGCTCGGTGGCAGTGCCGCCCGGCGGTGTGACCCAGACCGAGCCGTTGATGAACTGGACCGTGTCACCGGGCAGGCCGATGATCCGCTTGATGAAGGGGATGTCGCCCTCCTGGCGGTATCCCTCCGGCGGCTGGAAGACGATGATGTCGCCGCGCTTGAAATCGGCGAAGCGTGGGCTGATCTTGTCGATGAGGATGTACTCCGACTCGAGGATGGTCGGCGTCATGGAGCTCATCCGGACCTCGAACGGCTGCGCGATGAAGTTGTGGATGACGAGGTAGATGATCAGCGTCAGGACCAGCGTCTCGACGATCTCGAACGCGCAGCCGAGGCCGCGTCGCGTCGGGGACGGGGTCTCCTCGGGGTCGTCGCGGTCGTGCGCGGCGGGGGCGTACGTCATCGGGGCTCCCTGGGGCAGCGCGCTCGAGCGCGGGTGGATGAGGCGGGGTCGCGACAGCATAACGCAGCCTCCCGGGGCCGATCCGGCGGCCGGCCCGTAGACTCCTGACGTGGGCTCCCTCTTCCTCGTCCGTCACGCCACGACCGCCGACAGCGCTGCGGGACGCAACCTCGGCCAGTCGCGCGACCTTCCATTGGCCGATGCCGGCCGTGCCCTGGCCGAAGCACTTGCCGCGTCGCTCACCGCGGAGCTGCTCGAGCTGCCGCACGACGAGCTCCGGCTCGTCAGCAGCCCGGCTCGCCGCTGCCGCGAGACGATGGCACCGGTGGCGCGCGTGCTGGGCGTCGGGTCGGAGCACATCGAACTGGAACGCGGCCTGCTCGAGATCGACTACGGCGCCTGGGACGGCCTGACGGCGGACGAGTCGCTCGCCCGTGATCCCGAGCTCCGCGGTCGCTGGCTGTCCGACCCGTACCGCACCTGCACCCCCGGTGGCGAGTCGGGTGCCGACGTCGCCGCTCGCGCCATGCCGGTCGTCGAGCGCCTCACCGCCTGGGCGGCCGCCGATCGCAGCCGGGTGGCGATCGTGGTCGCCCACAACCACGTCAACCGCGTCGTCCTGGCGCAGCTCCTCGGCTGGCCCATGGCCGATTACCGGCGACGTCTCAACCAGGATCCGGGTGGCTACAGCCTGGTGAGCTTCAGCGCGCGCGGTCGTGGCAGCGTCCTGCGCCGCATCAACGCGACCCCCTCCGCCGAGGCGCTCCGGGGAGAGATCGAGTCCCTCCCCGTATAATCGCCCTTCTGCCGCGCCGATCCGAGGGCCGGCCCAGATGATCGCCCGCGAGGTTCCATGTCGCTCGAGCTCAACCAGCAGCTCAACCCGTCGCTGCAGGTCAAGGTCACGCCCAAGCAGATCGCCGCCAACTACATCCTGCAGATGAGCTCGGTCGAGCTCCAGGAGGCGATCAGCCAGGAGCTGGACGAGAACCCCGCGCTCGAGATGCTCGAGACGAGCGCCTGTCCCATCTGTGGGTCGCCGGTGACCGGCAACTACTGCACCGAGTGCATGCCGAATCGCGATGCCAAGGCGGATGTGGATGCCGCGACCGTCGACGACCTGCCCCCGGACAGCCAGCCGCGGCTGCGGGACGAGGCAGACGAGTTCGACCCCATCGCCCGTGCCGAGGCCGAGTTCACGCTGGAGGAGCACCTGACCTGGAACCTCCACGCGATCCTGCCGCGCGAGCTGCACCCCGTCGCGGACCAGGTCATCGGCGCCCTCGACGAGAACGGTTTTCTGACCGACAGCGACGAAGAGATCGCCGCGGCGACGGGCGTATCGGTCGAGCAGGTGCAGCAGGTGCGATCCGCGATGCGCGGCATCGAGCCGATCGGCATCGGCTCCCGATCGATCGTGGAGAGCCTGCTGGCGCAGATCGCGTGGCTGCGTGAGGGTGGTGAGACGCCGGTGCCGGAGATCGCGGAGGCGGTTGTCGCCGATCATCTCCCCGAGCTGGGCGAGCGTCGCTTCCGGGAGGTGGCATCGGCCCTCAAGACGGACCAGGCAAGTGTCGTCGCGACCTGGGAGTTCGTGAAGTCGAGCCTCAATCCGTACCCGACCGCCGCCTTCACCGCCGCGGTCAGCGGACGCGGGCACCGGACCCTGATCCGCCCCGATGTGCTGATTCGGGCCGTCGACGGTGAGCTGGAGGTGGAGGTCGTCGAGTCACGCCGCTTCAGCCTGCAGGTGACGCCCATTTATTCGTCGCTCTCGAGCCAGCTGCGGGCGAGCGAGACGACGGAGCAGGACAAGCAGCACGTACGCGAGTACGTCGGGCGAGCGAAGTTCTTCATCGACAACATCAATCGTCGTCGCGCCACGATCCAGCGCATCGCCGAGTGCCTCGCGGATCGGCAGCGTGAGTACCTCCTCCACGGCGTGCAGCACCTCGTCTCGCTGACGCGCGCCGAGGTCGGCGACCTGATCGGGATGCACGAGTCGACGGTCAGCCGCGCCACCGCCGAGAAGTACGTGATGATCCCTTCGGGCGAGGTGGTCCCGTTCAGCCACTTTTTCACCGCCTCGCTCGGGGTGAAGGACCAGATTCGAAAGTTCATCGAGTCGGAGGAGCAGCCGCACCCGCTGTCCGACCAGGAGATCGCGGACCTGCTCGCCGAGGAAGGGATCGCGATCGCGCGCCGCACCGTCGCGAAGTACCGCGACGAGCTGCACATCCTGCCTGCCCGGCTGCGACACCACTAGGCCGCGGAGCCCGTGCGCCGCGTTCTGCTCCGCTCATCTGTCGTCCTTCTCGTCGGCGCCGCCGTTCTCTCCGGCATCCTCTATCTCGCCAGCACGGTCGACTCGCGGCCGCCGGTCGTGGGCCGCGTCGGCCTGACGCAGCACCTCGCCGGCGACGCGGGGATCGCTCTCACGACGACGAGCATCGAGGTCGCCTACTCCGAGACGGTCGACCATGCATCAGCCGAGACGGCGATCAGCATCGCGCCGAAGGTGCCCGGCAGCTTCAGCTGGAGCGGGACGACGGTCACGTTCACGCCGGCGGATCCGCTGCCGTTGCAGTCGTCATTCGTCGTCACCATCGGCCCGGGAGCGCGCGACGAGGCCGGGAACACGATGCAGGCCGCCGCCGATCCCTTCTCGTTCACCACGGTCGGCTCACCGAGCGTGGCTGCCACCGACCCTGGGGATGGCGACGCGGCGGTGGCGCGCGATGCGGAGCTCACCATCACCTTCTCCACCCTGATGGACACCGCGTCGGTGGAAGATGCGCTGCGGCTGACGCCGCGCACGTCGGCCGCACTGCGCTGGTCCGGTGAGCGGCTCACCATCGTCCCGGAACAGCCACTGGAGGCGGGCCGGCGCTACCGCATCGAGATCGACACCACCGCCACCGACCTGGCCGGCACACCGCTCGACGCAGCGCTCCGCATCTCGTTCGTGACCGCGCGCACCGACCTGGAGGTCGTCCAGCTCCTGCCCGCGGACGGCGTGGAGGGCATCGCCGGCACCACCGTGATCGGCGTCGTCTTCGACCGACCGCTTGATCCGGACTCCGTCGACGCCGCGCTGCTCACCGTCGACCCGGCGGTGCCCGGGTCGCTCGAGGCGGTGCCGCTGCCCGGAGCGGCGGCGCTCGGGGCGGGAGGCGCACGGTTGCTCAGGTTCATGCCGTCGTCGACCCTGCCCGCCAACACGACGTTCGAGGTGACCCTCGCCGCGGGCGTGAGCGCCGATGGTGGTGGTGGCCTCGCCGCACCGCTGACCTGGACCTTCACGACCGGCGCGCCGAGCACGACGCTCTCCAACCAGATCGTCTTCCTGTCGCCACGCGGCGGGGTGGCCAACGTGTGGGCGATGAATCCCGACGGGACCAACCAGCGCCAGGTGACCGCGGAGCTGTCGGCGGTGACCGATTTCGCCGTCGCCCCGGACGGGCGCTCACTTGTCCTTGGTGACGGCGTCCAGCTCGTCGAGCAGCTCGTCGACGGCCGCGACCGGCGCGTCCTCACCGATGCGGCCAACCTCGAGTTCGACCCCGCATACAGCCCCGACGGCCGCACGATTGCGTTCGGGCGGGCCGATGCGGCGACCGGCGGCGGCCTCGGGATCTGGCTGCGCGGTGTCGCGGGGGCCGATGCGACGCGGCTCGTGCCGCCGCGCGAGCTGACCGGTGAGACGGGGTCTCCCAGCCCGTCCGTCGCCGGCAGCGGCGAGCCATTGCCGTCGCCACTCCTCCGCGAACCCGCGTTCTCGCCGGACGGCGGCGCGCTGGCGTATGTCGACACCGCCGGGCGGGTCGCGGTGGTCGAGCTGCCCGCCGACCGGCTGACGACCGCCGAGATCGATGCGGCTGGGCCGATCTCGTGGCTGCCGGACTCGACCGGCATCCTCGTCGATGGCGTCGTGCTTGATGGGCCGCGCGCGGATGCGGAGTTGCCGCGGCACGAGCCGGGCACCCCGGCCGAGCCGCTCGATCCGGCGTCAGCCGACCTCGCCGACCAGGACGTGCTGCGGCTGTTCCGCGGATCACGCGACCCGGCGCCGACGCCGTTCGACGCGCCGGCCCGTGTCGCGGTCGACGATCGTGGTCGCATCGCCTACGTGACGCTCCCGCGCGGCGACGATGCCGGGTCGATCTGGATCACGACGGCCGGCGGCGGCGCCCGCGGTCGCCTGCTCGGTGACGGCGCCCTCGTCGCGAGCTGGGTGGCATTCACGCCGGAGACGGGGAAGCTGCTCGTGGCGCGGGCATCGGGTGATGGGGTGCCGACCGGCATCTGGCTCATCGATCTCGATTCGGGCTCGGGGCTTCGGCTCACCGAGGGGGGAACACGTCCGCGGTGGCTTCCCTAGGGCCGATCCGCGCGGCGCATGCCCGCCGGCGCCGTCGTAAGTTGACCGTCCGCACCGCGCGCGGCTACCATGGCGCGGCCTCGCTGGCGGGCACGCATGCGTGCCATTCCCGCCGGCGTTTCCGTGTGTCAGACCGGTTCTGCGCACGCGCGCGCAATCGTCGCCGCGGTGCGTGAGGGACCCATCAGCGGAGGATCCATGGAGCTCCAGCCCATCATCTTGGTGATCCCGATCGCCGGCCTGGCCGCGGTCGCGTTCGCCGTGTACCTCGCCCTCGACGTGCTGCGCGCCGACACCGGCACCGCGGCGATGCAGGAAATCGCCGGCACGATCTACGAGGGCGCGGTGGCCTTCATCAGGCGCCAGTACCAGACGATCGCGCTGCTCGCCATTGGCGGCGCGCTCGTGATCGGCGCGGTGATCGCCATCGTCGAGACGCAGGCCGTGGCCGACACCGACGTCTACGGCGTGCAGCTCGGTATCATGACCGGCGTCGCCTTCCTCGTCGGCGCAGCGTGCAGCATGGCCTCGGGCATCATCGGCATGTTCATCAGCGTGAAGGCGAACCTGCGCACCGCGGCCGCCGCCCAGCACAGCCTCGTCCGCGCGGTCCAGGTGGCGCTGCGCGGTGGCGCGGTCTCCGGCTTCCTGGTGGTGGCGCTGAGCCTGCTCGGCGTCTACACCATCTTCGCCGCCTTCGGCGGCTTCTCGAATCCGGCGCAGGCACCGTTCCTCATCGTCGGCTTCGGCTTCGGCGCCAGTTTCGTGGCGCTCTTCGCGCAGCTCGGCGGCGGCATCTACACCAAGGCCGCTGATGTGGGGAGCGACCTGGTGGGCAAGATCGAGGCGGGCATCCCCGAGGACGATCCGCGCAATGCGGGCGTCGTGGCTGACCTCGTCGGCGACAACGTCGGCGACTGTGCCGGCCGTGGCGCGGACCTCTTCGAGAGCACCGCGGCCGAGAACATCGGCGCCATGATCCTCGGCGTGGCGGTGTACAACATCGCCAACTCGGCGGGCTGGCCGAATCCCGAGGCGTGGATCTTCTTCCCGCTCGTCGTCCGCGCGTTCGGCCTCCTGGCCACGATCGTCGCGATGTTCTTCATCCGTGGTCGCGAGGATGAGAACCCCATGAACATCCTCAACCGCGGCTACTGGGTGACGACCCTCCTGTGCGTCCTCGGCCTGGCGCTCACCACGTCGGTCATGATGCAGACGATCAACCCGGGGACGGCGCTGCCGACGTGGGTCTACTACTTCGGCGCCGGCCTGGTGGGCCTGGCGACGAGCGTCGCCTTCGTCTACATCACGCAGTACTACACCGCCGGCACGTTCCGCCCGGTCCGTGAGATCGCCGAGGCGAGCCGCACCGGCCCCGCGACGAACATCATCAGCGGCACCGCGGTCGGCTATGAGACGACCGCCCTGACCGCCATCACCATTGGCATCGCGCTCTTCGCGAGCCACTGGCTCGGGACGCTGGCCGGCCTGACCGATGCCTCCGGCAAGGACGTCGGCGGCATCTTCGGAACCGCCGTCGCCACCATGGGGATGCTGATGACGACCGCGTTCATCCTGGCGATGGACACGTTTGGCCCGATCACCGACAACGCCGGCGGCATCGCCGAGTTCAGCCACGCCGAGAAGGGCGCACGCGAGATCACCGATCGCCTCGACGCGGTCGGCAACACGACGAAGGCCCTGACGAAGGGCTACGCCATCGCGTCAGCTTCGCTCGCCGCCTTCCTCCTCTTCAGCGCCTACATCGACAAGGTCAACCTAATCCAGGGCCGACGCATCGAGGCCGGGGTCGACGGAGCGAAGCTGCTGACCAGCGTCAACCTCGCCGACGTGAGCGTCTTCATCGCGGCCCTCATCGGCGCCATGCTCGTCTACTTCTTCTCCAGCCTCGCGATCCGCGCGGTGGGTACCGCGGCCCAGGCGATCATTGTCGAGGTCCGCCGCCAGTTCCGGGAGATGCCCGGCATCATGGATTACACCCAGCGCCCCGACTACGCTCGGGTCGTCGACATCACCACGCGGTCGGCGCTGCGGCAGATGATCCTGCCCGGGGTGGTGGCCGTGGCCACGCCCATCGTGGTCGGCCTCCTGCTGGGCGCGGAGGCGATCGCCGGCATGCTCATGGTCGGGACCATCTCGGGCGTCATGCTCGCAACCGTCCTCAACAACGGCGGCGGTGCATGGGACAACGCGAAGAAGTACATCGAGTCCAACAACCTGACCGATGCGAACGGCGTCGTGCTCGGCAAGGGCAGCGATGCCCACGCCGCGGCCGTGGTCGGCGACACCGTGGGCGATCCCTTCAAGGACACCGCCGGTCCGTCGCTGCACGTGCTGGTGAAGCTGCTCGCGACCATCACCCTGGTGCTGGCGCCGCTCTTCATCCGCTAGGAGTCCGCTACTCTCAACGCCGGCGTTCCGGGGCACCGTCCCCGGCGCCGGCGTCATTCGTTATCGCGCCGCCCCGCACCGGAAGGGATCGATGGACGTCGTCATCCAGGCCGCGCTGATCGGCCTTCTCCAGGGCCTCACCGAATTCATTCCGGTCAGCTCGAGCGCACATCTGGAGCTCGCGCCGTGGATCGCCGGCTGGGACTCGACGGGCCTCGTCGGGAGCCTCGCGTTCGATGTGTTCCTGCATCTCGGGACGCTCGTCGCACTGCTGGCCTATTTCGCACGCGACTGGATCCGCTACCTGGCTGCGATCGCGGGCAGCATTCGGGAGCGCCGGATTGGTGACGATCGAGATCGGCGCCTTGGATGGCTCCTCGTCATCGCGACGGTGCCGGCGGCGATCATCGGCTTCCTCGGCGAGGACCTCATCAACTCCGTCTTCCACGCCGACAGTGACGCGACACGCATCGCCATCGCCGGCTTCCTCGTCATCGGCGCCACCGGGCTGTGGATCGCGGACCGGATCGGGCGCCGTGAGCGCCAGATGGACGAGCTCGACACGCGGTCCGCGCTCGTCATCGGCTTCAGCCAGGCGCTCGCGCTGCTGCCCGGCATCAGCCGCAGCGGAGCGACGATCACCGCCGGGCTGGCACTCGGCCTGACGCGGGAGTCGGCGGCGCGCTTCAGCTTCCTGCTCGCCACGCCGATCACGCTCGGTGCCGGCCTCTACGGCTCGCGCAAGCTCCTCGACGCATCGCTCACCACGAACGAGTGGTTCGCCGTCGCCGCTGGCTTTGTCGTCGCCGCGATCAGCGGCATGCTCGCCATCGGCTTCTTGCTGGCATGGCTGCGGACGCGGTCGGTGGCCCTGTTCAGCCTCTATCGGCTCATCTTCGCCGCGGGAATCGTGCTCCTGGTGATCGTGCGCTAGACGATCCGGACCCATCGTCGAATTGGGCGCGACATGGGAGGTGGCCAGGACCGGTCAGCCGGTCGGTCACCATCGGTTGCTGCAATGGCGAGACATCGCCCCCGCTCGCCGTCTTCTGCCGCAGGTCCATCACCGGTTTCGTGCTCGGAGGGTGGCGCCGGCTGCGATTCGGTGACAGATCAGCACATGCTAAACGGGAGGTCGGCGGCTACCCGCTCCTCGTGCGGCGCTGGCGGTGATCTGGCACCGGAACCGCGCACGGCGAACGGATGGTGTGCAATCGAGGTGATGGATCACCGGGATGCCGAACCCGGTACCTGGCGCCGCGCTTTTGACGAACGTGCGGTCCGCGCCTACAATCCTGCGACGTCAGCGCGGAAACGAGCGGCGACCGACGTGGCTCTGCACCTGCGCCGCAAGGAACGGGGCGGCCGGCTTCAGGAAAGCCCACGCATGAGCGGGGCGGGGCCTGGAGCGTTTTTTGTTATCGACCTCGATCCGTCCGCCGCGATGCCCCAGTGCGGCGGGGCTCCGTCCCACGCGACCGGCTCGCCCGATCCACCACCCACGAAGGGGGAGTGAGCGCACACCATGAACACGAAGCCCGTCTACCTCACCGCCGAGGGCCTCGCGAAGCTCGAGGTCGAGCTCCATCACCTCATCACCAGCGAGCGCCCGCGGGTCGCCGCGCGCATCCACGACGCGAAACAGGACGGGGACATCAGCGAGAACGCCGAGTACGAGGATGCCAAGCAGGAGCAATCGTTCCTGGAGGGACGCATCGCGACGCTGGAGGGGCAGCTGAAGAATGCCCAGGTGATCGCCGGCAACAATGGCGACAAGGTGGGGATCGGGTCGAAGGTGGTCATCAAGGGCCCCGACGGCGAGGAGGCGTTCACCATCGTCGGCTCGGCCGAGGCGGCACCCCGCGAGGGACGCATCAGCAACGAGTCGCCGGTCGGCCAGGCCCTGATGGGCAAGAAGCAGGGCGAGAAGGTCACCGTCCAGACCCCGGGCGGGGCTGACGCCTACACCGTCGTCGCCATCAGCTGAGGCGCGGCGATGCCGCAGGCGTACGACCGACACCGTGTTCTGGGCCGATGAGCTGGCGGCCTCGGCATCGGGGCCGCAGGTCGTCAACGACTCCAAGACGCCATCTGGGACGGTGCACGTCGGCTCGCTGCGCGGACCGGTGATCCTCGATGTCATCACGCGTGCCCTGCGGGCTCGCGGGCTGGCCGTCGAGCTGCGCTACGGTGTGGACGACCTCGACCCGATGGATGCCCAGGCGCTCCTCACCCCCGATGCCGTCGAGCGCTTCATGGGCGTGCCGCTGGCGAACGTCCCTGACCCGGCGGGGGACTGTCATGCGTCCTACGCGCGGCACTTCGCCGGCCTCTTCATCGACACGTTCGACCGGCTCGGTATCCATCCCGACGTTCGCTACTGGATGAGCGACCTCTACCGCGCCGGCACCATGGACCGCTGGATCCGCATCGCCCTCGACCGCGCGGAGGTCGTGCGGAAGGTCTACGAGCGCGTCGCGAGCGTCCGCCATCCGGCGGAGTGGCATCCACTGCAGGTCATCTGCGAGAACTGCGGGCGCATCGGTACCACCATCGTCACCGCCTGGGACGGGGGGCGCGGGATCGTCCATTACGAATGCCGCAGCGACCTTGTACGCTGGGCGACCGGCTGCGGCCACCAGGGCGAGATCAGCCCGTTCGGCGGCAACGGGAAGCTGCCGTTCAACGTCGACTGGGCGGCAAAGTGGTCCGAGTTCGGCGTCACGATCGAGCCGAACGGCAAGGACCTCGCCACCCGCGGCGGCGCCCGCGACCGCTCCGAGGCGATCGCGCGCGAGGTCTTCGATCGCGACCCGCCGACCAATCTCGTCTACGAGTTCCTCAACGTCGGCGGCCGCAGGATGATCACCTCCCGGGGCACCGGTGCCTCCGCGTCGCTGATGGCCGAGGTGGTGCCTCCGGAGCAGCTGCGGCTCCTCTTCCTGCGCTCGCGCCCGAACCAGGCGATCAGCTTCGACCCCGACGGGACCGATGCCATCGCGCGCCTCTTCGACGAGTCGGACCGCCTCGCCGCGGCGACCGCCGGGCGTGAGGTGCGCGGGGAGCTGCCATCGGATGCGCCGCAGCTGTTCGCCGCCTCGCTCGTGGATGCCGACGTCGACCCGGTTGCCGCCGCCGCCCTCCATCGGCCCGCCTTTGGCCACCTTGCCCTCCTCGTCCAGGTGCCCGGCGTCGACGTCGCGGAGCGGACCGCGGCGGAGAAGGGGAGCGCCCTGAACGCGGCAGAGGAGGCGATCCTCGCCGAGCGTGTCGGCGCTGCGCGCGCCTGGCTGGAGGCGTACGCGCCGGATCGGGTTCGGGTGACGGTGCGCGAGGAGCTGCCAGCGGCCTCCGCCGGTCTCGACGACGGGCAGCGACGCTTCCTTGCTGCCCTCCGCGACCGAGTGGCGGTCCTGGACGCCGCGGCGTGGACCGGCGAGTCGCTGCAGAACGAGATCTTCGAGGCGGCGCGGGCGGTGGACATTCCCGCCGGCCGCGCCTTCGCCGCCCTCTACCTCGCCTTCCTCGGCCAGCCCTCGGGACCGCGTGCCGGGTGGCTCGTGGCGAGCCTCGAGCCATCGTTCGTCACGGCGCGGCTCCGCGCCGCCGCGGCCGCCGCTACCCTCCCCGCATGATCTCGCTCCAGCTGATCCGCGACGATGTCGAGGCCGTGAAGCGCGCCGTCGCACGCAAGGGCGGGGGAGCCGAGCCGCTGGCGGCCCTCGACCGCATCGCAGACGTGGACACGCACCGCCGGCGCGTGGAGGCCGAGGTCAACGAGCTGCGCGCGCGGCGCAACGCCGGCAACAAGGAGCTCGGCGGCCTGATGCGGGATGGACGGCGCGAGGACGGGGAGCGGCTCAAGGCTGAGATGGCCGAGCTCTCGACCCGCATCGACCTCCTTGCCGCCGAGCTGACGAACGCCGAGGCGCAGATCGCCGACGACCTCCTGCTCGTTCCGAATGTTCCGCACGAGAGCGTGCCGGCTGGGCGCTCGGACGCGGACAACCCGGTCGTCCGGGAGTGGGGCGAGCGACGCGTCGACGACGACGGCACGCCACCGCACTGGGATATCGCGCAGCGCCTGGGCCTCTTCGATCTGGAGCGTGGGGCGAAGATCGCCGGCTCGGGATTCATCGTCTTCACCGGGCCCGGCGCGCGCCTGCAGCGCGCGCTCATCGGTCTGGCCCTCGACCTCGCCGAACGACATGGCTACACCGAGATCTGGTCGCCGCTGCTCGTGAACGCCGCCTCCGCCCGCGGCACCGGCCAGCTGCCGGACAAGGAGGCGCAGATGTACGTCGCTGACCGCGACGACCTGTACCTCATCCCGACCTCGGAAGTGCCGGTCACGAACCTCTACCGCGACGAGATCCTCGCCGCCACCGACCTGCCGCGCTATCACAGCGCCTACACGCCGTGCTTCCGGCGCGAGGCGGGAGCGGCCGGCAAGGATACCCGTGGCCTGCTCCGCGTCCACCAGTTCGACAAGGTCGAGATGGTGAAGTTCGTGACGCCGGAGACGAGTGACGCCGAGCTCGAGACCCTGACCCGCGACGCGGAGGAGGTGCTCGAGGCGCTCGAGCTGCCGTACCGGACCGTCGAGCGCTGCACCGGGGACGTCGGCTTCGCCCAGGCCAAGGGCTATGACATCGAGGCCTGGGCACCCGGCGTGGGGCGCTATCTCGAGGTGAGCTCGTGCTCCAACTACACCGATTTCCAGGCGCGCCGCATGAACCTTCGCTACCGCCCATCGCGGGACGCGCGGCCGGAGCTCATCCACACGCTCAACGGCTCCGGCCTGGGGCTCTCGCGGACGTACGCCGCGCTCGTCGAGACGCACCTCCAGCGGGACGGCTCGATCCTGCTGCCGCCCGCGCTGCGCCCGCACTTCGGCGCCGATCGCATCTCGGCCCACGCCTGACTCCGGCTCATTCCCCGGTCGGGGTCGCTGCCGCCGCCCCTGCCGCCGCCCCCCGTCCCTCCCGGACGATATATCGAACGGATCGCGCGGCACCGGTGCGACGCGTCCGGTTTGTTCGATATATCGAACAGGGCTGAGCGCGAGGGCCGCCCAGCCGCGCCGCTCACGCGTCCCGGCGTTCGATAAATCGAACAAACCCTTCGGCTCGCGGCGTTCCGGCTCGATACGTTCGATCAATCGAATGCCGTGTGCGGCGGCTGAGCTGATCCGGCGCGGGACGCGCCGCGTATCGTGAGCACATGAACTACCTGCCGAGCTTCCTCGCTTCCTTCGTCGTGATGGCCGTCCTCGATGGCCTCTGGCTTACCGTGGTCGCCCGCAGCTTCTACCGCGAGCACCTCGGCTTCCTCATGGCCGAGGTGCCGAACTGGGCCGCCGCGGGCGCCTTCTACCTCATCTACGTCATTGGTGTGACGTTCTTCGCGACCCAGCCCGGCGTCGATGATGGCAGCGCGCTCACTGCCGCGCTCCGCGGAGCGCTCTTCGGCTTCGTTGCCTACGCGACGTACGACCTGACCAACATGGCCACCGTCCGCGGCTGGCCGTCGATCATCACCCTGGTGGACATGGCGTGGGGGACGGCGCTCTCGGCCGCGGTGGCGGGGATCGCCGCGTTCGTAGTGCTCCAGTTCGTCGGCTGACGGCGGACTGAACTCGCGAGTCGCGCGGCTGGCCCAGCTCGCATCGGTCATCGGTCATGTATCTGTCGCCCTGAGATTCACGAGAGAGCGCGGTCCGGGGCTGGCGTTTCAGCGGAGATAGAGCATGACGATAACGGTGAGAGTGGCTGTGGCGCTGCTCGTGGGCCTTGTCGTCTTCCTGGTCCTTGTCCCCACGAGCGGAGCCGGAAGCCTGTGCTACTCGCTCCTGTCCTTTCAGGTAGCGTGCGATGGCGCGCCGGCTGCCGTTGCGGCCGTGAGTTCGGCGGCACTCGTTGGTGTGATCCTGTGGCTGACCGGGCGGCGGCGGGTGACCTGATCGGCTCCGCGAGCGACACCCCTCAACCCATGGCAGAATCACGCGGCGTGGAGGGGTGGCCGAGCGGCTGAAGGCAGCGGTCTTGAAAACCGCAGATCCGGCAACGGATCCGGGGGTTCGAATCCCTCCCCCTCCGCCACGGTCCGAGCACCGACGTCGGGGTACGCCGGCTCCAACGGTAGGCCGATGGAGTGGTGCGTCAATTGGCCGCGGCCGGCACCTCGTGGTGCAGCCGGCAGCGCGCCTCGTAAGTCTCGTCGCCGATCCCGCCGATGAGGATGAGCGGCGAGTCCGCCGGTGCCGGCGCGCCGTCGATGAGGCGCTGGGTGCGGGTCGCCGGTTCGCCGCACACCATGCAGATGGCGGTGAGCTTCGTCACCTGGTCGGCGAGCGCCATGAGGCGCGGCATCGTCCCGAACGGGACGCCGCGGAAGTCGCGGTCGAGGCCGGTGACCACGACCTGCTTGCCCATGTTGGCGAGACGCTCGACGACCTCGGGGAGGCGCTCGTCGAAGAACTGCCCCTCCTCGATGGCCACGATGTCGGCGTCGCCGACGATCGCCTCGATCTTCGACGAGTCGTCCACCGAGATTGCCTCATGCTGGGCGCCGGAGCGCGAGAGGACGGTGATGTGGTCGCTCCGCGTGTCCAGCTGTGGCTTGAGCAGGATCACGCTGCGACCAGCGATGCCAAAGCGACGCAGGAGGCGGAGCATCTCATCCGTCTTGCCGCAGAACATGCAGCCGCAGATCACGTGTACCCAGCCCGCGGTATAGAACATCACGCGGTCCGCCCAATCACGTGGCGCCGGCGTTCAGTCGCCGACGACCGCCACCTCGGCGGCGGCGACGCCAAGCTCGCTGGCGAGGGCCTCACGCAGCACGGCGGCGTCGCCGGGTGTCCCGGTGAGGCGGCGCAACGACTCGGCGGCGCCGGCGAGGAATGCGGCCTGACCGTTTGCGATCGTCGCGCCCCGTTCCCTGGCCGCGGCCATGAGCGGCGAGTCGCGGGCGGTGAGGACCAGGTCGAGCACCCACATCTCATCGGTCAGCAGCTCAGGCGGCACGGGGCTGCCGTCCCGATCTCCGAGGCCACTGGCGTTGACGAGCAGTGGCGCCTTCGCGATCTCGGCTTCCAGGATCGCCTCGTGCCAGGGCCGCGCGCGCAGCTCCATGTGGCGGGCGCTGCGCGCCATGTGCGTGACCAGCGCCTCGGCCTTGTGGAGATGCCGGTTGAACACGGTAATGTGCTGCATCCGGGACTGGATGAGGACCGCGACCGCGGCGCGTGCGCCCCCGCCGGCGCCGAGCACGATCGCGTTGCGCGGCCACTTGCCCTGGAGCTTGGGGAGGATCGCCGCGAGCCCGGTTCGGATCCCATCCAGGTCGCTGTTGTAGCCGCGCAGCTTGTCGCCGTCATGGACAACAATGTTGACCGCGCCCGAGGCCTTGGCATCGTCCGAAAGGGCATCGAGCAGCGTCGCCGCCTTCTCCTTGTGGGGCGACGCGATGAGCGCACCGATGACGGCGTCGTCCCGCAGCGCCGCCACCGCCTCGGCGAGGAAGTGCGGCTTGCGCTCCCAGCGTTCGATCTCGGTGTCGGTACCTGCCGCGGCGAGCGCGGCACGCAGCACCGACTCGAGCGGGGAGTCGCCAAGGGGTTGTCCGATGATGGGTAGGCGGTGCACTGGTATCGGTCTTTCTTAGAGCGTCGGTGGGGTCCGATGCGGGCATACGCGGAAGCCCGGATGGACCAGGTCGGGAGGTCGTCGCAGCGACCACGTCATGCTATCATCGGCGCCGTTCGTGGAGAGGTCGCATAGTGGCCTAGTGCGGCGGTTTGCTAAACCGTTGAAGGGGGTAAACCTCTTCCGAGGGTTCGAATCCCTCCCTCTCCGCCACCGTTCCGCTCCCGCACGGACGGTCTCTCGGGTGCCCGTAGCTCAGTGGATAGAGCGTTAGGTTGCGGACCTAAAGGTCGGAGGTTCGAGTCCTCTCGGGCACGCCACTCATTGCTAACATGAGCCGATGCCCGACGATCGCGCCTACATCGAGGCCAACACCCGACAGCGCGAGCGCCTGCAGGCGCTGATCGAGCAGCTCGACGACGAGGCGCTTGGGGCCCCGCTGAACGAGTTCTGGACCGTGGCCGCCGTGCTCGGCCACCTGGCCTACTGGGACAGCCGCTTTCTCGTCCTTGCCGACAAGATCGATCGCGGCGAGCCATGGGTCGCGGGCGACGCGGAGCCGGATGGCGACTGGCTGAACGACTCGACTCGACCCCTGATCCACGCCATCGCACCGCGCGCCGCGGCGCAGCTCGCGCTGCGCCTGGCCGAGGAGTCGGATGCCCGCGCCGCCGAGCTGCCGCTCAAGCGGTTGTGGCCGGGTGATCCCGACAGCCCCATCAGCCCAGCCCGTGGCGAACACCGCGGTGAGCACCTGGACGAGATCGAGGCCGCACTCGGCGTCCGCGGCTGACGGGTCGCGGCACGCCGCCCTCCCGCGGTAGGGTCGACGCGTGATGGTCCTTCGTCCCCGAGTCGCCTGGCCGCTCAGCGGCCTTCGGGTGACGGTCGTCCTCGGCTTCGCGGTCATGCGCGTGCTGACCGATGTGCCTGGTTGCCCGCGCGGCCGGGGGTCTCGGGGTGACGTCGGTGCTTACCACTCGCCCCCTTCGCACGTGCGGGGATCTGAGTCGGCAGCGACAGCGGCCGTATGGCCGACACCTGCCTCTCGCGCAAGGCGTGCCCCGATCGTGGGCCATACGACCCGGTGATACGTCAGCGAATCCGCGCCCGCCCGGGAAGCCGGACGCGGTTCCGCTCGTAGATCGGCGCTCCGTACGCACGGAGCGCGCCGTGCGGTGCACTTCACGCTCTCTGGGCAGCGATACATCGGCGGAAACCCGCCCGGCCAACGCCTCGGGCGTGGATCCGGTGATGGATCACCGAGCTGCGGGAAACTGCCGCCGGCCGCGAGGCGACGTCACCGCACCGCGCATCGAGCGTGGAACGCGCGAGGGGAGCCCTGCCTCAGCTTGAGAGGCTAGCGACGAGGACCGGTGCGCCGGTCGGAGTGTCGACGCGTCCCTGCTCGACGGTGAGCGCGAACGTGGCGAACCCATCGAGGCCATCATCGAGCTGCACCAGCAGCGGACCGTTGTCGGGACGGAAGACGCCCACCGCTAGCGGTGCCCCATCGGCGGGGATGAGCCACGCCTCGTAGAGCTGGTCGGAAGGGAGCCCCGTCATGTCGGTCGCGACGAACGAGGCCGCGGAGCCAGTCTGCAGCAGGATCCCACGGCCGGCGTCGCCGGAGACGCTGCGGACCGTGTCGGCCCCGGCGATGGCCTGCGCCACCTGCTCGCTCGCCGACAGCCGGCCCTGGAGACCGATGTTCCACGCGCCGAGGGCGATCACCGCGACCACGGCTGCAGCCGCCATCCCGCGGGCCCAGCCGTTGCCCATCCACTCGAAGAAGCCGCGTCGGGGAGCGGCCGGCTCGGCGAGACGCCGTCGCTCGGCCGGCTTGGCCATGACCGTCATGGGCGCCGCCAGGACGGCGTGCTCCTGCGGCATGCCCGCGATCGTGGCCATGAGTCGCTGACGCAGCTCGGGGCTCGGCTCGACCGGCTCGAGGCCGATCGCCAGCAGCTCACCACTCACGCCGGCACGCAGCTCGGCGTGTGGCTCGCGGCAGGCGGCGAGGTGCTCGTCCACCGCCAGCTGCTCGTCATGATCAACGCCGCCGAACAGGTAGGCCCCGCCGATCTCGTCGACATCGGCGCATGAGAGACGCGTCCCGCGGTCGGTCATCGGTCGTCACCGTCGAGCAGCGGAGCGCCGTCGCCCAGGCGCAGCGATTCGCGCAGCTTGGCGAGGGCCAGCCGCAGACGGCCGTTGGCCGTGCCCTGCGGCACGCCCGTCAGCTCGGCGATCTCGCGGTAGGTGCGACCCTCGAAGTAGGCGAGCTCGATCGCGCGCCGCTGCTCGTCGGGAAGCTCGGTGATGGCGGCCCGCACCTGGGCGCCGGAGACGCGCCGCATCGCATCGTCCTCGGTCGGGTTGTGCGGCGTGCGCAGGAGCGACTGCTGGTCAGCGTCACCGACCTCGATGCTCGGACGCGTGGCCCGCAGTCGGTCAATCCCACGGTTGCGGACGATCGTCAGCAGCCACGAGCGCAGGTTGCCGCGAGCGGGGTCGAAACGCCCGATCTTCTGCCACACCGCTACGAACGTGTCGTGCACGAGATCCTCCGCCAGCTGCCGATCCGCCACCACGCGCAGCGCGGTGGCGAGGGCGACCGATGCGTACCGGTCGTAGAGCTCACCCAGCGCATCACGATCGCCGGTGCGAATCCGCTGCGCCAGGAGTGCGTCGTCGCGGCTGGCGTCGGTCATCGGCGCCTCTCGACCGCGGGGTCTGCACTCGACGGGGAAACGCGCGGCATCGGCATCCGTATCACGTTCCTCCTGTGCATCCAGTCACCCCCGCCACGACACCGATGGATGTGCGTGATGAAGCATAGCAACGCGCGCCCGCGAGGGGACGCGGGCGGACGGCACCTACTCCAGGCCGAGCGGCAGCGTCGGACCGGCACGCAGCTCGCGAGCCATCTCGGCGCGGCAGGAGAGTTGTCGCTCGCGGCGCGGGTGCTGGAACCAGACGAGATAGGTGCGGTGGTCGCTGACTTCGGCGAGTCGCGCCCGACTGAACTCGTCGTTGGGCTGCACCCACGCGTCGCCGACGGGGAGGCCGTGCTCCGGGACGACCTGGAAGCCGATCTGCCGGCCGGCGCACGAGGCGACGACCGTGAAGGCGTTCTCCCATGAGGCGGTGGCGCGGGTAATGCTCCAGCCCGGAAAGCGCTCGGCGACCTCGGTCTTGACGCGGTCGAGTTCAGCATTGCCGGTGGTCGGGATCGGTGCGAAGAGTGCCAGGCCGAAGGCGGCGGCCAGCGCGGCAAGTCCGACGACCGATCCGCGGCGGGATCGTCGTGTCATGGCATGTCTACTCAGGTGGTCCCCTCGGTTTGCGAGCCGCATCGCGTCAGGTGGAGGCTCGTTGCGCGGCGGAGAGCATAGAGCAGGATTCGTACCCATGCTCTGCTAGACTCCGGCTCGGTCGCCACGGTTCCGGTGGCGACGCCGCGCGAGGTCCGATGAACTACGAGCTCTTCATGGCCGAGGCGATTGCCGAGGCGCGACGAGGTGGGGAAGAGGGGGAGGTCCCGGTTGGGGCGGTTGCCGTCCTTGACGACGCGATGATCACGCGGGATCACGACCGGATGACGCTCACCGAGGACCCCACCGCGCACGCCGTCCTGCTCGCCGTCCAGGCCGCAGCCAGGAAGCTCGGCAATCGCCGCCTCGGGGACGTCACCATCTTCACGACCCACGAGCCCTGTCCGATGTGTGTCGGTGCCCTGCTCGAAACACGTGTCCGCGCCCTCGTCTACGCGGTGCCCGACGAGCGTCGCGGCGCCGCCGGTGGCGCCATCGATCTGGCGCGCGATGCGTCGATGCCCCACCAGCTGTCGGTGATCTCCGGCGTCCGGGAGTCCGAGGCCCGGCGGCTGGCGGAGACCGCCACCGCCTGAGCGACCGCCGTCGCCATCGGTCCCGTTTGATAGACTCCCCGCGGAGAGGTGTCCGAGTGGTTTAAGGTGCCGCTCTCGAAAAGCGGTGTGCGATGAGCACCGAGGGTTCGAATCCCTCCCTCTCCGCCACGCATCGTCAATTCGGCGCCGGGGCCCGGCGCGCTCGCTCAGCCGCCGCGGAGAGGTCGCCTAGAGGCCTATGGCGCCGCATTGGAAATGCGGTTCGGGGCAACCCGTCGGGGGTTCGAATCCCCCCCTCTCCGCCAGCCTCCG